>DATGEP010000122.1:0-25228 GCA_035310125.1 Ktedonobacterales bacterium
AGTCATCGGCACCGTCATGGTCTTGAGGTTCGCGCGATCCACCTGCGCGGTCCCGCTCACCGGCTGGTGTTTCGCGTCGTAGATGACAATGCCGCTGCCGTTCAGGTCAACGTTTTCGAGGAAGTGAATTGTGACGAGCGATGGGGCGGACTTGAGCACAGCGTTCGCGGCGGGATCCGAGCTGACGTAGGAAGCATGTGCGGAGGCGGTTCCCGCGCCGAACGCGAATGCTAATACCGCCGCGAGACAGAGTGTAGTCATTGTAGTTATCTGTGTCGTTATCCGTTCGCGCGCCCGTCCAGCAGTCGCGCGTCGTGGGCACTTGCCCATTCGCGTTCCCCCATGATAATTACTGTTGACTGAGGACATGATTGGTCGCACAGAAAGCAGCGTACCATGGCGCATGAGCGCCTGCCATGCCGGTTTCCTTACGAATGCTGGTTACTGCCTTACAGTTGCCCGAACCGATGGCGCCGGACGGTGAGAGGCGAAAGTACCAGCGAAAGGGCGCGGCATGTTATGGTGAAGTCGAGCTGGCAGAACCGGCATATCAGAGAAAGCTGTGTGGGGACGATCATAGATATGAAACACACACGATGGGGAATCACGCTTGCCGCGCTGGCTCTGGCATGTTTGCTGTTCGGAGCGTGCGGCGCGGCCACAGCGGTGACGACACCACAGAATCCAGAGGCGGGGGAATACAGCGCCCTGCTGAGCGCTTTTCGATCGGCGAAGCTCACCGTGTATGATGGCGGCGCGCCGGCGCGGGAGCAGTTTCTCGCGGTTGCGGGGAAGAAGATATTCGTAGAAGGACAGGCGCTGGAGGTATATCAGTATGCCAGCGCCGCCGCCGCCACGCACGATTCGCAGAATATTGATAAGGACGCTTGCCTGATTCATATGATTGGTGGCGGGACGAAGATGGTGAACTGGGAGCAGCCGCCACATCTCTATCTGAAGGACCGGCTGCTCGTCATCTATGTCGGCAGCAATTACGACATCATCAACGTGCTTGTGGCGCGGCTTGGACCGCAGTTCGCCGGCGTGTGAGCGGCCAGCCGCAGCGTTGCTCGTAGTGGAAGCGCCTTCCTTGACCCATCAAGAGCGTGAATGCTATACTTATATCCGACCGAATTAGTCGGAATAAGCGAGGAGGCCGGGCATGTTGCGAGTTTCCACCCGAGGCGAGTATGGCGTACGCCTGATGGTGGATCTGGCCCACCACTACGGCGGCAAGGCGCGCTCGCTGACAGAAATCAGTCAGGCTGAAGGGTTGGATGCCAAGATCCAGTATCTTGAGCAGCTCATCAAGTGCCTGCGAGAGCAGAATTTCGTCGAGTCCACTCGCGGCGCGCATGGCGGTTACCGGCTGAGCCGGTCGCCGGAGCAGATGCGTATGGGCGACATCGTGCGGGCGCTCGAAGGGCCAATCGCGCCGATGATCTGCGCCAATGAAGCCAATGTCCCGATTGCGTGCGACCGGCTTGACGGCTGCTCCACGAAGTATCTCTGGATGCGTGTGCGCGACGCGATCACCAATACGCTCGACTCTATGACGCTGGCCGACTTGGCAGCGGTGAGCGGCGGGGCTAGTGCCGCCGCACCGCGGGTCATCTCGCTTACTCCGCGCCTGAGACAAGGAGTGGGTGGGAAAGCGGCATCAACCACTGTGAATGGTTTGTAATGATATTCGTGGCGATGGCGCTCGCGCGCCATTCGTCGCCAGGAGGGCAGATCGCCTGCTATGGCAATGCACAACGGGGACGCGCCGCAGGGCGTGGCCGAGCCAGTTCAGCTGATTATTCGTGACCTGCACGCGAATGTGGAAGGCAAGCAGATTCTCAAGGGTGTGGATCTGACGGTGACGCAGGGTGAGACGCATGCTCTGATGGGGCCGAATGGGTCCGGCAAGAGCACGCTGGCGAACGTCATCATGGGCCACCCGAAGTATGTGGTGACGCAGGGCGAGATTCTGTTCAAGGGCCAGAACATTTTGGAGCTTTCGGCGGATAAACGGTCGCGCCTGGGTCTGTTCTTGGCGTTCCAATATCCCTCGAGCGTGCCGGGCGTGACAGTCGGCAATTTCTTGCGCCGTGCGCTCGAAGCCCAGCGCGAAGGGTACGATCCCAACGCCCCAGCGATACCGAGCGGCGCCGCCCCGAAGCGCAAAGGCATCCCGCCCGCCGAGTTCCGCAAGCTGCTGAACACACAGATGGGGCTGCTCAAGGTGGACAGCAGCTTCGTGAACCGCTATATCAACGAGGGTTTCTCCGGCGGCGAGAAGAAGCGCGCCGAAATCTTGCAGATGGCGATGCTCCAGCCGGAGATGGCGATTCTCGACGAGACCGATTCCGGTCTGGATATTGACGCGCTGCGCATCGTCTCAGAGGGCGTGAACGCGCTGCGCGGCCCGCGCCTGGGTGTGCTCATCATTACCCACTATCCACGCATTCTGAATATGATCAATCCGAGTGTGGTGCATGTGATGTATCGCGGGCGGATTATTCGCACGGGCGGCCCAGAGCTTTCGCTGGAGCTGGAGCAGAAGGGCTACGAGTGGCTGACCGGCGAAAAGGATGAGGATGCGGTCGTGGCGTAGCGGCCATATTCCTGGCCCCTCGTCCACGGAGGACGAGGGGTGACGCGGAGGGAGCGAACGGTTATGCTGGATACGACGGGAACAGATGCCGCGACGACTACGGGCGGCGCGACACTGATAGGGTCGCTAGCCCCACGCGAGGATTTTCCAATTCTGACGCGTGAGGTGAATGGCAAGCCGCTCGTGTACCTCGATAGCGCGGCCTCCGCGCAGAAGCCACGCCAGGTGCTCGATGCGATGGATCACTTCGCCCGCACCTCGTACGCCAACATTCACCGCGGCGCGTATGCGCTCAGCGAAGAGGCGACCAGCGCATATGAAGGCGCTCGCAAAAAAGTGGCGCGCTTCATCAACGCACGTAACGTGCGTGAGGTCGTATGGACGCGCAACACGACGGAGGCGATCAATCTCGTCGCGCGGACGTGGGCCGACGAGCACTTGAAGCCGGGCGACACTATTCTTAGCTCGGTGATGGAGCATCACAGTAACATCGTGCCGTGGCAGCTCGCGGCGGCTCGCACGGGTGCGCACGTCGAGTACATCCCCGTCACGGATGAGGGCGAGCTGGACCAGGATGCCTACGAGCGGCTGCTGGAGCAGCACAGGCCGAAGCTGGTGGTCGTCACGCAGATGTCGAATGTGCTGGGAACGCTGCCGCCGGTGAAAGATATGATCGCCAGGGCGCATGCTGCCGGTGCGCTGACGCTGCTGGACGGTGCGCAGAGCATCCCGCACCTGCCGGTGGATGTGCGAGATCTGGATTGCGATTTCCTGGCGTTCAGCGGCCACAAGATGCTTGGTCCGTCAGGGATTGGCGTGCTGTGGGGTCGCCGCGAGCTGCTGGAAGCGATGCCGCCGTTCCTGGGCGGGGGCGACATGATCCGCGAGGTGCATCTGAGCGGCTCTACGTGGAACGACCTGCCGTGGAAGTTTGAGGCGGGCACGCCGGCTATCATCGAGGCGGTGGGCCTGGGCGCCGCGGTAGACTATTTGGCGGCGCTTGGCATGGAGCGCGTGCGTGAGCATGAGCACGCGCTCTCGACGTACGCGCTGGAGCGCCTGGCCGCTGTTCCTGATCTCCGCACGTACGGTCCGCGCTCGCCGGAGCGGCGTGGCGGCGTGGTGTCGTTTACGCTTGGCGACATCCACCCGCATGATCTGGCCACCCTGCTGGATCGCGAGGGGATCGCGGTGCGCGCGGGCCACCACTGCGCGCAGCCACTGATGGAGCGCTACGATCTGCCCGCGACGGCGCGTGCGAGCTTTTACGTTTATACCACGAGCGCGGAGATAGACGCGCTGGCCGGCGCGCTTGAGCGGGCGCGCGGCGTGTTTCTGTTTTAACCCCGCTCCCTTTCCAGTCCTTCCAGCCCGTCCAGGCACGCTGTAGTGCGCCTGGACGCTGCGGGCGCTCGTTTCCTCATCTGTGTCATCTGTGGCGAAGCTCACACCATCATGGGCACTAACCGGCGCTCCCGAACGTCTATACAAGAGAGTGGAGGAGCGCTCGCCGCTCGTCCGGCGAGGTGGGAGGGCAGGCCCATCGAATTGCGGCGGGGACTCGACCGTGGTAGACTACCCGGCGAGAGAGCGGGGACACAGAAAGAGCATATGCGCGTCTACTACGATCTAGGATCGCTCCCGCCCATGGGGCCGGCGGCGCTCACACTCGGTGTATTCGACGGGGTGCATGCGGGCCATCGGCGGCTCGTCGCGCGCACCGCGGAGCTTGCCGCCGAGCAGAGCATTCGTGCCGTCGCTGTCACATTCTGGCCGCATCCGGCGAGTGTGCTGCGGCCGGCGGAGGCGCCATCGCTGCTCGCCAGCCTGGAAGAACGGCTCTCGCTGCTGGCCAGTCTCAATCTATTAGATGCCACCGTGATACAGCCCTTCACGTCAGAGGTGGCCGCGCTCGATCCCAACGCGTACCTGGACATGCTGCAACGGTGGTGTGAGCCGCGCGTACTCGTTGAGGGGCCGGATTTCGCGCTGGGTCGTGATCGCGCTGGAACGCTCGCGTATCTGCGGCGAGCCGGCGTGCGGCGGGGCTTTTCCGTCGAGAGCGTTACGGTGGTGGAAGATGGCGAGCGTGTCAGCAGTAGTCACATCCGGCGGTTGCTCGAAAACGGGCGGATGGAGGATGCGGCGCGGCTGCTCGAACGGCCGTACGGGCTGACGGGCGAAGTTGTCGAAGGCGACAAGCGTGGCCGGCTGCTCGGTTTCCCAACGGCGAATCTGCGGGTGAATGCGCACAGCACATTACCGGCTAACGGCGTGTATGCCGTGCGGGTGCGGCTGCCTGGTGAGCATGGGGCGGCGCATCCCGCCGTCGCCAATCTTGGCGTGCGCCCTACATTTGGCGGCGAGCCGCGACGGCTGCTCGAAGTCCATCTGCTCGGTACGACGATGGACCTGTATGGGCTGACGTTGGGTGTTGAGTGGATCGAGCGGCTGCGCGAGGAACGGCGCTTCGATGGGATAGACGCGCTCAAAGCGCAGATCACGCTGGATGCCTTGCGCGCGACGGATCTGCTGGGAGTGGGGGCGGCAAGGCACGCCTTGCCGTCTCAGCAGTGGGAAGCGTCTGCGCGCACCGCGGAGGCGGAGCCTGTCTCGCATGACACGGAACCAGATGCCGGTGCCGAGGAACGGAGTAAATCGCCATGGGCATGATGAATAGATTCGAATCAATAATGCAGGGTCTGGTGGAAGGCGGCTTTGGCAAGCTCTTCCGCACGCGACTGCAAACGGTGGAGTTGGCGAACAAGCTCGTGCGCGCGATGGAGAACAACCTGGATCTCGGCCCCAGCCGACGCACTGCCCCCAATGTGTATCACGTTCACCTGAGCCAGCGCGACTACGACTATTTCGGCAATGCGCCGGGCGACGTGATGGCGACGCTGCAAAACGCCCTCGTGATGGCGGCACGCGACCGCGATTATTTCCTCTCCTCGCGGCCCGCTATCGTTTTCACGCTGGACAACAATCAGGTGACCGGGCAGGTGCACATAGTCACGCAGATTCTCGACGCGCACAACCTGCCAAACGATCCGAACGCCGCGCTTGAGGCGACACGCTCGATGAGTCCCGCGCAGGCTGCCGCGCTCGCGCAACAAGCCCAGGCGCAGCCGCTGCCACGCCCGGAGGCGCTGCCGCCGACATGGCTCACGCTCTACAAGCCATCGCAGGGCCAGCCGATGAAGCTGACCAAGCCGGTGATTCAGATTGGGCGCCACCTCACCAATGATGTGGTCATCAACGGTAAGCGTGTCTCGCGACACCACGCACAGATCCGCTACGAGCACGGTCAGTGGGTGCTCTACGACCTGGGCAGCACGAATGGGGTGGGCATCAACGGCGTGTTGACGCACCAGCCGGTGCCCTTGAAAAATAACGACCGCGTCGCCGTCGGCGAGTTCGAATTCGTCTTTCAGCGGAGGTAAAGGCAGCCGATGGATTTCAGCCAGCTCACCGCGAATCCCGATCTCTTCGTCTTGCTCATTCTCCGCGTTGGCCTCGTCGTTCTTCTCTATCTCGTTATCTTGCAGGTCGTCGGAGTCTCGCGCCGGGAGATGCGTCGCGCTTCCAGTAAGGAGTACGCCGCCGCGATGGCCAGCACGCGCGCCAAGCAGACCGTCGGCCATCTTCGCGTGATTGATCCCGGCTCGACCAACGTCAAACCGGCACAGCTCTTCGACATCGAGCCGGTGACGACCATTGGCCGCGCGCCGATCAATACGATTGTGCTGGAAAGCACGTTCGTCTCCACCGAGCATACGCGCATCATCTATAAAGATAAGTCGCTGTGGGTCGAAGACATGGGCAGCCGCAACGGCACGCTTCTAGAGCAAAAACTGGTGACGCAGCCCACCGCCGTCAAGCCTAACCAGATACTCCAGGTCGGCGATGTTCGCTTCAAATTTGAAGTTTAGACGGGGAGAAGCCGCGCTATGATAGATCGCCGTCGGTATCGGTGGACGGAGCTGTGGCTGCTCCTCCTGCCGTCGCTGTTCATGCTGGTGGGCATGACGACGCTGCTCACGGTGCAAAACGTGCTGGGGCCACCATGCGCACCCGTCACCGCTTCACCCATTGGCAACGCTGTCATTACAACGCATAACTTGCTGCCGCCACTCGACGCGCTCACCCCAGCGTTCGGCCTCATCGCGGCACTGGCCGGTGCGCACATCCTGCTCAATATCTTCGCGCCCGACGCCGACCAGACCATTCTGCCCATCGCTGGCACACTTAGCAGCGTTGGCGTGTTGATGTCGCTGCGGCTGGGGCCGTGCATCGGCCAGTCGAATCTGGGCATCAAGCAGCTCGTGTGGGTCATCGCCGGTCTCATCGCCTGCATGGTAACTGTGCGCTTCACGCGTGACCTGCGCTGGCTGCGCAACTACAAATATACCTGGGCGGCGTTGGGCATCGTGCTCGTCGGCGTCACCCTCGTGCATGCGCACAGCTTTAGCACCAACGCGCCGGGCCGCGACGTGCTCTCCATCGGCCCAGGGGGGCTTTCGCTTCAGCCGTCCGAAATTCTCAAAATTTGTCTGGTGATCTTCTTTGCTGGCTACCTGAGCGAGAACCGCGAGATGCTAGCCTCGGCGTATTTCCAGATCGGACGGTTGAGACTGCCGCCGCTCAAGCACCTCGGCCCGTTGCTCGCGATGCTCGGGCTCGCGCTCGTCATCTTCGTCGGCGTGCGCGAGTTGGGCCTCGCTATTCTGATTTTCGGTCTGTTCCTCTCGATGCTCTATGTGGCGAGCAACCGCCCGATGTACGTCGTCGGTGCGGTGCTGCTTTTCGCCTTTGGAGCATTCGCTGCCTACCATCTGTTCAGCTATGCGCAGACGCGCGTGGCTATTGTCGCCAACGCCTTCGATCCCAACGTCGAGCCGAACAGCGGCTATCAGATCGTGCAGGGGCTGATCGCATTCGGGCGCGGGGGCATCTTCGGGACAGGACTGGGGATGGGTAAGCCGTACTTCGTGCCGGCCTCGAATACCGACTACATCGCGGCATCCTTCGGCGAGGAGTTCGGCTTCGCCGGAGTGCTGGCCCTCATCGGGTTATTCATGCTGCTGGTGTATCGCGGCATGCACATCGCCGTGCGCAACCGCGATTCGTTCAACCAGCTCATGGCGGTGGGACTGACTGCCGTGTTCGCGCTGCAAACCTTCGTCATCCTGGCCGGCAATCTGAAGCTGATGCCACTGACTGGCGTGCCGCTGCCTTTCGTCGCCTATGGTGGCAGCTCGGTGATCGCCAACTTTATCATCATTGGCCTGTTACTCAGGCTTTCGGAGAATACCGCCTGAGCTGGCATAACCGCGTGCAAAGAGCGCCCAGACGGGCGCTCTTTCGTTTCGGGCCACTACTCCGCCGCGTCACCAGGGAAGCGCGGCAGTACGGCACTTTATAGGGGACGTGTACGTATCTTGTAGGGTAGATGAGTCTGTAGGCATTGGCTTAAATGTTGCGTACCCCCCGTACCATGTCGCTATAGTCCATCAGGCGGGATGACCGCGCAGCTCACCAACAAACAGCAATTTCAGTAGATAAACAAGGGACGGCGTTCGCGTGGCCCAGAACGTTTCTTCATCGGTGGCTCCCGCCTCTGCGCACGAGGCCGCGAGCGGCGGGCATACCGGCAACCGGCTCGGCGCATTCTTGTGTTGGGCGGTTGTCTTCGCCGACATCGGCACGTCGGTCTACTATGTGCCGGGCATCCTCTTTAGGACATCCGGTATTGGGGACCTGGCCGGTCTCTTCGTCACCCTCACCCTCGTGGCGTTTGTCCTTCTGACGCTCAAGTACGCCGAAGTAAGTGTGCGTTTCCCTGAAGGCGGCGGCGTGGTAACGGTTTCCGCTCGCGGCATCAATCCGTGGGCCGGCGCGGTCGGCGGTATGTTCATTCTCGTGGACTACTTCCTCACTTCGGCTATCAGCTCGCTCTCTGGCGTGCAATACTTCGAGACACTCGTGCCCGCGCTCCGGCCTATTGCCGTCCAGCTGATCGTGACGTTGATCTTACTGGTGCTGCTGGGCGTACTCAACTGGTGGGGCATCAAAGAGAGCGCCACGGTCAGCGCGGTGTTCGCCCTTGCCGCGTTCGCGAGCGATATCGCCATTCTGGTGTTTGTGTTCGCCAAAGTGCCCGTGTCGGTCATTAGCCAGGCGTTCCATGTCATGTTCGTCGGCGAGCACCTCACCGGGCCGGTCCTCCTGACGGGATTCGCCGGCGCTTTCCTGGCGTTCTCGGGCCTGGAGAGCATCTCACAGCTTTCGCCGGTCATGAAGATACCGCGCAAGCGTACCGTGACGGTGGCGCTGGGAATCGTAGCGATTACCGTTGGCATCACCAGCCCGCTGCTCACGTTCTTTTCGACCACGCTGCTGGACCCTGCCCACCCGGAGCTGCTGCGCCAGACCGCGCTCTCGACTCCGGGCCGCATTGATCCCAACCAGTTCATCTCGCTGCTTGGCTATGCCGGCGGTGGGCGTATACTCCAGGTGCTCACGGCGATCACCGCCTCGGCGCTGCTCATCTTCGCCAGCAACACCGCGATCATTGGGGCGTACCACGTTTTTCTCGCGCTCTCGCGGATGCAGTTTTTCCCCCAGGTCGTCGAGAAGATGAATGCGTTTCGGGGCACACCGCATGTCTCCATCATGCTCGCGACGGGCATTCCGATGGCGGTATTGATCGCGGTGGGCGGTCGAATTGACATCCTCGGCGACATGTACGCGTTCGGCCTGTTGGGCGCTTTCTCGATGACCTGTATTGCGCTGGACGTGCTGCGGTTCCGCGAGCGGCGCGGCGAGCTGGTTGCCAGAGTGCATCCAGAGGAAGAGGAGGAGGTCGCGCATCTCAATGGCGCGCTCTACGCGGCGCGCATGGCGGAGCTTCGCGCGCGGGTGCCTATATCGGTGAGCCCCGAGATGCGGGAGCGTCTTCAGCTAATACGGACGCAAGCGGCGCGTGGCCAGTTATACATCGCTCGGATAGGGCGTCGCGCTGAGCCGGCGTTGATGCGTGTGCGCGGGCTATGGCCTGACCTGCGCTACTATCTTGGGTTCCTCACCACCGTGCTGGTTGTTGTTGCCTGGGTGACCAACCTCGTTGCCAAGCCGCTGGCAACCGAATTTGGCGGCGGCCTCACCGTCCTGGGCGTAGGAATCGCGGTCATCAATTATCGCCGGCGCCAGCGCATGGGCGAGACGCCTATTTTCCCAATGGCGATTCTTCGCTATATTCCCAATTCGCGGTTGGTGGTGCTTACCGGAGAGGCGCTGCACAACGCCGCCGTCACCCGCGCGGCCATCGAGTCCGCCGACGGGCATACGCTGGTCTTTGTGTATCTGGGTAAGCCGCGCGTGAGTGAGCTGCAGCCGATGGCCATCAACGATCCATACTTCCGCGACGACGGCGCCAAGCGCACCTTCTCGCGCGCCGCCGCCGATGCCAGCCGTGCGGGTGTAGGGGCGCAGTTCATCTATCGTATCGGCGGACATGGGGCTGTGCTGGATGTCTGGCGGGTCGTGCGGCCCGATGAGATCATCGCCGAAGCGCGGTCCGGCAAGCCACTCTCGACCTCGGTCGCGCCTGAATATGTGCGGTTCCAGACCGTAGATGGCGTCAAGGTCGCGCATTACGTCCGGCATCGTGCCGCCGCGCCCGCGCGCGCCGAGGAAGGAGCCGAAGCGCCACCCGCGCGGCCAATACCTTCGACTCCAGAAAGGCCGGAGACAACAGATCAGGGTAATGGTCCCCATCCACCACCACGTGTGCCGATTCCTAAGAAGATTACGGGCATTCCATCCGCGGGAGCGGGGCGCACTCCCTCCGCGGCCGGACCGATCCCACCGCGCGACGACCGCAAGACGAATGAGAGCGGAAATGTGCCGGACCAGCACTCCGAGGCAGGGGCTTCCCCATCCGGCGACATTGACGATTACGTGTGGACGGGTACCCAGCTCGTGCGTAAGAGCGAGATCGAGGCCGAGCCGCCGCCAGAAAGCGACGGCTCGGATACCGAGAGCTAACGGCTAACGTGCGTGGTGGTCCATGCCAAGTAGCTGCGTCACATGCCACGCCGCCATACCAGCGTCGTTGCCCAGATAGACGCCAGCCACTTTGTGCTGCAACTCCGGATTACGAGCGAAGACCGGGCCGATGAACGTAAAAGTGGGGCGAGGCTTATCCAGATGCCCCAGGTGACGGCAGATGCGAGTGAGCGCACGAATACGCGGCGACGCGCTCGCGGAGAGGCAGATGAGCACGGGCCGGCGGCGGCGAGCTTCTTCTACAAGGCTGTCGCCATCCACATCTTGCCCAAGATAGACCACGCGCAGCCCGGAGCGCCGCCACAAGACGGCCAGCATCAGCGCGGGCATGTCGTCCAGCTCGCGCGGAGCACACCCAATAAAAGCCAGCGGGCCAGCGGGATTCTCCGGCGTGTTGCGAAAGATCGCGTAGAGCAAGCCACGCACGTAGTTCATCGCGAAGTGCTCTTCGGGTCCGGTGATGTCGTGGCGCGCCCATAGCTCGGCAATGCGACTCAATGCTGGCTGGAGCAGGTTGCCGCAGAGCGTTTCGATGGGGCCGCTGTCCATGGCGTCCTTGATGACACGATTTGCCGTTTCCGTCTCCAGGTTCATCAGCGCACGAATGAGCTGTGGGAGCAGCGTGCGCGGATCGCGCGCGCGCGCTGGTGTTGCGGCGGCGGAGGTACCGCCAGTGCTGACCCACGCGCGACCGGTGGAGCCCGTATTCTCGTGGCTCCCGGCGGGGTGCGCGGGATTTATGCTGGCCGGACCCGCCATACCATGCGTGTTTGAGGGGACGGAAGAGTGCGCGCCGCCCAGACCCAGAGGGCCGGCTGTCAAGGGGGTGCCAAGGGGTCCCGAGACGATACGCTGGTTGAGCGGTCCCGAAAGCGGGCTTACCCAGACCTCGCTCGTCCCCGCGCCCCGTGTGTAGCCTGAGCCGGCGACGGATGGTGACGGACCTTGCGGCGCTAACCCGGCGAACGATGAGCTGAGCTCGGACGGCAGTACGTCGAGGTCGCGCAGCGGACGAGTCGGTTTCGGTGCGCGCACGGACGCGAACGAGCTTGTGGGCAGTGGTCCCGTGTTTACGCGGGTCCGCGCCTGCGGATCCTCGCCGGGCCGCGTTTCCCCCGGTGTGTCGCTCCAGGCGTCCTCATCCGCGGCTGGCCGTTGCGCCGCGCGCAGGCGCTCCGCGGCATCTATCGGCGACACGCCGTTGAGGATCTGATCGCGCAGCCAGATGCACGCGACCAGGTCCCGTTCTGAATAGCGACGCACTGCGCCCACGTCGTCGTTCAGGCGGGTCGGGGAGGGGATGCCAAGCTGCTGCTCCCATCCCCACAGGATCATTGGCCGCAGGCCCACCAGCTGTACGATCGTCGTGAGATCATATTGCGGGCCGCTCGCGTAATTCGCTAGATTTGGCGGATTGCCGCCCGGAATGCCTATACTCACCTCATGCCTCCTCACCGCCAGGCACATCCAGTTTTGGGTACAGGGTACAACATGCGGTATCGGCGGCGCGAGGGGGATATAGCCTCCGATATCTGGATGCGCGGAATTATATCACGAATGGCAATACCTAAAACCATTTCACGCTGTGAGTTTATTCACAATGCGACTTATACGAATGCTAGAGTTTCTCTTCGCTTGCCGCCGTCCAGTGAGCGAACGGCACCGCATCACCTGTTACTCGTTGTTACGTAGCAGATGCCAGCCACAAAAGGCAAGCGTAGCAACGCCAAGGTGGAAGCATGTCACCTTGCGCCGCGCAGCCGTTCCAGCGCCGCGATGGTATCTTGCCAGTCGCGCATGGCCGCGGTAGCCCAGGCCGGAATCGCCTCGGACGAGACGCCCGGCGTACCCGAATGGCTGCCCTGTGTGGCGATCTGCCGCGCGAAAGCATATTGGGCGTGCGCCCAGGCAATGTCGCTGGCCAGTGAAGTATCCTCGCGCGCCTCCAGACCACGCAGCCAGGCAATGCCAGTCAACAGGCCCGGTGTCTGGCGATTGATGTCGGCCACATGGTGGGGGATGATGTAGCCCTGCATTGTGGATGAGAGCTCATAGAGGCCCTGGTGGAGCGATCCAGCCGGCAACACGCCAGCCGGCGGTAATGTCGTGAGCGCGTGCAGGGTGAGCGCCAGATGCTCGCCGACCGCCTCAATGTTGGAGGCCAGGTGCGCCGCCACGACATGCCGGTATGCGAAGCCACAGCGTCGCAGTTGTAATTCGAGCGGCTCGCCCACCGGCGCGTAGCCATGAAACAACGGCCACCAGGTGTCCGTATCCCACCGCGTGCGCAGCTCCGGATATGCCGCCTCCAGCGCGCTCAGATAGCTCTGCGTCGCGACTTCCAGCGTCCCAGCAACGGACATCAGACGGTGGCAGGCCGCCTCCAAACGCAGCAAAAAGGCTTCACCACGCTCATGAGGATAGGGGGGCATGCCGGGAAAATGCTGAAGCAACGCCAGGAAATACTCAGCTTCAACCCCCAGCTCACCCATCGCCCCCGTCAGCGCGGCGCGAATTTCAGGAGACACTCGGCTGACGCGCAAACCCGCGTACAATCGCCCTTCCCACGCAGACTCGCGCTGGACATCCGCCGTTCGCGTGGGCGCCGCCGTCACGCGGACGCGGATCGGGGGAACCGCGATGCGTGCGCGTGTGCTTCCGGGACCCATCCTGCACCTCCTTCTTCCTCACAACGCCGTGCGGCGATTGTACGGCAGAATACCGAAGGCGACAATAGTGATAGGACTTCGCGGCAAGACTGGTTCACATGCCCGCCCGCTTGACGGGATTGACCGAGCACACGTACAATTCTTCACTGAATCTCTCGAACAGAATGCCTCAGCGCCGAGGCGTACGGAGGCAATGTATTCGCCATGACCGCCACGGATGTCCACGACATACTCCAACGGCATGAGCGCGAGATGCGCCAGCATTTGAGCGAGCTGGAGGGCGACGGGCGCGACCCGGAGCCGGGGAGCGACGCGGCCCTGCTGCTGGATGCTCTTTGTGGCATGGAGTCCGATGTCTACCTGCCGGCTTTCGAGACTTCCGCGCGGCGCCTCGCGGAACAAGGCGGGCGCCTGGAGATGCGCCTGATCGGCATCCAGCGGTGGCAGGCCGGATTGGCGCACGCCCTCGACGACGTGCTTGCCCACCAGCCCGCCGCCCTGGCCAAGGCGCAAGAAATGCTCGGCGCGCTCGTCGCGGAGGTTGTCGTCGTCCTTGCGCGGGAATATCAGATCGCGCGGCAGCGGCAGGTGGAAGAAGAAACGGAGCGCGCTCGGCGAGGCGCCTCGCGGCTTCAGGCGTTGCAGCGTATCAATGCCGCCGCCAACTCCACTCTCGATCTGGATCAGACCCTCGCCACCGCGGCGGAAGCCGTCGCCGAAGAGATGGGCGTGGACCTCTGCGCCATCTACCTGTTCGACGACATCTCACGCGACCTCGATTTACGCGCCACCAATGGCCCGTACCCGCGCGGCGGCCAGCACTATACACTCGCGCTTGGGCAGGGGTATACCGGATGGGTGGCGGAGCACGGCCACCCGCTGCTCTCCACGGATGCCGCCGCCGACAACCGCTTCAGCATGGAGGCGAACTTATACGGCGAGCCATATCGCGGCTTGCTGTCAGTGCCCATCATCTTTTTCACAGTGCTCAAGCTAGAAGGTGTCATCAGCGTCCAGACCCGTGAGCCGCGCGTGTTCTCCGACGCCGACATCAACTTTCTGGAGATCGCGGCGGGCCAGCTCGCGATGAACATCGAAAATGGCCGGCTCTACGAGCAGACCGATGAGGAGCTGCGGCGTAAGGTCCACGAGCTGAGCACGCTGCATCGCGTCTCCGCGCTCGTCACATCCACGCTGGTGCTCGATAACGTGCTGCGTATCATCGTCTCGCAGGCCGTGCAGCTGAGCGGCGCGGACCGATCCATTCTGTTCGAGCTGGACCCAGCCACGCAGCACGTCAAGGCCGTCGCCAGCCACGGCTTCGACGATAGCGCGGTCATGGCGACATCTGTGCGGGTGGGGCAATGCTGTGTGGGGCGGGTGACGCGATCTGGCGAGCCAAGCATGCAGGTGGATTGCATGCGAACCGACGAGGGATGCTTCCTGCGTGGCCTGCCCGATGCGGTGGACGATCAACACGCCGTGCTCTGCGCGCCGCTGGTGACGATGCACGGCGCGCTGGGCGCGCTCTGTGTCTTCAGCGGCCAGCGCCACATGCTCAACGCGCATCAATTGCAGCTCGTGGTCACGTTCGCCAATGTCGCCGCCATCTCCATCGAGAACGCGCGCCTCTTCGAGCAGACGCGCCAGGGCCTGCGAACGAAAGAAGCGCTGCTCCGCGAGATGCACCACCGGGTGAAGAACAATCTCCAGCAGGTGGCATCTATCCTGAATATGCAGCGTCGCCGGACGAAGTCGCTGGAAGTGGAGCAAACGCTGTTGGAGAGCGTGGACCGCATTCAAAGCATTGTGGCTACTCACGACCTGCTCTCGAATACCCAGCTGGGATCGGCACCAGTGGACGAGATCGTGCGCAAGATCGTGGGTATTCTGCGCGGAAACCTCGTGCCACCGCAGCTCAATCTGCGCTTTCATATTGGGCACGCGCCATATCCGATGCCGACGGAGCAGGCGACGACACTGGCGATTGTGTTGAACGAGCTGATTGCCAACGCCATCGAGCATGGCTTTGAGGGGCGCGACCGTGGCGAGATTCGCATCACCGGCGTGCAAAAAGACAGCCATATCGTGTTGCGTGTGGCTGACGACGGGCAGGGCGTGCCGGAAGGTTTCTCGCTCCAGAAGGCGGAAGGACTCGGCTTGCAGCTCGTCAATGGGCTGGTGCGGTCCACGTTGCGTGGCTCCGTCGAGATATTCTCACAGCAAGGCAATCCCGACCTCACCGGATCCGCCGCGTCGCGGCGCACCGATCCACTGCTGCCCGCCGTGAGCGATGGCCCGCATGATAAGCCTGCCATCGTGCCGCCGCCCGACGAGCGCACGTGGACTATCGCCGAGATGCGTTTTCCGGTGGCGCTGCTGGAAGAGAGCGAGCCGGGCTTTACCGTCCCGGCGGGCGATTAGTGAGTGTGTGCCGATATGCGATTCGCGGGCTAAAGACCCGTGGCTAATCCTGAATGGCAACAGAATCGTTCGTCGCAAACAGACTAATCCCCGGCGCTTTCAGTGCCACCTTTGCTCGCCGTCAGCTCCAGCCGTTTGCGAGCGTTGGTCGCGCCGGGCCGGCCGCCGAGCCAACCCATGAGCGCCGCGATGCCCAGGATGATGAGCGACGACACGATGAAGGCGCTGACCACCGCCGTCTGGTTGGTGCCGTGTGCGCTGGCGGTGGTAGCGGAGGCCGGTGTAGCTGGCGCGGTTTGGGGTGTGTAAATGAATGCGAGGATCGCGTAGGCCACGAAGGCGAGCATACCCGCCACGGCGCCCAGTTTCGCCTTGAGGGTGTCGCGCCCGGTGAAATAGCCAGCCGCGGAGAAGGCAAAGAGAATGAAAAAGATACCCAGGCAGCCGGAGAGCAGGATGCCAGGATGATTGAGGTCGCCGGGGCCGGCGCCAAAGATCAAGATAGCGCCGAGAGTGAGCACGAGCTGCGCGACGATGTAAGCCCCCGCGCCGGTTAGTACTCCCCACTTGAGAGCGGCACGCATGGTGTAAGGATTCTCCGTACGTATATGGCGCTCGCGGTACTAAGCGGGATGGGCGGGCGCATCCCGAATTATAGCGCGACCCACTGTTCGCCAGCATGCCGGTAGCCATTGCTCATGGGCGGCTCTAGACGAGACGAATCAAGACGGTATATACTGTCACTGTCCCCGGAGGGATGGCAGAGTGGTCGAATGCGGCGGTCTTGAAAACCGCAGGCCGAGAGGCCCGGGGGTTCGAATCCCTCTCCCTCCGCCCAAAATCTGCTAACGCGCCGAATCGCCGTCACCGCAAGGTGGCGGCTTTTTCGTGGACGTGAGGCACAGTGAGCGCGCCCAGCCCTACGTTCCCGTGTGCCGGCTCACCCGCACACGCTTGCTTCGCACGCGGTACACGCGGGATTGCCAGATAACCAATGTCCGGGTACGATGCTGCCAGGCTCACGAGGCGGCACCGCACGACGGGATTAGGCTACGTCCGATGAGTCAGGGGAGGCGCGACGATGAACCCATCTCTGCCGGCGGATAGCTCCGCCTTATCTCCTACAGCGCCGGCTCCAAGCTACCTGGATGTGATCCGGGCAGAAGCGCGGAATCCAGAGCGGCTGGAGCAGGTGTATCAGACGGCGCGCAAAGAGCGGAAAGCCGGTCAGTTCGCCACCGATATGGCGGTGTGCCATACCGAAGCGCCGGAGAACGTGCTCTACGCCGCCTGGTACTATCGCCTCCGGGCCGAGGCGGACGAGCACGCGGGGCGGTTGGCAGCGAACTGGCGCCTGGCTGTCCCACTCAGCGTCGCGCTGGGGCTGGCGTTCTGGCTGCTCTCGGATCCCCACTGGATGCTGGCGGGAAACATCCCGCTGCTGGCGCTGCTGTGGATGCCGCTCACTGCGCTCGCGCTTATTTGGTTTCTCGCCGTGTCGGCGCGGCAGCACTATGTGTGGCCCGCTGGAGCAAGCATCGGCGTGGTGGCTGTGACGGCGTACGTGCTGGCAATCGCCAGCGCGCGGCTGGCGCCGGCGCAACAATATCTTACGCTGATGGTGGCACATGTTCCGCTGCTGGCTGCCGTGGCGATTGGCCTCTGCGTGCTGGGGTGGGCCTCATCCGCGACGAATCGTTTCGCCTTCCTGAGCAAGTCCATTGAGACCATCGGCACGGCGGGTGTCTTCTCTATCGCGGGCGGCATCTTCGCGACCCTGACCTACGGCATGTTCCAGGCATTGAATGTGGAGATTCCTGAACCGTTGGTGCGCCTGCTGCTGATCGGCGGAGCCGGGTTGATCCCAGTGCTGGCCGTCACCAGCGTCTACGATCCCGCGCTGAGTCCTGAGGCGCAGGAGTTCCGGCGCGGCTTTGGCAAGATCCTGGCGATTCTGATGCAGGTGCTGGTGCCGCTGACGCTGCTAGTGCTGGTCATCTACATCTGCGTGATTCCGTTCAACTTCGCGCAGCCCTTCAATTCGCGCAACGTGCTCATCATCTACAACGTGCTGCTCTTCGCTATCATGGGGCTGCTCGTTGGCGCGACACCGATGAGCCTCGATGACTACTCGCCGCGATACGCCCGGCTGCTACGCATCGGCATCATCGCGGTGGCGGCGCTGGTCCTGCTTGTGAGCCTCTATGCGCTGGCGGCGATCCTCTACCGCACGGCGCTGGACGGCCTGACAATGAACCGGCTGACGGTGATCGGCTGGAACACCATCAATATCGCACTGCTGGCGCTGCTGCTGTTCCGGCAGGCGCGTGTCGGACCCGCTGGGCGCGGCGATTGGGTGGCGGCGATCCATCGCGTCGCGCGCACCGGGACGGCGCTCTACGTCGTGTGGGCGCTGCTGCTGACGCTGGGGCTGCCCTGGCTGTTTCTCTCCAAATGATGGCTCCGCGCTCAGTCATGTCACGGCACACGCGCCAGAGCAGCGGTAAGCAGCGGCTCGATCTGCGCGCGAATGGCGGCGTTGGCGTAACCGGCCCAGGCGACATCAGCGTCCACTGTGAGCGGTGCGTCCAGCGGATTACCTAATCCATCGGTGAGCAGCACGCCGGCCTCCTCGGCGATCAGTGCCGTCGCCAGATCGTAGGGGTGGCAGGCGATGCCAAACTCCCGTCCGTGGCGCGCGACCCACGGCTCCAGTAGCGGGCGCAGGTCGGCGGTGAACCGGTCATGCCCGGCGATCAGCTCGTACAACTGCCCCCCTGAGCAGATGTATTGGTCCTCGAAGCACTGCGCCTTGCCGCGCCGGACCGGACCAAGCGCGCCCCGCATAATATCTTCGTCAATCTCCGCCAGCGGCACGCGCAGCCCCGGAAAAAAGCGGCTGACCGTCGCGAAGCCTTGCGCGATACTGGTCGCCGCGCTGGGCCGCAACGACAATGTCACCCGCGCGCTGGTGAAGCGATTGCTACGCTCCGCCGCGAAGCCCGCGCCGCGCACCGCCCAGAGCGCGTCGTAGAGGTGCTGCTTCACCAGCGGTATCTCCGTCTGCACAGCAAGCTCCACGTCGCGCAGCCGTGTCGCGCGTCCCTGGTTCGGCGCCACGCCCGACAGAATCCACGCGCTGCGCTTCTGGTACATGTAGCCGCGCGTCCCGTCAATGGGGTCCATGAGGATACGCACCTCGGCGTCCTCTTCCTTCGTCTCGCGCGGCAGCACCACCGTTCCCGGCCCAAAGCCGATATCTGGCAGCCCTTCCGCGATCAGCACGAGCGGCCGTTCCGGAGCCACCTCGCGTGCGAAGAAATCCACCAGGCGCTCCTCGCTGACGCGGTCAATGGCGAAGATGGTATCGCCATCCCGCTCATCCTCCTCGATGGCCGCCAGTGCCTCGATAGACTGCCGCTCGGCCTGCTCGACTACGGCGCGGCGAATCTCCTCGTGCAATTTGCGAATCTGTGCGAGCAATCGGTCATGGTCGCGAATCATACGCTCAATATCCGTGTGTTCGTGAGATACGGCGAGGCGAAGTTGGTCATGTCGCCCGCCGCGCCACCCGGCACGAGAAACAGTCGCGCCGAGAGCGGCTTACGCAGCCGCACCGCCAGCGCCGCGACGTCCGCCAGCAGCGCCGCGACGCGCTCCGGCGGCGTGTCGCCGGGGATGGGTACCGTATCCAGGCCCGTGCCACAGACAGCGGAATAGGCCAGCAGCGAGCTTACGGAGACGTTGCCTTCCGCGCAGCGCTCACCAAGAAGCTCATCTTCCAGCACGGGCAGCATCAGCCCGCAGTAGCCGCACATGGGCAGCGCGGGCGACTTGATGGCCGCCGTGAGCGCCGCCGCGATGGCGAGCGTGCCCGGACCGCCAAACTCACCGACCCCCACCGCCTCGATGGCGTCCGCGATGCTTTCGTCGCCCATCGGCGCGGGCGAGAGGTCTATGCCGCCGAATTCGAAGCCGGCCGCCTGCGCCAGTCCACGTACGAGGTCCACCACCGGGCGAGCTGCCTTTTCCAGCGCGCCGCCCACGGCGGCTGTCAGCCCCGCCAGCGCGGGCAGACCAGGACCGGCGCGCTCGGCCAGCGCCGCGATGGTCCGCCGCACCAGCCCGGCGCTCTGTAAGCCTACGGAAACCGACCATTCTGGTCCCGCCGCGAACGCCTGCGGGAAGAACGGCCCACCCGGCTCGCAGCACGCCAGCGCGGCGAAGCGGAAGCTCGCGTCGCCGCCGCCATGCTCGGCCAGCGCCCGCATGGCGAGTGCCGTGGGCAGCGCCGCCTCGTAGCGAATGCCGGCAGCGACGGACCCAAGCTGCACCGTCGCGTTGAGCGCTTCGTGTAGTGCGAGGATGCGCGGCAGTATGGCGATCCGCTCCACCGGGAACGCAGGATCGTCTGCCGGCGCCGTTCCCAGCGAGCAATAATTCATGTCATACGCGGCGCACCACCCCTGGAGGCTGGCGGCGTACGCTTCAATCGCCGCGTCGTCCGTGCCGGCCATGTCCGCAAGCACGGGTCGTGTGGCGATCCGCACCGTCTGCACGGTGTAGCCCGCCGCCTCGGCAGCCGCTTGCGCGCCGGCCAGAAACTCCGCCGCCCGCGCGAAATGCTCTTCGCTGAGCGGGTGCGCGTCGCCAATGCTCAGCGTGATCGTCCGTATCGTCACATCCATCTTTCCACTCTCCTCGTGCCTGCCGCTAGCATAACACGCTGGTTCGTGCGCCACTTGACGCACTGGCTAGCCCGAATCGCCCGTTGGCGGTTCAGTACGGGACTGCTATAGTGTCCCGGCGCGCATGCACCGCGACGCGCGGCAGGAGGTATCCGGTGCCCAACGTCTTTCGCGAACAGGCCCAGGATCGGTTTACGCGCTCCCAGGCCTTCCTCAATAAAGCCGATACGCTGCTTCAGGACGATCTCGTCAACCGCTCCGCGCTTGCCGATGCGGTCTCCGCCATCAAGAATATGCTCCAGGGCTACCTGTTGCTGCGCGTCTCCCACACGCCCGAAACCGCTGTTGCGCAGCACTGGCAGGAGGTAGCCGCCAGCAATAGCATGCCTGATCTCGTTCAGGCTTGCGGCGAGGCTGGACTTGACCTGCGCGGGCTGGCGATAGAGATTAAAAGCCTCAATCGCGAGCGCAACCGCCGCATGCACGACGATCCAGATCAGCGTATCGAGGCGCAACAGGCGCACCACGCGCTCGAGCTCGCGCGCAATGTGCAGCGCCGCATCAAGGCTGCCGTGCAAAGCGCCGCCGTTGCTACTGGGCCGGAGCCGGCGCAGTCCGCGCCGGCACGTATCGCCGCCGTCGCGCGCGCCGCGGTGTCGGGCCAGCTTGGCCGCGCCGCGCTACGGCCCACCAGCGCGGCATCTGTCCCGGCTGTGGCGCCAGGCGCCGGCAGCAGTACCTCCTCTGGGCCAGCGCCATCCACGGCGGGCACCTCTGAGAGCGCGCCGGAGGCAGGCGCGAACGAGCCAGCACGGGCAGCCAGCCCCGTTGAGGGTGTAGCAGCGGCAGAGAGCGGCGTGTCACCTGCGGCTGAAGCCGGTACAGCGCCAGAGGACGTAGGCTCACCGATCCCCGACGAGACGGATAGTGCGGACGATGCTGCTGATTCCGGCGATACGCGGCTTCTCGGCGCCCTCACGTCTCCCGAGCCTATACGCCAGCGCACCCGGGTGGGCCGCGCGCTCGCGCGGGCGCTGCTGGTCGCGGCATTACTCCTCATCGGCGTCGCGGCGGGCGCCGGCCTGATGTTTCCCCTCGCAACGGGACACGCGCCGGGCTGGCTGGCATTCGCCACCCAGTACCTGCCGGCTACCCCCGCCGCAACCACACCCGACTTGCCCACCGCGACGGCGACCGCGACCGCGACACCCACACCCAGCGGCCCCTTCGTCGCGGGTTCGCTCACCGTCGCGCCCTCGTGCGTTGGAGGCGCCGCCGTGACGCTCACCAATACGAGCGCACAGCCAGTCCGCTGGTCCATCGGCAGTCCGGACGGCGCGGCGATACGGTTCACGCTGCCAGGCAGAGGTGTGGCGGAAGCGTCACAGTCTGGCATACTCAACGGCGGCGCGAGCATCAAGGTGGCTTTAAGCGGCGCAGTGAGCGGCACGAACACGCTCGTCGTCGTGTCTTCCACGGGCACAGTACAATTTCCCGCGCCCACGTGCTAAGATGGGTGGTGGCGTCGAGGAACCCGAAATCGGTCCGTGCGGGCGCCGTCCACCGGACGGCGCCTTTTGCGTATATTGCGCGGGGTGACATACTGGGCCATCCCCACCAGGGCGAAGAGGAGCGCGAGTTGGCTGCTGAAGTCGGCAAGAAATACGTCATCATCGGCAACGGCATCGCGGGCACTACCTGTGCGCAGATGCTGCGCAAGAACGACCCCGCCTGCGATATCTGGCTGCTCACCAACGAGCCGTATCCGCTCTACAACCGTGTCTCGCTGCCGCGCTTCCTGCAAGGGGTGCTGCCGGAGCAGAAGGTGATGATCCGTAGCGTCGAATGGCATCAGGAGCAGCGTATCACCCTCCTGACCGAAACTGTCGTGACGCGTGTGGACACCGACGAGCGCGTGGTGTTTCTTGACCGGGGCGGCCCACTGAGGTATGACGCGCTGCTGATCGCCACTGGAGGCTGGGCCAATAAGCTGCGCGTGCCGGGTGTCGAAGGCACTAATCGCATCTACAATTTCGTGACGCTTGACGATACCAAGGATATCATCGCCGCCGCGCTGGAGAGCAAGCACGCCGTCACCTCTGGCGGCAGCTTCATCGCCTATGAGCTGACCGAAGGGTTCAACGTGCGCGGCGTCCATGTGACGTGGCTGATGCGTGGCCCGTACTGGCTCCGCACGATTCTGGACGAAGAAGGCGGCCGGCTGATTGACGAGATCGCCACGCATCACGGCGTCGAGGTCGTCCACGGCGAGGAGATCAAAGAGATCATCCCGGCCAACGGCGTGCCGCGGCATGTGGTCGTCAGCTCCGGCAAGCAATATCCCGCCGAGGTCATTGGCGTCGGTCTTGGCCTGACGCTGAACCACGGCTTTCTCGATGGCACGCCCATCGCGCGCCAGAGTGGCATCCTTACCAACGAGTACATGGAGACGAACGTGCCGGGCGTCTATTCCGCCGGGGATGTCGCTGAGTTTTACGATAGCATGATCGGTCGTCACCACACGATGGGCACATGGGACAATGCCCTCGCCCATGGACGTGTCGCCGCGACGAACATGGCCGGCGGGCGCGAGCCGTATGTGGACGTGCCGACGTACACCAGCCCGCTGTTCGATACGAATATCGCCGTGATGGGCATCGCGGAGTCAAATAATCCGGAGCTGACCGCCATCACGCGGATTATGCCGGGCGAGAAGGGCGGCAAGGACTACCGCAAGTTCTTCTTCAAGGGTAATCGGCTGGTGGGTGCGGTCTTCATCGGTAGTCCGAAGGGCCGCAAAAAGGTCGTGAACATCATCCAGTCTGGCCAGGATTTCGCCACTCTCGCCGAGCGCGAGGGGTTGTTCGCGGTGCGCTAGGGGGATCTCCCTATGCTGGACTCGACTGATCTACTGCGCACATTCAGTCTGCATTTGGAGACCGGCAACGCCGATGGCGCGGCGATGCTCTTCGCGCCCGACGCCATCTATGAGGAGCCGCCGCGCTTCCAGTTCGCGGGACGCGAGGCCCTGCGCGCCTTCTTCGCGGACTTCCTCGCCCGCCACACGGATGTCCATTTCACCATCACACGGACGCTCGCCAGCCCCGACGACACGCTGCTGGCGGCGGAGTGGCGCTGGTCGTACTCGCGTTCCGCCGATGCCACCGCGCACGCATTCGCGGGCATGTGTTTCCTGGAAGTCAGCTACGGCCTCATCACACGCTGGCGGGGATATTCCGCGAAAATTTCATAGTCTGTACTACTAAGCTTCGTCGGTTACATCTGGGGCGTCTACCCCGTTTTGGGAAGCAGACGCTCCAGATGAGGGAGATGAAGCCGTATGAGCCAGAACGCGCCAGACAAGCTCGCCCACCAGCGGCTGAGCGTGCTCCAACTCGCCGAAGCGCTGGGCAACGTCAGTGTCGCCTGCCGCCAGCGCGGCATGACCCGCACGCAGTTCTACGAGTACAAGCGGCGCTTTGAGTTGCAAGGGGTGGAGGGCCTCAAAGACCTGCCGCCGATCCACAAGAGCCATCCGCAGACCACCCCACCTGAGGTCGTCGAGCGCATTGTGGCGCTGAGCCTGACGCATCCCGCCTGGGGCTGTGTGCGCCTTAGCGAGCGGCTCAAGCTGGATGGCGTCTCGGTCAGTAGCCCGACCATCCAGAACATCCTCATCAAGCAGGGGATGGCCTCCAAGTTCGACCGCCTGCTCAAGCTCCAGGAGCAGGTCGCCACCGAGCCCTTCGAGCTCTCTGCCGAGCAGATCATCCAGATCGAGAAAGCCAATCCCAGCTTCCGCGAACGCCACATCGAGAGTAGCCGGCCAGGCGAGCTGCTGGCCCAGGACACCTTCTTTGTTGGCTCCTTCAAGGGCGTCGGCAAGGTCTATCTGCACAGCATCGTGGACACCTACGGCTCTTATGCCTTCGGCTTCCTGCACACCTCCAAAGTCCCCGAGGCAGCGGTCGCCGCGCTGCACAACGACGCGCTGCCCTTCTATGCCGAACGTGGGATTCCCGTCGCGGCCGTGCTCACCGACAACGGGCGCGAGTTCTGCGGCACGGAGACGCATCCCTTTGAGTTGTACCTGGCGCTCAACGACCTGCAGCACAAGCGGACCAAAGTCCGGCATCCGCAGACCAACGGCTTTGTCGAGCGCTTCCACCGCACCGTGAAGGAGGAGTTCTTCGAGGTCGCCTTGCGCGAGACGTTCTATGAGTCCGTGGAGGCCTTGCAGACCGACTTGGATCGCTGGCTGACCTATTACAACACCGAGCGGCCGCACCTGGGCTACCGCAACATGGGCAAGCGCCCCCTCGACACCGTCAACGCCTACTTGACTGTCACGCAGGAAGCTTCGTAGTACATACTACGGGGGACCTAGCGCCCCATCACATCCAGCGGTGAGATCGTCATTGAGCGTACCTGGCGGGAGCTGACCGACTTGAGGTAATTCGTCGTCACCCCGATCTCCGCATGCCCCATCTGTTTCGACAGGACAAACACGTCCATCCCTGCTTCAAGCGATTTCACCGCGTGGGTATGCCGCCAACGATGCGCTGCAACGGTGATCCCTTCAAAGTGCTCAGCTCCGGCTTTATCACGCAACCGATAGAGCAGTCTATCCAATCCTTCCGAGCTGAGCGCACCCTTCTTCCCGATGAATACCCGCTCATGCTCCGATTGTCGTTCACGGTGTAAGTATCTGCTGAGCGCCAGCCGTGCTTTCTTGCCTAAAGCCACTTCTCGTTGTTTGCGTCCCTTCCCATGCACCA
>DATGEP010000123.1:0-5095 GCA_035310125.1 Ktedonobacterales bacterium
TATCGAACGATGTGGGTTGAGCCGGTGACGCTGGTGGGCGAGAACGTGCGGCTGGAGCCGCTGGAGCTTGCGCATGCGGAGGCGCTGTATCTCGCGGGTCAGCATCCGCGCATCTGGGACTATATGCCGGTGGACCCAAGCGCATCCGTCGCGAGCATGCGCGCGTGGATCGCGGAAGCGCTGGCCGCGCGCGAAGCCAGCACACAAATGCCGTTCGCCATCTTCGAGCGAGCCACCAACGCGATTCCCGGCTCGACGCGCTACCTCGATATCTCAGCTCACGATCGCAACCTGGAGATCGGCTGGACCTGGCTCACTCCCGCCGCCCAGCGCACCGCCGTCAATACCGAGTGCAAGTATCTGCTGTTGCGCCACGCCTTCGAGACGCTGGGAGCCATCCGTGTGCAGCTCAAAACCGACCGGCGCAACGAAACGTCACAGCGGGCTATCGAGCGGCTTGGTGCCGTCCGCGAGGGTATCCTCCGTAAGCAGCGCATCGTCCGCGACGGCTACCAGCGCGATTCCGTCATGTATAGCATCACCGATGACGAATGGCCGGCGGTGAAAGCGGGGCTGGAAGCAAAGCTGCGCCGCTCCTGACCGCGCCTCCGCCGCCAGCCAACGGGTGAGGGGCGCTCACGCCACAACACAACGCCCCATCCCAGCCAGCCTACCCGTTGACTTCACAATACACCAGCCGCTGGAAGTGGCGCAGGGCGTTCTCGCGGCGCAACATCAGCTTGCCCTGGTCGAAGTAACCGGAGCGCAGGCCGCGCTGCACCGACTCGCAGAGCACTACATCCTCCTCCTGCACCTGGTCAATGAAGCGCACGAAGTCGCGCTCCTCTTCCGCGCTCACCTCGTCCACGAAGCAATAGTCGTAGATCGCCAGCGTGCGGTGCGTCTCCAGGGGCACGAAGAGATTGAGCGAGACATTGCCCGGCCCTGGGTAGATGTTGAGCGTGAAGTTAGGCCAGAGATAGGCATAGAAGCCAGCGGTCACCTCGCCGCGCACGTCGTACAGTCCCGCCACATCGCCCGTCCTGGCGGACTCCTTCATCGCGCCGCCCTGGGTGGAAAACCACTCGTACTCCGTGACCTCATAGTCGTTGACGTCAATCAGGCTGGTAAATCCCTTGTGCGCGACCGGGCAGTGATAGCACTCCAGATAGTTATCGAGAACCACCTTCCAGTTGGCGGCGATGTCGTAGGTCCGCCGCACACGCCGCCGGAGCGCGCCCAGCCGGACGCCGGAGGCGTCGGTCAGCGCTGGGAGGGTGCCGAGCACGGCGGCGAACGGTTGCGCCTGGCGATCGGGATTCACGAAGATGAACGGCCCCCAGGTCTCCACAGGCAGCGACACGAGCGAAAAGGCCGCGGGATCGAAGTCCTGCTCATCACGCATGCCAGGCGCGGCGCGTAGCGTGCCGTCCAGATTGTACGTCCAGGCATGGTAGCCGCATTGCAGCGTGTTTCGGTGTCCGCATTCCTCATGGATGAGATGTGATCCGCGATGGCGGCACACGTTGGCGAAGGCCCGTAGCGTGCCGTCCTCCGCGCGCGTAAGTACTATTGGTACCTCCCCGATAGTCGCGGTGAGGAAGTCGCCAGGGCGACCAATCTGCTCGATCAGCCCGACGAATTGCCAGGCGCGCCGGAAAATGCGCTCCCGCTCGCGAGCGAAGATCGCCTCACTGGTGTACCATTCCGCCGGCAGCGTATATCCCCGCGCCAATGACCTTTCCAGCTCGCCGCTCATCATCGCCTCCTCTTTGCTCCAATGCCGACGTACTCCGCATGCTGAAGTCTAACACAGGCGGAGACGCGCCGCTGTTCCGTCGCTATGGTTGCTTGACAGAACAGTGGTAGGCCCATACAATAGCGCCGATTTGATGTGGCGTTGTAGGTGGAGCGGGGTGAGCATGTAGCGGCCCGTGGGGGGAGAGCGTATGATGCCGGAACACGCGCGCACTCTCGTCGGCCAGCAGCTTGGCGCCTACCAGCTTGAAGCGCTGCTCACCATTGGCGGTCTCCCCGAATTCTTCAGAGCGCGCCATGTTGAGCTGGGGCGCCAGGTCGCCGTCAAGCTCCTGCCCAGCGCGCTGGCCGGTGGCCGCCAGACACTGAGCGCGCTGCGCGACGAAGCCCGGCGTATCTCGGCGCTCAAGCACCCCAACATCCTCCCGATCTACGGCATCGCCGAAACGCAAGGTATCCTCTACGCCGTTACGCCGCTGCCCGCTGCGTCGTTACGCGATCAGCTTGACCACGATGGATTATTGCCGGCTGCGCATGCGGTGCAGCTCGCGGCGCAGCTCGCCTGGGCGCTGCACGCGCTCCACGGCATCGGTTTCGTCCATGGTGATGTACGACCGAGCATGCTGTTCTTCGATGCCGGTGGCATCCTCCAACTCGTGGACTTCGGCGCGGCGCGCGCTCTGACCCGGCAACGAGGTCGCCGTTCACGGGTCGCACCGCGCTCCTGGGCGCTGGCGGGTGGTCGCAGCTACATCGCCCCGGAAGTCGCCCAGACAGGTGAGATCAGCGTGCGCGGCGATATCTACGCGCTCGGCGCCGTGCTCTACGAAATGCTCATCGGTGCGCTACCACTCCAGCAAGCGGTATTGGGCGAGCCAGAGCAAATGACGGCACCACTGCCAGCTTCCATGCGCTCTTCTGATACCTGGCCGGAGCTTGCCGCTGTCGCCCTCAGAGCGTTGGAGCGCGACCCCGCCAAACGGTATCCAGACGCCCGCGCCTTTGCTATCGCGCTGCGCCGGGCAGTGATCGAGCGGCCAGAGCCTCCCAAAGGGCCTTCTCTGCGCGATGCGCTCGCCGGCGTGTGGCATCCCGAAGCCGACGAAGCCCCGGGCGCCAGTGAGGTACAGGAGTTCAAGAAGAAGCTCGCGACGATGCCACCGGCGCCCAATTCTGCGTTTATGAAGTCTGAGCCGACACTGAAGGAGAAACTGGCCCCGTCGCCGCCCGCGCCCCCTTCGCTCCCTGTCACCCCGCCCGCCGCCTATCACGCGACGAATCCGCCCCCGCCGAGCGTTGTGCCGCCGCCCCGCGAAGACCTGATCGCGACCACACTGCTGCCGGATCGTCCACCACCCAATCAGGGGCGACCGCCGTCATCGCTGCTGTCACAACTGCCGACTCAGCCGCTACCTGAGCTACCTGAGCTGCCGACTCAGCCGCTGCCTGAGCCGCCACCACCGTATGGCACGCCTCCAGCGAGAGCGCCACTCGCCAGCTCGCGTCCCCTGCGTCTGTCCATGGGGCCAGCGCCGGCACCTCCGGCACCATACGCGGAGATGACGCCTGGATACGTGGGTCCGCCGCCGCCTTTCGCTCCCGAGGATGGGTACGTCTCACCCGCGGAGCTGGCGCGGATTCTCGCCGGACGCCAGCCTGGTCGTGCGCGGCGCGCGACCGCCGCTCTGGCGGGAGTAGCGCTGATCCTGGCATTTGGCGCGGCAACCGCCGGCGTCCTCACGGGGTTCGGTCGCGGCGTACACGCCGGGAACTCCGCCGGACCACCGAGTGCTACCGTGATTGTCACGACGTACTCCCCCACCATGACGGTGAAGCCGAATGTAACCATACACCATGATGCCGCGCCACCTCCGACGGCAACCACACAAGCGACGCTGCCTCCGAATCCCACCAGCACACCGGCGCCAGCGCCGACACCAACGCCGTCGCCGTCGCCAACACCAACGCCAACTCCCTCGCCAACGCCCACACCAACGCCCACTGTCACTCCGACAACAACGCCTGTGCCAACACCAACACCAATACCTACCGCCACGCTCACTGTGACACAAACACCGGATTCCGGTCCCACGCCCACCGCTACACCGTAAGACAATCACATTTTCACAGCGGATTTGACGCGCTTCTCGCCAGGGCATACAATGGTCCCTGAGACCGTGCTAGGTGGGGAGCCTGGGCTGCCCTAACCACCCGAAACGCTCATTACGCGGGGCTGAATTCCCGCCTGAGGTTTCTGCGCCAGCTCGCCCCGATGGGCTTGAAGGTTATGAGGATTCGGTCCCCGCGCGGCAGATGCTTGCGAAACCCGTCAGGTCCGGAAGGAAGCAGCGGTAAGTGGGCCTCTCTGGGTGCCGTGGGATCGCCGGGTCTGAGCCGGAAGGTCAGAAGGGGCAGGCAGCGCGAGACGATGGCGGGTGCACGGTCGCCTTTTTTTGCCCACAAATAGCTTACGTACGACATCTGCGGCGTCTCTGGCGATACGTCACCCGCATGCTCGCCAGCCGCCTCGTGCGGTATGGCTTGACGATACGTGCGTCCACTGCCAGCCGCCAGTAAGAAGATGAAGATCAGGGTGGCGTTTGCCCACGGGCGGCGCGGGCAAAAAGAATAAGACGTGCGGCAATCCGCCCCTGGATCGTCATACAATAGGACAGATCATCCATCCTTTTGGAGCATATTCCCGCTAAGCAGTGCATCGAGGGCTCCGATGGCGTCCCAATCCCTCTACCGTAAATGGCGCTCGCAAACCTTCTCCGACCTCATCGGCCAGGAGGCGGTCGTGCGTACCCTGCTCAACGCCGTGCGCGAGGGGCGGCTCGCCCATGCGTATCTCTTCTGCGGCCCGCGCGGCATCGGCAAGACGAGCATGGCGCGCCTGCTGGCGAAGGCCGTCAACTGTGCCAATCCCCGCAACGGCGAGCCGTGCAACGAATGCGTCTCCTGCCAGGAGATCACCGCCGGGCGCTCACCCGATGTCATTGAGATTGATGCCGCCTCCAACACCGGCGTGGACAACATTCGCGATCTGCGCGAAAGCGCGGGCCTGCTCGGCAGCGGTGGCCACTATCGCGTCTTCGTGATAGACGAGGCGCATATGTTGTCCACCCAGGCATTCAACGCGCTGCTCAAGACGCTTGAAGAGCCGCCGCCGCACGTCATCTTCGTCCTTGCCACCACCGAAGCGCATAAGGTGCTGCCCACTATCGTCTCGCGCTGCCAGCGTTTCAATTTTGGCCGCTTCAACATGCGCGATCTCGTCGCGCGGCTGCGTCATGTCGCTGAGGGCGAGGGATTGGAGCTGGAGCCGGCTGCCGCC
>DATGEP010000124.1:0-16674 GCA_035310125.1 Ktedonobacterales bacterium
CCGCGGGCGGCTGCTTCGCCTCCACGGTATGCAGGCGGGCGCGGGCCTCGTCTAATGACATGTCCGGCGCGGGCACGATCATATCCGATGGCAGCACCTCGTCCATGCCCAGCAGCTGGCCGTGGCCGCGCACGTAGGTGACGAGCTGCGACAGTGCTGAGGCGAACGCGGGCGAATCACCGCTATTCAGCGCGGCCTCCAGCTCGTCGTCCAGACGGCGCACCTCGGGCAGATCCTCGTCGTTGAGCCGGAACTGGTCCTCGGTCAGAATGCGCACGATCATGGTCCGCCCCTCCTAATCGTTGGTGTGGCCGGCTTGCGGCGGCGGAAGCTGAGCCTGGCCCTGCTGCTCGCCGCTAGGAAGCTGCATCTGCGACTTCATCTTCGCCAGCTCATCATCCACCGCTGTGCCGGCGGAGAGTTGGGCGAGCTGGCGGTCCAGGTAGTCGCCGCCCGCGCCGATCTCTGGCAGTGTGCCCGACGTGGTCAGCTCGTCCATCGCCTGGGCGCGCGCCTGCATCTGGAGCACTTTGTCTTGCGCTCGCTCGACGGCGAGGTTCACATCCGACATCTCCTCGGAGATACCCGACGCGGCCTCCTGGATCTTCACCTGTGCCTGCGCCGCGCCGTACTGCGCCTTTACCATTTCCTTCTGCGTGCGGAAGGATTCGACACGGGAGCTCAGGCGCTGCTCCATTACCACAAACTTCTGTTGCTGATCTTTGAGCTGTGCGATCTGCGTATCGAAGCCACTCACCTGCTGCTGCAGCGTCTGCTTGCGCTCCAGCGCCATGCGGGCGAGGTCGTCGCTCCCTTTCGACACGGCCAGGCGCGCCTGGCCGTCCAGCTTGTCAATCTGAGTGTTGATCTGCGCCTGTTGCAGCTCGAGCCGCTTTTCACTGGTCACAACATCGGCAATGCTGCGGCGCAGGTTTTGTAGCTGCTCAAGCTGCTTCTGATAGGAATAGTCGAGGGTTTGTCCTGGATCTTCCGCGCGATCCAGAAACGAGCTCATAACCGTTTTGATGTAATTCGAGAACCGCGAGAGAACGCCCACTGGTCTGCCTCCTTTGGAGGGTGTACTCGTATAAACCATCCGCTTAGCGCTGGCGAATGAGCCGCAGCACCTCATCACGCCGCCGCTCCAGCTCCTCTTTCGTATCGGCCTCCACATTCAGCCGCAACAACGGCTCTGTATTAGAAGGACGCACGTTGAACCACCAGTCAGGGAACGAGATCGTGATGCCGTCCAGGTGATCCACGTGCGCTCCCAATGCCGCATAATGCTCTTCGATGGCCTTCATTCGACCCTGTTGGTCAGTGACCTCCGAATTGATTTCGCCACTGCGAAAACGGGTATCCACCGCGGCCACCAGCTCCGAGACTGTCTTGCCGCTGACGCTAACCAGCTCCAGAACGATCAGGAAGGCGATCATGCCGGAATCGGCGAACCAGTTGTCACGGAAGTAAAAATGGCCGGAGTGCTCACCGCCGAAGATGGCGTTGTATTCGCGCATCTCGGCCTTGATGAACGAGTGGCCCACTCGCGTGCGAATGGCCCTGCCGCCGCCGCGTTCGATCACTTCTGGTACGCTCCGTGAGCAGATTAGGTTGTAGAGGATGGTCGAACCGGGATGTCGCCGCAACAAGCTCTGCGACACCAGCGCCGTCACCATATCACCGCCCAGGAACTCGCCTTTCTCCGTCGTCAGGAACATGCGGTCGGCGTCGCCATCGAACGCTACGCCCATATCGCAGTGCTGTTCCACAACGACCTTACGCAGCACTTCGGTGTTCTCCGGCTCGATGGGGCTGGCGGGATGATTGGGGAAATTGCCGTCTAGCTCGAAGTAGAGCGGGACCAGCTCGCAGGGCAGATGCGCGAAGACACGCGGCGTCAACATGCCGGCCATGCCGTTGCCGGCATCCACGGCGACCTTGAGCGGACGCACTCTGGATACATCAATAAATGAGAGCACGTGTCGCACGAAGTCATCCGTGACATCGCGCTGGATGACTTGACCCGTGCGCTGTGCCTCCTGAAAGCTGCCCGCGAGCGCGATGTCGCGCATGGCGTTCAGCCCTGTCTCGGAGCTGATCGGCACTGCTTCGGCGCGGCACATCTTGATGCCATTGTACCGGGCGGGATTGTGCGAGGCCGTCACCATCACGCCAGCGGGATAGCCGAACTTGCCGACCGCGAAGTACAGCTCGTCGGTGGTCGTCAGGCCCAGATCCACGGCGTCGGCGCCCTGGTCGGTGATGCCGCGCAGCAGCGCGCTCGCCAGCGCGGGCGATGAGAGCCGCATATCTCTGCCGACGGCGACCCGCTCTACGTCGAGATACTGCACCATCGCTCGCCCGATACGATACGCCGCGTCTTCGTCAAGCTCGCTGGGATAGATGCCGCGCACGTCGTATGCCTTGAAGATGACAGGGTCTATCGGGGATGCGCTCGCCATCGAACCGCTCCATTCCGTCTGTCGCGTGGAGTGCGCCTATCTAGAACGCCACTACCAGATGCCGCAAATTTCGTTCCGCTGGATTGGTCTAGATTGCCGAGAACAGCAGCAAGCCGCGCCCGATAATCTCGCCGATGAAGATGAATGACACACACAGATATAACATGCCGGTCGCGGACTGAAACGAGCGTCCGCGCGTCAGGTACAGCGCGGCGCCGCCCAGGATCAGCGGCGCCAGGAACCCCATGAGAATCTGCAGCCAGACGAAGGCACCCATACCCAGGGGCGCCACGCGCTGCGTCTCCGTCTGCTGCGCCGGGCTGGTATCCGTAGCGCCGGGCCGCACTGTCGGCGTGCTCACCTGAATGCCGTTGCCGCTGGTGTGGATCGTCGTACCGGGCGCCACGTTCGTCGTCTGCAGCTTCGTATGCGCCGTCGCGGGGCCGATACCTGCCGTACACACCAGCTCCAGCGCCAACGCGGCGAGCAGCACGACGGTCGTGAACTCCAACGGTTTGCCAGAGGCTGTCGGCGTGTTGAGATACCAGTGGCCGAGGAGCATGGCTGTCATAACGCCGCCGAGCGCGATGCCACCAGCCAGAAACGCCAGCACGACGAAAGCGCCGCCCAGGCGGCTATCCGCCAGCGTGCGGTAGCCCATGCCCACGGCGAAAAGCGTGCTCAGACCGACCAGCGCGGTCAGGCCGCCGAGGATGAAGCGCGCCCGACGCGATTTGGGCGGCGAAGATCCCTCTGCGCTCGCCTTTGCGGTTTTCTTCGCCTGTCCACGCGGCTGTTTGTCGCGCCAGAGCAGCACGTTCCAGGGGATCATGAGCAGCGTGAAGGCGATGACCAGCGGTTCCTGCGCGCGCAGCCAGATGGCATCCAACCCGTAGTCGGCGGGATGGGCCGGCGTCACGGCGTTCATCGTCAGGATGGTGATGACGGCGAAAACGAGGTACAAAACGCCCTGGAAGACGACGAAGCCGTGACTGGTGTCGCCGCGCAGATCCAGCAGGTACAGCGTCACGTACGAGCCGATAGTCAGCTCTAGCAGGACCAGAAACAGCGCGAGGGGAAGTATCTGCATGTGCCTCAATATCGCTTTCGCGGAAATGGAGAATCCTGGGCGCGCACGCCAGCACGCGCCTGGATTATACACCGCGCCCGGCGGGATGCGCCAAGACGCGAGACTTCATCCGCTGGCAGTGGCGTTCCGGCGTGGTGTACGATGCGAGGAGCAGCAGGCTCGCCGCAGCGCATTCCAGCGGCGGCACTAGAGGAGACAAGCGTGATAGAGGCGAGACAGGAAACAGCGAAACAGGATACGGATGGAACGGAAGCCGCCACAGGACACCCCCAAGGCGACGCAACGGATATCGTTACTGGCCATATCTTCGAGCGGCATGTGTTTGTCTGTACCGGCGGCGACTGGTGCGCGACGGTGGATGGCGATGGGCTGGGTGTGCATGCCCGACTGAAGAAAGCGGTGAAGGCGGCGGGGCTGAATGGGCGCGTGCGCGTCAATCATAGCGGTTGCCTTGATCAATGCGGCTTCGGGCCGATGATCGTCGTCTATCCAGAGAACGTCTGGTATTGGGGGGTCCAACCGGAAGATGTGGAGGAGATCGTGCGCGAGCATCTGGTCGCCGGCCGGCCCGTCCAGCGCCTCGTGTATCGCAACAAGCCCGGCAAAAACAAGCTCCAGCGCAACGCAGAGAACCGGCCAATCGGGCGTCCGAAGTGAGGAGTACGATCTGTCCGTAGGGGGTATCGCGCGTGGAACACGAGGTTGAGCAACTCTTCACGACGGCTGGGTGCGTTGGTTCCCTGTGCGTCCAGGACATGGAGGGTCGGCGGGAGGTCGGAGTCGCCGCCGATCAGCCGGTCGTGGCGGCGTCAGTCATCAAGGTCTTGATCGCCGTGGAGGTAGAGCGGCAAATCGCCGCCGGTCGGCTCGACCCGTCCCAGCGGGTTCACCTGTCGGCCCAGGCGCGTACTCCTGGGCCGGTCGGCTTCTCGCTCTACACCGACGACGTGGAGGTGTCACTGCGGGACCTGCTCGTCCCTATGTTGACCATCAGCGACAACGTGGCGACCGATGCGTTGCTGGCGCAGGTCGGGATCGCGTCCTGCAATGCCACCGCCGCTGAGCTGGAATTGTCCGAAACAGTCATCATGGACGACTTGCGCACCACCATTAACTCGATCGCTCAGGCAGCGGGGTTCGCCGACTGGGAGGCGCTGACCGCATGGGCAGCGGGATCGCCTACTTCCGAGGAGGAAGCGGCCGTCCGGTATCGGATACACTCCGCGCCAGCCATGCGGGCGCGAACCGCGACCCGGACTACGCCACGCGACATGTGTCTGCTGCTGCGCTTGATCTGGACCGATCGGGCGGCACCCGAAGCTGCTTGCCGCCGCATTCGCAACCTGATGGCGAGGCAACTCACCCGCCACCGGCTGGCGGCCGCATTTGCCTCGCCCACGCGAGTGTCGGCCAAGAGCGGCGGCCTCCTTGGCGTCTACCGCAACGAGGTCGGAGTCATAGAATACCCGGACGGGCGCAGGTACACGGCTGGCGTCTTCACGCGGGCGACGGATTCGAGCTCTGATGAAGCAGCCATAAATGCGGCCATCGGACACGCGGCAGCATGGGCTGTCGCCCTGCTCGCCCCGGCGGAAACGGAGGCGCGCGGCTGAACGCCGCGCAGGAGGAGCCCACCCGCTGTTTTGCGATGAGTGCGGGCAAGCACCCGCTCGGAGACCCGGCGACCGCTGCTAACGGCAGCCGGCATTGTTGGAGGTAGAGGTATATGAGTATTGGAGAGTGTAACTAATCAATGAAAGTGTACATCTCGACGGACTTTGAGGGTGTGGCGGGGATCGTGGATTGGGATCAGATCATGGTGGGCAGCCATGATTACGAGCTGGGACGGCGGCTACTGCTTGGCGAGCTGAACGCCGCGATTGACGGCGCGGGCGAGGCGGGCGCGAGCGAGTTTGTCGTCAATGACTCGCATAGCAGCATGCGGAACCTGGAGCCAGACCTTCTCCACGGCCGCGCGACGCTGATTACGGGCAAGCACAAGCCGATGTACATGATGGAAGGGCTGGATTCGTCGTTCGATGCGATCTTCTTTCTTGGCTACCACGGCTCCATCGGCGCCAGCCATGCCATCCTCAGTCACAGCTACAATCCCCGCGCTATCTGGGAGGCGCGCATCAACGGCCAGATTGCCGGCGAGACTGCGCTCAATGCGCTCGTCGCGGCACACTATAACGTGCCGATCGCGCTCATCACTGGCGATACCGTCACCATTGCCGAGGCAGAGCAGCTTTCCCCCGCGCCGCACGGCGTCGCCGTCAAAACGTCGCTCTCGCGCTTCGCCGCTGAGAGCCTGCATCCCGATGTCGCTCGCGAGCGCATCCGCGCGGGCGCCCACGCGGCGCTGTCGAGCCGGCTGCCCACGTCCGCGCCGCAGTTCCCGACGCCAACGACGCTGGAATTGACGTTCCTGACGGCGGATATGGCTGAGATGGCGTCGTGGCTGCGCGGCGTGGCGCTCGTAGAAGGCCAGCCGCGCACGATCCGCTATACCAGCAAGAGCTTCCTCGACCTCTTCCGCACGTTCGTCACGATGGTGATGCTGACGCGGGCGCTGGTGGAGTAGTATTTGTTTCTCATTCGTTACCCTGGCACAAATGATGCGTAGCAAGCTGAGATGAGCGGCCAGGCGAGGGAATGGGAGGACTAGCGAACATGATCGGAGGGCGAGGATCAGACGCGCCATTCCAGGCGGCGGAGGATGGCGAAGTCCGTACGCCATCCATTGAGAGAGCAACGGCAGATGGCGGTGGCGGCCATAGAGAGACCCAGCCTACTCGCCCCTGGATGAAGCGCCTCCGAAAAGAGATGCGTGCTCGAAGAACACCACACGCGCCGTTAGAATCTTCTCAGGCCGTGCCAGAGGGATCACGCCCTCCGTCTGCCTCCCTGGCGTCTTCCTTGATCTCCACAGATCACCCAGTCGAGCCTGTATCGGACGCTTCCCACGAGTATGTAGACACCTCATCAGGGGAGGCGCTACCCGAGTGGCTGCAGCAAGTCTACCGCGAGCAGATGACTATGCAGATACCGGCACTGGGGCGCGTACTGCCGCGAGTGTCGGCGGGTGAGACTGGGTCACGGGAGAAGGGATATTATTCTGCCTGGCTCGATCATGAGTCTCAACGACGTATCGGCCCCTACTCGAAATCGGCTTGGCGAGGATTCGTCGAGCGGATCCATCAGAAGGCGCACGCAGATGGGCAGGTATCATTGCCCTTCGCGGCGATGGATCGGGCAATCTCAGCGGTCACGACGCTCACGCAGGGGCAGCTCGTCGTGTTCTTGCTGCTCATCGTGGGTGTGGGTGTGGGGCTTTATCTTGCCGGGCCGATGACGCTGGCACTCCTGTTGGGAGGCGTCACGCTGGCGTACATGGTGAACCTGACCCTCACCGTGATCTTGGCCGCGCGTGTGATCGGCCAATCGCCTGAAGAGCAGTTCAGTCGCGATTTCATCCAGGACCTGGAAGGTATGCCGTGGCCATCCTACACCGTCCTGTGCCCACTCTACCGAGAAGACGCTGTCATTCCGCAGTTCGTCGCCGCCATGCAGGCCCTCGACTATCCACAGGATAGATTGCAGGTGCTTTTCCTGACGGAGAGCGATGATGAAGCGACGCGTCAGGCCATAGAACGTCTGAGCTTGACGTCAAATTTCCACATCGTCACAGTCCCCGATGGACTGCCCCGCACCAAGCCGCGGGCATGCAACTATGGGCTGATGCTGGCCAAAGGCAGCTTCACCGTTATCTACGACGCCGAAGACGTGCCTGATCCGCTGCAATTGAAGAAAGCTGTCCTTGCGTTCGCTAATCACAGTGCGTCACTGGCCTGCGTGCAAGCGAAGCTCGGATTTTACAACACCCGGCAGAATCTGCTCACGCGCTGGTTCACGATCGAGTACGCACTCTGGTTCAATATGACCCTGCCCGGCCTTCAGTGGGCGCGGTTGAGTCTTCCGCTCGCCGGAACCTCGAACCACTTCCGCACCGATATCTTGCGGCGACTGGGAGGATGGGACGCCTTCAATGTGACGGAAGATTGCGATCTCGGTCTGCGTCTCGCGGAGCACCATCTATACACCACGATCCTGGACTCGACCACGCTGGAGGAGGCGAACTCCAACCTGGGCAACTGGATTCGACAACGGTCGCGATGGACCAAAGGGTACATGCAAACGTACCTGGTTCACCTGCGCCGGCCTTGGAACTACCTGCTTCGGCGTCGGTTGCGGGCGCTGTTTTCGCTTCTCGCTGTCATCGGTGGCACACCCGCCACGTTTCTCGTCAATCCGCTGATGTGGGCGCTTCTCGGACTATACCTGACGGAACGGCGGGCGCTTACCCCCGAGTTTGACATGCTCTATAGCGCGCCGATTTTCTATCCAGCGGTGATCTGTCTTGTCGTGGGCAACTTCCTCTACATCTATTTGTGTCTCGTCGCTTGCGCGAAGAGCGAGCAGTATGATCTTCTCCCATGGGTGTTTACGCTTCCCGTCTATTGGGCGCTGATGTGTGCCGCCGCCGCACTGGCCGCGGTGCAGCTCGTCGTCAAGCCACACCACTGGGAGAAAACGCAACATGGACTTCACCTGGTGCGTCAGCCTTCCGCTATCACACCTGAGCATGAGCGCACAACCACCCACGCGGCGCAGCGGTGAGCGTGTGTGGCGAGCATGAGAAACGCCCGAAGGAATGGAAAAGATCGGAGCTGGCAGCATGTTCCGACCCGCGTGGCTGATTCGGCATCGCCCCACGCACGATGACGGGATCCGATTCGAGACGATCACGTTGCCCGACGTGCCCACCGTGACGAGGTCGCAGAGCCGGTGGGATGTCAGGTTGGCGCTGTGGAATAGCGACCACTGGCTCATCGCATTGATCCTCTGCGCGGCCTGCGCGAGCATTGGCGCGGCGGTATGGGCGTACCAGTCGCAGTCCATTTTGCTCTATGGTGATGCGCATTCGCATCTGCTCATCGCTCATCGCGTTTTCGACAACGTGTATCCTGGCCTAGCCCAGTTAGGAGATGTCTGGCTGCCGCTGCCACAACTCATCATGCTGCCGCTGGCATGGAACGATTTTTTCTGGCGCACCGGGCTTGCGGGCACTTTGACTTCGATGCCCTGTTACCTCATCGCCTCCGTATACGTGTTCTTGACTGCTCGCCGCCTGACCCATGATAGTCGCGCGAGCTTTATCGGGTCGCTGGTGTTTGTCATAAATCCGAACATCCTGTATCTGCAAGCGACACCCCTCTCGGAGCCTGTCCTGTTCGCGACCCTGGCGGCGGCGTCCTACTATTTTGTCGCCTGGGCACAGGATGAGCAGCTGCGCGATCTGATTTATTCCGCGCTGGCCACGCTGCTGGCAACCATCGCCCGCTATGATGGCTGGGCGCTATATCTCGCGCTGCTGACGATGTTGGTCATCATTTGTTGGCGCAAACGCTACCCGCGAGACAAGGCGCTGGCATACACGATTCTGTTCGGCACGCTCGGCGGGGTGGGTATTTTGCTCTGGTTCCTGTGGAACCTGGTCATATTTGGGAGTCCGGTGGCGTTTCTCTCCGGTTCATTTTCGTCACAGGCACAGGCTCAGGCGTTCATTCACAACGGAGATGCAGATACCTACCACAACCTCTGGCAGTCGCTACGAACGTACTCGCTCGCTACGGCGGAGACCATTGGTCCACTGCTGCTCGTGCTCGGAGTGTTCGCCGTCATTCTCTTCTTGATTCGCCGGCGGCTCTCAGGTGACGCGCTCGCCGCTGGAACCATCCTCGTTCCCTTCGCGTTCTATGTCGCGGCGTTCTTTCTTGGCCAGAATGTCATGTACGTCCCGCACGCGAACCATCCTCCCTACTACATCTTCAACGCGCGCTACGGTGCCGAGATGGTCGCGCCCGCCGCCGTTTTCATCGCCACATTGATTGCGTCCGCCCAACGCTGGCTCCCGCTCGCGCGGGTTGTCTTGCTCGTGGCGATCATCGGACAGTCCGTCGCGACCTCATGGGGGGGTGCTATCTCGCTCCAGGATGGCCAAGCCGGGTCCTCGTGTTATCACAGTCACCCAATTGCGACGTTTCTGGCGCAGCACTACGACGGCGGACGCATCCTCATTGACCAGTATCACTCGCAGGTTGACCTGTCCTCCGCGAATGTTGCGTTTCACAACGAAATCTACGAAGGCGATGGGGCCGTGTGGAATGCGGCGCTCGCCAATCCATTCGCATACGTTAGCTGGATCATCGTCGTGCCACGCGATCTCGTCAGCCAGCATATAAACACACAGAGCGTCACCTTCCTGCGCGAATATACGCCGGTGGCCAAAGATGGCGGCGTTCCTGGCGCGACGTTGTGGCGCCGCATCGGCTCGCCTCCCTGGCCGAACAAGCCCGTACCCGGCAATATTGTTGGCCCGTACGTTGCATGCGACCGCGCCAAGGAAATACCGGTGGCTGCTCTGCCGAGCGCCCCACGTGTATTTGCGCCACCCTCCAACACATCGCCCATCTACCATCGTCCGTGGGGAATTGCCGCACGTTCGTCGCGCCTGGAAATGGAGCCCGTGTACCTGTGAAACAACCATCTACAGATCCCAGCCTTCAGCGCGTCGGCTTCGGCGTGGTCATCACGCTCGTTGCGGTTTCGGTCATCATTGGTGGAATGGTCCATGCCACGAACGCTCTGCACGTGGCGGCATCGCAGCCGACGCCAGCACTCATCTCTACACTCTCTGACGTGCCGGCCAAGCTGCCACCGCGCGACATGCTTGCCGTGCAGGGGAAACGCATCGTGGATGGCGATGGAAAGCCGGTCGTGCTCGTGGGTGCGACCGATTACTCGCTGGAGTTCACCTGTAAAGGTGACGGGCATTTCCAGCTTGCCGATTACCAGGCCATGCGCACCTGGGGCATGAATACGGTGCGTATCACGCTCTCCTCGGCGTTCTGGCGGAACCTGGATGGAAGGTGCGCAGACTACACGGCAACTGTCACCGCCGCGGTCGCTAACGCAGAGGCCGCCGGGCTCTTTGTGATTCTGGCGTTACAGTGGGATGCACCGTTTAGCTTGCCGCAAGATGCGACCAATGGCGGTGCGCAGTGCCCGCTGCCCGACGCGAAGTATGATGTCCAATTCTGGCAGGACATCGCCGAAATCTACCAAAGCGATCCGCGCGTCCTCTTCGATCTATTCAGTGAGCCGCATGACATAGATTGGTCCGAATGGGAAACGGGAGGAATGATAACCAGCGCGTGCGCGCTGTATCCGTTGCCCCACACCTATCAAGCCATCGGCATGCCAGCGCTTGCAATGAAAGTGCGCACGATCGCTACGTCGAATGTCATTATTCTGAGTGGCCTGGGATGGGGCTATGACCTGAGCGGTATTGAGGCATCCGGCCTCGCGCCGACGTCAAATGTGCTCTACGGCACCCATCCATTCAATCACACCGGCGACAATCAGCAGCCCGATGATTGGCCGCGCGCTTTCGGCTCGATCGCCGCGAGCCTGCCCGTCATCGCGACCGAGTTTGGCTCCTATGACTGCCAGACGAGTTATAACGCGAAGGCGATCGCGTATTTCGAGCAGCTGCACGTGTCTTTCATTGCGTGGGCGTGGACGGCTGGATCATGTGATGTTCCCAGCTTGCTCTCCAACTGGTCAGGGACGCCCTCAGTGCCGTATGGCGTCTACATCCGGCAGCAAATGCTCAAGCTGGCAGCAAAGAGCTAGTTTGTTAGCGGATGTAGTGTGATGGGTCACTGGCCGGAAGGGTACCACTCGTCTCGATTACCTGGGCCGCTGAGGGACGGATACTGGCTGGCGCCCTGGCGCAACCCGCGCTGAGCGCCAGCCGCCACGGCACGCAGCGCGTCGCGCACAAGCTCGCTGACGGAGACGGTGGGCCGCTCGCCGGTGAGCACGATCTTCACATTGCCCATGAGGGAGAAGACCTCGATGTCGAGCTGCGCGGTCGCGGGTCCAGATGCGGGCGCGTGCTCCTCGTGGCCAAACCCGAACATGCCGGTGACTCCCTCTCCCAGCGCGTGGGTGTCGCTCATGATGATCGTCGAATGCACGGTAACGCGCACTGAGCGCGGGACGAGGATCGTCACCGCGCCCATAACCGCCGTGACGTACAGCTTCCCTTGGGATGGCAGGCCGGCCAGCCGGAGGTCCAGCTTGATCTCACCCATGAACGCGACGGCGTGGGTGCTTTCGCCAAGCTGCCACGGGCGGCGCAGCTTCTTGATCTGGCTCATGAAGGCGATGATGCGCTTGTGGTGCGGCGGGCTGGCGGTCACGGGCGAGGTTGGGGGTGGCGAATCCAGGGCGGCGAGCGCCGCCAGCGGCGAGACCGGCAGCGCGTCGAGGATGGTCTGGCATTCGGCGGAATCGCGTGCCAGCACCAGCGCATCGAGCGCCCGCCGGAAGGCATCATAGCTCAGGTCGCCGCGCTCATAGCGAGTCCGAGCTGCCTGGATTGCCGCACGCTGCGCCGCCAGGGCAGTAGGCTCCACGCTTCCGTCCATCTCGTGCGCTCCCTCTCTAGTCTATGGAGTGGCGTTCGTCGTTGTATGTACGAGGGCGGCCCTGAGTATGTTCCATGCTCAGGACGAGAAGGGCACGGGCCGGTGGCCCTACACCCTTCGCCGTGTCTGAATTTGACTGATTACCGATGCCGGCGTAGAGAACTGGACCAGGCGATCCGGTGGGGCCGGCATTTCTGCCGGCCCGCGCAGACAGGAATGTCCGCGCCACCTTGTGAAATCAATGTTGACATCATGGGCGCTGCGCATGTGGCAGATCAGCGTCCAGTCCGGCGGACAGGCCGCCAGGAAGGGTTTTGATGTGTTGGATGTGGGAACCACGGAGCGGCAGGATGCCGTAGCTCGCCTTGAGGGTCAGGATGCGGGCGACGGACTGATTGATACGGCTCATGCTGATCTGGCCGCTGTCAATGGCGGCGTGTAGCGCAGCCAGCATGCCGGCCATGGTACTGGTATCGAAGGCGCCTTCCAGCAGGTCATCACCAGCTTCGATGGAGAGCACGGCGGCCTGGGGCAGCGAGTAGCGTTCGGCGATGCCCTGCATGTAGAGGCTGTCGGTCATGACGACGCCCTGGTATCCTAGCTCGCCACGCAGCACGCCATTCACCAGCTTTGGTGAGAGGGTGGCGGGCATCGTGGGGTCAATCGCGTTGACGATGACGTGCGTGACCATGATCATGCCCGGCTGCTGGCTCAGCAGGCCACGGAACGCGGCGAAGTCGGTGTTTTCGAGCTGATCGCGCGAGCGGTCAATGGTGGGCAGCGTCTTGTGAGGGTCGAGCGCGACGCTGCCGATGCCGGGCCAGTGTTTCAGGCAGGCGATTACATCGAAACGGCTGAGACCGTTGATGTAGGCGCCGGCGTAGCGGTCTACGGTGGTGGGGTCGTCGCCGAAGATGCGAGTGTATTCGACGGCGTAGGGGTTGGTGCGCACATCCACCACCGGGGCGAGGTCGGTGTTGATGCCGTACCACTTCATCTCGTGCGCGGTGGCGAAGCCCGCGGCATAGGCTTTGTGTGGGTCGCCGCTGGCCGTGAGATCTTGCGCGGCGGGTTGGGGCGGATTGAAGCCGAGGGCGCCGAGGCGATCCACCACGCCGCCCTCCTCATCCATCGAGACGATGAGAGGGATGGTGGCGTTGGCCTGGACGGCGCTGATGTAGGCTTTGAGCTGCGCCGGGTCAGTCATGTTCTGCTGGTAGATGATCATGGCGCCGGCGTGCATGCCACGCACCATGGTGTCCACGTCCTGTGTGTAGGTGGTCCAGCCGGTTTCTATGAGGAAGAGCTGCCCCAGCTTCTCATCCAGTGTCATGTGGGCAAGCTCCCAACTGACGGTATCCGCGACGCTGGGGTGAATGATGGGGTCGGGCGTTGGGGTGGGCGTGGCTGCCCTGGGCGTTCCAGCGGCCTGTGGGTGCGCCGCTGTCGCGGTCCCACTGGAGCCGGGGAAGGCGCAGGCGGTGAGGAGGAGCAGCAGCGACGCGACGAGGATCGCCGCTCGGCGGCGCGGGTGCTGTGCGGACAGAGAAGTGTGAGCCGCGCGTGGCCGGTATCGCATGCTACCTCTCTATCTCACAAGCTCCGAGTACGAGCCAGGATGGGCGCGGCAAGCGGCGCCCCTACAGCGTCCACGAGCGGCGGGCGCGGCAAGCGGCGCCCCTATGACGGTAACGGCGGCGTCAATATCAATCAGTCTACAACAGATGCGGCACCTCGCGTGCGGGGTGCCGCATCTGGTAGGAACGATGGAGTTAGCGAGGGTTGTTGAGCACCGGAATCTTGGAGACATTCCAGCGATTGTTGGCGCTCTTGACCTCAAACTGGACCATGGAGATGGCGTCCGTTGGGCAGCGGACGATGCAGAGGCCGCAGCGGATACACTTTTCCTCGTCAATGATCATGTCGGCGCCGCGCTCCCAGGTTGACTCGGCACGCTGGTGGAGCGTGTCGCCCTTCACGACGCGGGTGAGGCCCTCCATGCTGATGCAGTCGTAGGGGCAGATGTCTACGCAGCCGCTACAGAGGATGCAGATGGAGGGGTCAATGGTGATGTTGAGCTGGCACTGGAGGCAGCGCCGCGCCTGTGTGATCGCTTCTTCGGGGGAGTAGCCCGTTTCGGCTTCAACGGTGATACTGAAGCGCTTCTGCAGCGGGAGCGTGGGGATGACCTGATAGGGGATGGACTCGTAGTCGTCCACCATGCCGCGGCGGAAGTCCGGCAGCTCGATCTCGAGGGCTTCCTCAGCGGGCGAGTCCAGGCCGCCGAGGTAGAGATTGATGGCGCTCGCCGCCGCCTTGCCATCCGCGATGGCTGAGATGAGGTTGCGCGAGCCTTCGGTGAAGTCGCCGCCCGCGAAGAGGCCGGGATGGGTTGTCATCCAGGTGTCGCGGTCAATCAGGGGAATGCCCCACTTGTTGACGTCGAGATTGAGCTCCTTGGCGGGAATCCAGGAGGTGTCGGCATACTGGCCGAACGCGGAGATGACGGTGTCCACATCCAGCACGAACTCGGAGCCTGCGACGGGGACCGCTTTGCGGCGCCCGCTGGCGTCCGGGTCTCCCAGGCGGTTGCGGATCATCTTGAGGCCGCTGACGTGTGCGCTGTCGTCGCTGAGCACTTCGATGGGCGAGCAGAGGTAGATGAACTCGACATGCTCCAGCGTGGCCTCATCCACCTCGTACTCATCGGAGGGCATCTCCTCCTTCGAGCGGCGGTAGAGCACGTAGACCTTCTCGGCGCCGAAACGCACGGCGGAACGGCAGCAGTCCATCGCCGTGAAGCCGCCACCGAGGACGGCGACGCGCTTGCCGACGAAGACCGGCTCGCCAAAGTTGATCTTTTCGAGGAAGGGCAGCCCAGGGACGACGCCTTCGAGATCAGCGCCGGGCACCGCTTTATTGTACGGATCCGTAAGCGGATTGGAGAGCATGCAGCCGGCGCCGATGTAGACAGAATTGTAGTCGTGGAGCAGGTCGGTGAGCTGGACCTCTTTGCCGACGGTGGTATTGAGTTTGACTTCGACGCCCAGCGCCTCAAGATACTCGTCGCACTCTTCCTGCGTCACTTCACGTGGCAGGCGCCAGACGGGGATGCCGCCGACCATCATGCCGCCGGGGGCGGGATACATGTCGTAGATGGTGACGGGATAGCCACGCTCGGCCAGCTCGCGGGCGCAGGCGATACCCGCTGAGCCGGCGCCGATGATGGCGACGTTCTTGTCTTTGGTGATCTTGGGCCGCTCAGGGAGGTGGCGGAATTCGCGGTGGTCGTGGGAGGCGCGCTTGAGCCAGCAGATGGAGACCTGCTTGCCGTCAATTTTGTTGCGGCGGCAGACCGGCTCGCAGGGCCGCGCGCAGGTGCGCCCGAGGACGCCAGGCACGACGTTGCACTGCCGGTTCAGCAGGTAGGCCTCGTCGAAGCGGCCCTGCGAGATCAGTCCGATATAGTTCGCCACATCGGTGTGGGCGGGGCAGCCAACCTGGCATGGGATGTTGGTCTTGAACCAGTCAGGCTCGGCTTCTTCGGAGAAATAACGCTCATCCAGACCCGTATCCGGGTCCAGATTGGCAACCGGGTCTATCATACGCGAAACCCTTTCGGAACGCCCAGACACAGTTATCTTGAAGGAGTGCGCAAGATGTGCGCCGAGGCGTCACGGAGATGTTGGTAAAGCTGACCATATCGAGTACGCCGAGTCATCCGGCGACGTTCTCAGTAAAACGCCGACTCGCTAGCTCACCATGAAACAGTATAGCATGGCGCCCCGGTGCGTGCCACACATGGAACCCCGCGCGCATGCCGGGAAAGGGAACGTTATCCCCAGCGGGCGCGGCAGGCAGCGCCCCTACACTCGCGCGGCGAGAGGGGGAGCGGTTGCCGTTTCTGCCGGGAACCTCACCCCCGGCCCCTCTCCCACGAGGAGAGGGGGGGGCGGAGGCGGTTGCCGTTTCTGCCGGAATCTGAGGTGGGAACGCAGGGGACGTAGAGTTTGAGGGAGAGGACGCGGCGGTTGGGGAAGCGAAGGGAGTTGCCGATTCTGCCGGAATCTCAGAATCAGCGGCGGAGGCGGTTGCCGTTTCTGCCGGAATTTCAGATTCGGTTGCCGTTTCTGCCGGAATACGGAAATCGGTTGCCGTTTTTGCCGGAATTTCAGATTCGGTTGCCGTTTCTGCCGGAATCTCAGAATCAGCGGCGGAGGCGGTTGCCGATTCTGCCGGAATATGAGATTTCGGTTGCCGATTCTGCCGGAATATGGGAATCGGTTGCCGTTTTTGCCGGAATTTCAGATTCGGTTGCCGATTCTGCCGGAATCTCAGAGGCGGTTGCCGATTCTGCCGGAATTTCAGATTCGGTGGCAGAGGCGGTTGCCGTTTCTGCCGGAATATGAGATTTCGGTGCTGGCGCAGGCGGGCGTCCACCGGACGCCCCTACGAGAGCGCGGGTCGGCTCGACCGGGGAGCGGGGGAATGGGGTTGCCGTTTTTGCCGCGATTTCGGGTCTCGGTATTGCCGCTGTGGTGTTGGAGTCTGAAGGGTTCATTGG
>DATGEP010000125.1:0-31631 GCA_035310125.1 Ktedonobacterales bacterium
CATCAGTCATGGAACCATCACTGATTCTACGCGTCTGCGACGGGCTTGACACGGAGCGAGTACAATAGAGCCGAGTGCGCAGAGGCGATGATACCGACAGAGAAGAGGAAGCATGACGACCGCGACCATCAGACCGGCGAACGCAGAACCAGCATGGCGGCGGGGCTTGCGCTGGCTGCGCCCGATGGATAACGGGCCGCGCGAGATTCGCTCGATGGATGGGCTGCGGGCGCTGGCCGCGCTGAGTGTTGTGGCGTTCCATACGCTGCTCGCGATGCGGTTCTACCAAACACCGCTGGGACAGGCGTTCGGCACTGGCTGGTACTATCTGGCGATGGGCGTACAGCTCTTTTTCGTGCTGTCTGGATTCCTGCTCTTTCTGCCATATGTTCGCGCCATGCTGCATGGCCGCCCGCTCCCCTCAGCGCTGCGCTTCTACCGGCGGCGGGCGCTGCGCATCTTTCCAGCATACTGGGTGTGTCTGGCGATATTGGTGGTGCTGCCGACGGCTACCCATAAGACGTCGGCTCTGCTGCCGGATATCGCGGCGCATGTCGGGATGGTCCACGATATGTTTCCCGTCTTCAATCAGGACTTTGAGGGGCCGTTCTGGACGCTGGCGGTTGAATTTCAGTTTTATTTGCTGCTGCCACTGATCGCGGCTGGCATCGCGCGGTTGGTCAACGGGACACGCTCGGTGTGGCGCATCGTCGCTGGCGTGCTGGGTATGATGGTACTTGCGCTGATCGTGCGCAGCCTCGACGCCGCCGTCATGGCACGCATACCGAGCTTTCCCGGCTCGCTGCGGATCGTGGCGAAGGCCGGTGTGCTGTTGACGATGGGCACGCAGGGCAAGAATCTGGAAGTGTTCGCGATAGGGATGCTCTGCGCCGTGCTTTATATCATTACGATTGAGGAGCGGCGCGTATCGGAGCGGGTGACGCAGCGGCTGGCGTATGTCGCGCTCGCCATCACCGCGCTTGTGCTGGTGATCGCCGTGCCACAATGGCCGAAGTCCGCCGTGCAGTTCGCGCCGGGCGCGGTTTGGGGCTGGGACATCATCACCTATCCGCTGCTTATCGGCGTCGGCTATGGGGCGCTGGCGCTGGCCGCGCTCTGGGGCAACCGCATCGTGCGCTTCCCGTTCGAGCTGGCGCCGCTCCGTTTCATTGGGCTGATCTCGTACAGCCTGTACTTGTGGCATCTGCCATTCATTGATATCCTACTGCCGGGAATTGCGGGATGGCCACTGGCGCTGCGTATCGCCGGAGCGTTCGTCACCGCGTATCTGTCGTACCAATTGGTTGAGCGGCCGTTCCTGAAGCGGCGGCATCGAGAGGCGCCAGCCGCGCGGCCCGTGGCGGCGCCGGCGGAGAACGCGGTACCGGCGGGCGGTTGAATCCAGGCGAGGCGGAGACGGGCGCAGCAGGCAGCGCCCCTACAGACGGATATGCGGGGACGGCGGGCGCGGCAGGCAGCGCCCCTACGGATATGGGGGAGGGCGCGTGCCAACGTCCCACCCGGATGTTGGTATTATCCCAGCGCTTCCGACCAGCGCAGCTGGGGCAGCACGTCGCGGGCGTAGGCTTCGATGAAGGCGTCCTGGTTGCGACCGACGTTGTGGACGTAGACGTCGTCGAAGCCGAGGTCAATGTAGTGCTGGATATGGGCGGTATGCTCACTCAGATCCGCCGACATGAAGACGCGGCCCTCGAAGTATTCGGGGCGGACGATTTTGGCCATCGCCTCGAAGTCTTCGGGATTGCGGATATCGGCTTTGGGGAATGCCATGCCGCCGTTGGGCCACTCGCGCATCGCCTGCTCAACGGCGGCCTCGCGCGAGGTGGCGTAGGAGACGTGGAGCTGGACGATGCGCGCCATCGTGGTGGGATCTTTGCCGGCCTCGCGGGCGCCCTTCTCGAAGCGACCCAGCAGCGTCTTGATTTTCTCGTCAGGCGCGCCAACGGTGATGATGCCCTCGGCAATGCGCCCGGTGCGCTCGCTATTGACCGGGCCGGACGTGGCGATGTAGATCGGGGGAGGCGTGTCGGGCAGGGTGTAGAGCCGGGCGCTCTCGACGGTGAAGTATTCACCGCGATGCTTGACGGATTTGCCGGTGAAGAGCCGGTGGATGACATCAACGGCTTCTTCGAGGAGCTGGAGCCGGGCCGGCGCCTCCGGCCAGTAGCGGCCAACGATATGCTCATTGAGCGCTTCGCCCGCGCCGATGCCCAGGTAGAAGCGGCCGGGGAACATGGCGGCCAGCGTCGCCGACGCCTGCGCGAGGATGGCGGGATGGTAGCGATAGCCCGGTGCGGTGACGCCGGGGCCGAAGCGCACGCGGCTGGTGGTGGCGCCGAGGGCGCCCATCCAGGACCAGACAAAGCCCGCCTGCCCCTGGCTGGGGGTCCAGGGATTGAAGTGATCGGAGGCCATAATGGCGCCGAAGCCAGCGTCTTCCGCTTTGCGCGACCAGCGCAGTAGATCGGAGGGCGAAAACTGTTCGAACATCGCGGCGTAGCCAAGCGTACCCATAGGGTGCTCCTCTCCTCAACGGAACAGGTCCATTGTCGCATCCATCACCAGCTCAGCGGCGCGGCCTTCGTGGCGCACGAAGGGATAGCCGCGCACGACGACGAAGGGGCAGCGGTTGACCTTGCCGGAGACGAGCTCGGCGGCGGCGGCAAGCTCATCGGCAACGGCGAGCACGCTCGCATGCATCACGCGGCCAAAATCGTCGGGCTGTCCGCGATAGTCGGTCAGGGGAGCCATGCCGGCGACGCCGATGGCGACATTGGTGATGCCGTTGCGCCAGGGCCGCCCAAACGAGTCGGAGATGATGACCGCCAGGTCAACGTGTAGACGGCGCAGCAGATGAGCGCGCAGCGTGGCGGCGGAGGCATCAGGATCGTGCGGCAGGAGGCATGCCAGGTCGCCCGCGACATTCGAGGCGTCTACGCCCGCATTGGCGCAGATGAAGCCGTGGCGGGTCTCAGCGATGATGATGCCGTGATCCATGCGCACCAGACGCACGCTCTCGCGCAGGACGACCTCGACGTAGCGCGCGTCTTTCTGCCAGCGATCAGCGAAGCGCCGGGCCAGATCGCACGGCTCGACGGTGGCGAGGTCTACGAGCTGTCCCTCCGCTTTGGAGACGACTTTCTGTGTCACGACGAGCACATCGCCGTCGCGGAGATTCACGCCGGAGGTCTCGGCGCTCTCCACGATGAGCTGTGTCAAGTCGTCGCTGGGTCGCACTTCTGGCGCGCCACGCAGGCCGATGAGCTGGATGCTGGCTGTATCTGCCGCCGGATCGCGCATCTCGCTCATCAGGCGCCCTCCTTCATAGCAAGCTGGTCTTTGTCGCTGGTTGGTGTCCAGAGGCCGCGCAGGCGCAGTGTCGCGACATCGTCCGGCTCATCCACATCGAAAGCGAAGGCGGGCGAGGTGAAGATGCGCGGCGTGATGCCCGCCGAGGCGGCAAGCTCCGAGTGGCGAACGAAGCTAGCGCGGCCAAACGCGAAGGGAATCGCGTCTGCTGGCCGCAGCAGCATGCCGTTCGTGCCGACACGCCGCCGGTCCGGGGCGAGCGCAAGGGCGGGCGCCGATGGGGAGTGTAGCAGCGCGACGAACGCGCGAATCTCGTCGGGTGTCAGCAGCGGTAGATCGGCGAGCAGCACCAGCAACGCCTCGGCGCCGGAGCGCATGGCCTCGCGGCGCGCCTGAAACAGGCCGGCGTTGAGCCTGCCGCCGTCCTGGTGAATGGGCATGGCTCCGTGCGCCGTCGCCCAATCCAGCGCATCCGCATCCGGGCTGACGACGGCGATGGTTTCTACGACACGTGACAGGCGGGCGGCACGCAACACGCGGCCCGCCATCCAGAAAACGAGACGGCGGCGGTCTTCAGGAGAGAGGGCAGCGGCGAGGCGAGACTTCGCCAGCGCGAGCGCATTGATAGGCACTACCGCGACGGTTTTCATAAGGCGACGTCCTCGTGGCTGCCGCCGCGCAACTGGCCGGTGAAGGCAAGCACCTTTTCGGCGAGCCGCTGGCGATCGTCGTCGCTACCCATGATGGTGTTCGTCACAAGGGTGTGAATACCAAGCGCCTCAATGCGGCCAGCCTCCGCCGCGTCTTCGGTGTCTATGACGATGCCCGCCAGCAGATCGCGGTAGAGCGAGGCGACGCCGAATGGTGATACTTCGATGCCCAGGCCCGCCAGCATCCGGTCGGCGGGACCGCGCAGCGCCTTGCCGCCGACGATGGGGCTGACGGCAACGATGGGAACGGCAAGCCCGCGCAGCACGGCGCGCATGCCCGGTACGGCGAGGATGGGGCCAATGCTGACGACGGGATTGGAGGGACAGAGAACGACCGCGCCGGCGGATTCGGCAGCCCCGCGCACCGCGCGAGGCAATGTCGCCTCCTCGATGCCGGCGAACGAGACGCCCAGCACGTCGTCGGCATGGTGGCGGGCGACGAAATAATCCTGGAACGCCATCTCGCCCGCCGGGGTGCGAATCCGCGTCGCGACGGGCGAATCGCACATAGGGAGCAGCGAGGCGCGTACGCCAAGAGCCGCTGTGAAGTCCGCGAGCACGCGCGAAAGCGGCCAGCCGTCGCGCAGGCGCTGGGTACGCAGGATATGCGTGGCGAGGTCGCGGTCGCCGAGGCGGAACCACGGATGCTCGCCGTAGCGCGCCAGCATGTCGAGCGTCTCGAAGGTGTCACCCGCCACGCCCCAGCCGGTCGCCGAATTGGCGAGGCCGGCGAGGGTATAGAGCACCGTATCGGCGTCGGGCGAGATGCGCAGGCCGTAGAGATCGAAGTCATCGGCGGTGTTGACGACGACGGTGAGCTGATCTGGCCCAAGGGAGGCATAGAGACCGGAGGCGAGCTTGGCGCCACCGACGCCGCCCGCAAGCGCGAGAATCATACGCTACTGTATTTCCTGGAGCACGACGCCCTCAACCTTCAGGTGGATCGTGATGCGGTGCTCCCTGGTGAACTGATCGCGCGATTGCTCGTCCGCCTGCTCGGCGCCATTGTAGCGAACGGCGAGGCGGTGGATGTCGGCCTGCGCGATGGGTTGGTCATCAATCAGCTCGACCCGACCGCGCAAAGTGACGCCCTGGCCGTCCGCTGTGACGCAGAGGGAGGCGCGGCTATCGCGGCGCAGGTTGCGGTCTTTCAGGCGTCCGCCCGCTGTGTTCATCAGCACGGTTTCGCCCTGGATTTCATACCACAAAACTGTCTGCTGTGGTGTGCCATCGGCGTTTATCGTCGCGAGCACGGCGAAGTTGGGCTGCGCTAGAAACCGGCGCACGTTCTCACTCAGATCCGCGATCATGCTACCTCCCGAATTGTATCAGCCGTGCGCCCCACCACGGCCATCTTGCTCACCGTGGGGATGATCTCACTGCCAAGGATGTCGAAGAACTCTGGGTCGGAGACTTGCGATGAGCTGATGATGGCCTGGTCTATGCCAAGCGCGGCCAGATGCGCGAAGTATTCGATGGCGGCGGCGGGAGTTCTCGAGTCGTCGCGGCCATCGCGCGTGATGCGCACCGTGTCGAGCGTCGTCTTCTCAATGCCAGCGTAGGAGCGGCCAACCTGCTCGCAGTGCTGGCGCAGGACGTCCATCTTGTGCCTGACCACGTCGTCGCCCAGGCGCGCGAAGAAGTTGCAGGCGTCGGCGTATTGCGCGACGAGCCGCAGCGTTTTCTGCTCGCCACCGCCGCCGATGAGGATGGGCGGGTGCGGACGCTGGATGGATTGTGGGTGATTCAGCGGGCGCTCAAGCTGATAGTGTTTGCCATTGTAAGGCGACTGGTCGTCGGCCCACATCTGGCGCGCAATTTGCAGTGTCTCCTCCAGGCGCTCGAAGCGCTCTTTGAGCGGTGGGAAGGGGACGCCCAGGCCCTTGTGCTCCTGCTCATTCCAGGCGGCGCCGACGCCAAAGTAGGCGCGGCCCTGCGAGAGGACATCGAGCGTGGTGGCGGTCTTGACGAGGAGGCCGGGGTGGCGATAGGTCACGCCGGTGACCATGGTGCCGAGCCGGATGTGGTTGGTGACGCCAGCGGCAAACGCCAGCGCACTCCAGCCTTCGAGCATCTCGTTTTCGGCGGGGCCGACGGAACCGATCTGAAAGAAGTGGTCCATGACCCACAGGCTATAGAAGCCAGCGCGCTCGGCGCGGCGAGCGATCTGGGCGAAGGTGTCGCCGAGGACGCTGGGGCCACTCGGCCATGTGAAGTTGGGAACCTGCAATCCAATGCGCACCGGAAAACCTCCGTGATTTCGTCGAATTGTTGGCCTGATCCGCCCATATGAGGGGGCCATGTTGGCGCTACAGAAAATATAGCGTTGGACGGCAAGAGTAGATAAGCCACAGCGGCCCGCGCGGGCGTTATAATGGGAATACCGCCGTGACGAGACCGGCGATACAGCGTCGAGCAGATGCGGGGGAGTGCGGCATGCGATGTCCTAGATGCGGCGCGGCGCTGACCGAGGAGACGGCGGTGTGCGGTCGCTGCGGCAATCCGGTGGCGCCGTATGGGGCGGCGAGCGCCAGCACTGAGCCGCTGCGCACGCAGGCGGGCGTGCCGGTCAGCGCCTATGCGCCGTCGGCGTTTGGGCCTCCGGTGAGCGGCGACCGGGACATCACCGTGGTGACTCTCGCGGAGGAGAGCGGGGAGACACGCAAGGTCTACGGCTACCGACCCGTGGATCTCCCACCGCCGCTGCCACGCAGGGGAGGCGGGAGGCGACGCATCATGGTGATCGGCGCGGCCATTCTCGCGGCGCTCCTCATCGCCGCCGCCGCGCTGGCACATGGAGGTGTGGGGCTGAGTCTCGGAGCGCTCCCCACTGGAAGCGCTCCCGCGCAGCCCGCGGCGACCACGTATGCGACAGCGACACTCACGTGCGCTCCCCGCGCCGTCAACCCCACGGCGGCGAAGCTCCTCGCGCACACGCAGCTTACGACGGGCGTGCGTGACGCGGCGAAGAAAGACTACCGTCCGGTGAATAGCGTGACGACCTTTGCCACCAGCCAGACGATCTATCTGACATTCGAGATCGTGACGTCACACGCGGGATCGGTGAGCGCCGCGTTTTGCGCTCCCGGCTTGCAGGCGCTGGGCCGGCTGGCGATTCCGGCGAATTCGGCGGGACGGTATGCCGAGTTCTCGGTGGCGCCGGGGGATGCGAACATCGGGAAGGCAACGGCGACGGTTCTGTGGAATGGCGCGGTCGCGGCGAGTCTTCCCTTTACGATCAGGCAGTAGGAAACGAGGTTGTAATGGACGAAGCGGCAAAGAAGGCGGCCTTGCGGCTATTCACGTATGGACTGTATGCCATCACGACGGGGGATGAGCAGCACTGGAATGCATTTACAGCTAACTGGGTGTCGCAGGTATCGTTCGATCCCCCGCTGGTGGCGCTCTCCGTGGAGAATACGTCCACGTCACTGCCGATGATCCGGCAGTCGCGCCATTTCGCGGTGAATGTATTGACGGCGGAGCAGCGTGAGCTGGCGGGACGGCTCGGCAAGCCGTATGCGCGCAGTCCGCAGAAGCTGGACGATCTGCGGATGGGGACGAGCGAGACCGGATGCCCCGTGCTGCTGGAGACGGCGGCGTGGGTGGAATGCGTGGTGGAACGCGAGATGCCGGCGGGGGACTCGACGCTGATGCTTGGCCGGGTGGTGGACGCACGGATGCTCCAGGCCGAAGAGCCGCTGACGATGCGAGCCGCCGGTTTCAAGCACGCGGGCTGAGGCGGAATCGAGCTGGATGGGCTAAAGCCGGGTACACCTCGTACAGGTGCTACAACGGGTATGAGGATCAGCAAAAACGGCTACCTCGTCAGTGAGGTAGCCGTTAGCTCGCGCTGGGGCCGGCGTGAATTGGCGCCGGCGCACGGTGGCTTACTGCTGCGTGACGGAAGGCGAGGCATCGCGAGCCTGCGCTGCTTCCTCATCCAGAACCGCGGCGCCGTTTACGGCGTCCGCGGGGGCGGCCGCCACGGCAACCGCGCCATCGGAAGCGCCGTTTTCCGCCGCGACTGGCTCACTGTCTCTGCGAGCGCGAGGCTCAGGAGCAGTGCGCTTGGGCGGCTCCCAGCCGGGGGCGCGGGAGACGATCATGGACATCATCTTGCCTTCCATGATCGGCGTACGCTCAAGTATCGCCGTTCCCTTGAGCTCGGTGGCGATCTTGTCGAGGACGACACGGCCCAGTTCGGGGTGGGCCATCTCGCGGCCACGGAAGATGACACCGACCTTGACCTTGTCTCCTTCGGCCAGGAACTCCTCGATCTTGCGGACCTTCACGGAGAGGTCATGCTCATCGGTGCGGGGGCGCATGCGAATCTCTTTGAGCTCGACGGTCTTCTGATGCTTGCGGGCCTCATTTTCCTTTTTGGCCTGCTCATACTTAAACCGGCCCCAGTCCATCAACTTGCAGACAGGGGGCATTGCCATAGGTGAGACTTCGACCAGATCCAGGTCGCGCTCGCGCGCGAGGGCGAGGGCCTGGGCAGATGACATGACGCCAATCATCTGGCCTTCTTCGTCAATCAAGCGAACTTCACGCGCACGCACCCGCTCGTTGACCCGTGTTTCCCGAGGGCGGTTATCCCCTCGAAAATCCCTGTTGATAAGGTAAACCTCCATTTGAATCGAGAACAATCACCTGCCGCTCGTATCCGCGAGCCGCGGCGCGGCATCGCTACGGGATTACGAACAGGCAGCTCGCAAAGAGGTGGTGCATGTTGCGCAGCCTCTCGCGGTACCCTGTAGTGTAGCACATGTGCTCAGACCATCTCAAGGCATGATTCCGATCGAGATTCAAGCAGCAACGGGGCGGTTGCGGAATGAGCCAGCGGGCGCCCGGTGGGCGCATGCGGTGGTTACGATTCGGGGACAGCCAGGCGATAGAGCTCTTCCATGACGCCGATGACGGCGAGGCCAGCAGCCATGAGTATACCGACCTGCATCAGCGCACGCACGCCGGTCCTCGACTCCACATCGTCGCGGGGAGCATCGGCCAGGGCGGTCGCGCCATTCGTGCCGCGTGGCACGAATGGCGTAATGGAAGCTGTTGCTCCCGTGGACGGACGCGGCGCGGCATGCCGCGCGTGGGCGGTACGGGCAATCGAGGTGACACGTGGCCCTTTGAGATGAACTGGCGCCTCCTCGTGGTGGTAGCGAGCGAAGAGATCCGCGGGAGTCACGCTGGCCGGATCGCCGTTCCACATGAAGCCGCCACGCTCCAGCGCCCGCGCCACCAGCTCGCCGGAGGAGAAACAGTGCTCTTCGCGCAGCACGATGACATGCCGCTCGAAGAAGCGGTGCAGCGGGAGGAGCAGAGGCGAGCGGGCAGTCCAGGCGCGTGGCGCCACGCCGAAGGCGGCATGCAGCGCCAGCCAGACACGGCCGGTGTGGGTTATGGGGCCGCTATTGCGCAATAGATGCTGGGCGTAGGCGATGACATCCTGGCGGGTGCCCTCGCGTAGCTCCACGTAGCCAATCCAGCAGGGTTTTCCGGCGCGTAGATAGTCTGAGATGGTAGCGAGGCGGAACGCGCGCGAATGTCCGAAAAAGGTGGGTGTGGCTTCGACGACGCTGCCCAGCGGGTCAACAATCAGGGCGGCGTGGTTTAGCTCGCTGGCGCAGGCCCAGCCCAGTATCCGCGCGAGGCCCGCGTCGCTGCGCGTCAACAGGAAATCGCCGGGGCGGAATGCGGGGGCTGGGGTATGCGGGGAAAGCCGGCGCAGGATGGCTCTACCCCGCTGAGGAACGCGCATGCGAGACTCCTCTCCAAACTCGTCCATTGCCGGATTTACCCTGTGCAACGGGCGGAGAGAAGGGCCGGTAACATGCCACGAGCCAGCATGAGAAATGGGGTGGCACGATCAGGCTAGGCCGCGGAGAGCGGAGCATTCTGGACGTATTGGATGCGCGAAAGAAAGAACGCGAGATGGCGCGGGTGTAGGCGGTGCGCCCAACGATTCCTCCGGCGCGTGAGCGCGCCCAGGTGTCGTGTTCATGCCACCCCGTCTCGCGGATCAGCACTCGCAGGAAAAGACCCTGAGCATTCGCCTAATCGCGCTTGACGGCAGAGCCACGCTGGTGTATACTCAACTCCGTTGTGAGCGAACGGCACTCAACTTATTCCTCGGTAGCTCAACGGTAGAGCAGGCGGCTGTTAACCGCAAGGTTAGAGGTTCGAATCCTCTCCGAGGAGCCAACTTTCATGCCCCACCCAGGCCGCGAAATCGCTTCGCGCCTGGGTTTTTCATTGCTTCGGTTCCGCGATCATCCCCCCGCCAAAGTCGCCCAGGAGAACACCACGAACTGGGCTGGCGTCGTCGCGCCCGGGGTCTTTCTGTATGAATACGCCTCAATGCGGAGCTTGCGCGGGTTCTTGGCTGCATGGTCCGTACGTCTACAGCGCAATCACTCGGAAATCCGCGACGCGCAGCGCCACTAGCCCGCACTCGAAGCGCATGGGGCCGGTGGAGAGATTCCGCGTATTGGCGCTCCACGAGTAGCTCATGCGATGCTGGTCCACCCATAGGGTGGCATGATTCCCCAGTACTTCCACACGATACGTGCGCCAGATCCAGTCATGTTCAAAGTCCAGAACCTGATTGGTGACCTGCCCCGTCGCGCCTTCTGGCGGATCAGCCGGCGTGATGGTCACGTTGATTTGCGGGTGCAGAGCAAAGACGTGCGTGCTTTGCGGTAGCAAGTCATCGACAGCGGCGCGATAGCCATCCTTGCCATTGGCTGGATCAGCGGTCAGTGCGAAGTATCCGCCTGCCGCCGGCACACTGAGAACCAGAACGCGAAACTCGACCGCATAGTTAGGCACAGGCGGTTGATACGGTAACGCCAGCGAGAGGTTATCCGCCGTCGAGCTTTGCAGCTCGCTATGTGCCAGTGTCCATCCCCGCGTCAGGTGCCAGTCGCTCGGCACACCGTGCGTCCAGTCGGATCGAAAAAGCATCGTGCCGGCGGGTATGGCGGTCGGCGCGGGCGCGCTGGCCGTTGTTCCAGCGCCCGTGTGTGCTCCGGCGCAGCCAGTGCCGGTAAGCAACGCCAATGCCATGAGGATAGAAAGAAGGCTGCCACGCATCCTGGTCAACCGGTTCCGTAGATGCAGGCGCCGTCGCGATGCGGAAAGCTGGCATGGCGCAACGTGTTTTGGCAGGTCTGTCACCAATACTCCTCCTTTTACAGATCAACCCGGTCAGGTCCGAGACGGCGGACCTCACACGTTTGCAGCACAGCGGTGGCGATGCCCGTTCCGCCTGGCACGCCAACGTTCCCTGACCACTCTGTATAGTACGTGACACATCGCCACGCGCTCTCCGATTCGGTGAGTGTCAGCGGCGGCCCCAGACGGCAAGAGGTCACCCTTCGCTAATGCGCTCTGAGAAGGCATCGTCAGTGCCGGACCTTCACGGCTGTCATTGGACATGAGCGCTATGCCATGCTAGAATGGCGGCCAGGACACGGCCTATCTTTCTAGAGCCGCTTTGCATGACTTCGCGTGAACGGAAAAAAGGCAGCCAGTCAACCCGGTATTTCCGTGCCATACCTGATTTGGAGCATTTCAATGACCAATGAGACCTCCAGCGCCACACCATCCTCACCATCCGATTCCACGAAGACGGATTCTGACAATGCTGGCGCCGAGGAGCTGCGCACCCCGCTACGGACCGCACTCACCGAGTCCGCCGATACCGCTGCCTTGCGCGATGAGCTTTCGGGAGTTCAGAGCAGCGGCAGCCGCGCGGCATATCTGAGTGGCGAGCACTTTTCGCGTCTCCTCTATGGCCCAGGAGCCGACGACCACATTTCGCCGTATGGTGTCCCGCCCGTCCCCAACTCGCTCGATAGTCGCGAGAAATAACGCCAGCGAGTGATCGGTCTAATGTTGATGCTAAGGCTTGGCTGTGCCGTTGTTCCTGGTGACGCAATCGGAGCCATTGGTTGCGCGTAGCTACACGCCCGCTCGCTCTATCAGCGCGACCGCGTGGCAAGCAACTCCCTCAGCGCGCCCCGTGAACCCCAGCCCATCGGTCGTCTTCGCTTTCACACTGACCACCGCGATATCCACCTCCATCGCTGCGGCCAGATGCGCCCGCATCGCCGGCACGTGTGGTGTCAGCCGTGGCTGCTCCGCCACGACGGTTGCATCCACATTGCGGATTGCCCAACCATTGTGGCGCAGCAGATCCACTGTAAATGTCAGAAACGCTGTGCTTGGTGCCTCGTGCCAGCGTGGATCGCTCGATGGAAAGTGCGTGCCGATGTCGCCGAGCGCAGCCGCACCCAGTAGCGCGTCCACCACCGCGTGAATCAACACGTCCGCGTCAGAATGGCCTGCCAGCCCACGATCATGGGGAATACTGATGCCGCCAAGGATGAGTGGCTTTCCTGCCTCAACAGCGGCGAATCCATGTACGTCGTACCCAATGCCTACCCGCATGCCACCGTCTGCCATACCTTTCCGTGTTGCTCTGTGATCTCGCCTGTGAGCTGGTATCATTTCACCCGGTCGCATTCAAGTATGTTGAGATGATCGTCTTCGCGACCGGCACCGCGAACACTTCACCGAAGCTGGAATATTCGACTACCGCACCGACCGCGATCTGTGGCGGGACGGGCGATCCCGAGAGCGATGAAGCGGGCGCGTAGCACGTGAACCAGCTGTGCGGCGGATTGCCGTTGCCCGATTCCGCCGTTCCCGTCTTGCCAGCGACGCGGATCGAATAGTTCTTGAAGTCGGGATAGGCAGTACCCTCAGGCGTTTCGGTCACGCCCATCATTGCCACTTGTACGATCCTGAGATTGTCCGCGGAGAGGGGCAGCGTGCCAATCTGCGCGGCGGGAAACGGCTTCACAGCGGCGCTCGATCCGTTGGTTGTCACGGCGGAAACGAGTCGCGGCTGCATGCGGATACCTTTGTTTCCCAGCGCCGCACCGACCATCGCGATCTGCGCGGGTGTCGCTTGCAGAGCCCCTTGTCCCGTCGCCAGATTTGCCGCGTCGGTGGGCGATTGCAGATCGGGGAGCTGTCCCGCGCTTTCCTCGCCCGCTGGCAAACCGACGATTCCCGTGGAGCTGCCCAGCCCGAAACCCCGCGCGGTGTCAGGCAGGATCGTCGGGTCTTTCTGATACAGCATCACCGCGATCTTCCAGAACACCACGTCGCATGACGGGGGAACTGCCTGTGGCGCGGTGATGCTGCCATGTCCGCTGGCTATGTCGTCGTTGCGCGGCTTCGCTTCGCCCGGCACCTGAAATGTGCCGGGGCAGGTAAACACATCCGTTGGCTTGACGCCATGCTCCAGCGCCGCCGAGAGCGTGATGAGCTTGAAGATCGAGCCGACGGGATACGCGCCGTCCACGGCGCGGTTCAACAGCGGGTCGCCGGGGTTGTTCACGCAGGCGTCTATGTTCGGCTGGAAGCGCAGCGAGAAGTCGTTCGGATCGCAGCTAGGCCAGCTTGCCAGCACCAGCACCTCGCCGGTGATCGGATTTACCGCCATCGCGCCGCCGGCCTTGCCATTGAAGTGTCGGAGCCGTGCCATCGCGGCCTGCTGGCTCGCCAGCGAGATGGTGGTATGTACATCGTCGCCCGGCATAGCAGTACGCTGCGCGATAGTATAGACAGGCTGGCCGTCGCTCCCGTCGGCATTGACGGGGACAACCTCCAGCTTGCCCCCCTTGGTTGGCCGCAAATACTGCTCGCCCCACGCCTCGACGCCATCGCGCCCGATGAAATCCGTCTTGCTGTAGTAGCCAGTCGAATCGCTATCGAGATCCTTCGGATCCACAATCTGGACGTATCCTGTCGCGGGCGCCAGATCAGCGCCGTAGGGATAGACACGTCCCGTAGCCGGCTGAACCTGCACGCCATCCGGCACGACGCTATTTATGGCCTCCTGAATCTTCTGGTACAGCGCCGGTGGCGTGGTACGGATGACCACGAAGCCGGAGGCTCCCTGATACATGGAGTGTATCTGGCTTGCCGGCATCCCCAGCGACACGCTCAGCACTTTGAGCACTGTGGCTTCGTTTTTTAGCTGCGTGGGGTCAACACCTATTTGATAGACGGTCTCGTCTTCTGCCAGCACATGGCCATCGCGGTCGTAGATCGCTCCTCGCGTGGCTGTTTGCCCATAGAGACGCAAGCGCCGTGTATAATGAGGGTCGATTGGGTCGTCAAGCTGCGGAAACACGAGACCAGGACTCCAATTTACACGCCAGAGTCCTTGCTCCTTGACCAGCGGTATCGAGGTGTTCTCGGTAAATGCGCCCAACCACGAGCTGGTCATGTCCACCTCGGCGGCGACCGCTGCCGTGGTGTTGCCGGTCTGCGACACCTTTCCCGGCGTCACCGCCATGCTATAGATGTGAGCGGCATTGAGAAGCTCGGCCGTCCGGTTTACAATGTAATCGTGCGCGTTCTTAAAGTTCCCCTGGAGGATAGCCGGATTGCTGAAGCGAAGCTGGCTTGCCGACGAGGTCAGCTTATACATTGCCTCATAATCGCCGCCAGAATACGCCGCGAGGTATTCGTCAGCTATCTGGCAAGGCGTGCCGCTAGCACATGTGGTGGACCTACTGGGCGGCGGAGCTTTGTAGGGGCGGAGCACATTGAGCAGACCCACCGTCGCCACGATGAGCGCGAGGAGCAGACTGAGAGCGACAATAATTGGGCGGCGGCGCGAGCCTGGCTTCGTGTCGGAAGGCAGCTTCACGTCTGGTGAGGGATAATAACCAGGGGGTAGCGCCGCCGTCTTCTCCCATGCGGGCGCATCCTGCGGAGCATTGGGTGTCGCGTTCGGCGTGCCACCCATCTCAGGCTCGCCGAGATTCTCAGGGCGTCCGCGCGGCGATATATGATCCGGCGGCTGAATGTCCGAGCTCATCAAGCCAGTCCTCCGTCGCATGTACCTTGGCGTTATTGTACACCAACGGCTCTACCCGGCGAGACAACATCTGTGAGATGGCAGTGGGCCAGCGTTCCGCTCGCTCGTCTGTCGCGCCTTGCCGTGCGTCGGATCCCGGTGCTATGCTCGCCTGTAGGAGCGACCCTCAGTGCCGAGGGAGGAGAAATCACCCGTATGTCTGTTCTCGAAAGCCGGTTGGATCACTCCAGCCCTGAATATGCCGAAAATCGCGCGTACATGGAAGGGCTGACCGCTGAGCTGCGCCAGCGCATCGCGCAGATAGGTCAGGGCGGCGGCGAAGCTGCTATCGCGAAGCACCGCTCGCGCAACAAGCTGCTGGCCCGCGAGCGGATCGAGCGCCTCTGCGATCCTGAGACGCCTTTTCTCGAATTCAACCCGCTGGCAGCCTGGGATATGTATGATGGCGACGCGCCTTCCGCCGGCATCGTTACTGGCATCGGCGTCGTGGAAGGTCGAGAATGCCTGATTATCGCCAATGATGCCACGGTCAAGGGCGGGACCTACTTCCCGATGACGGTCAAGAAGCATCTGCGCGCTCAGGAAATCGCGGAGCAGAACGCGTTGCCCTGCATCTATCTCGTAGATTCCGGCGGCGCGTTCCTCCCGCTTCAAGCCGACGTTTTTCCTGACCGCGAGCACTTTGGGCGCATCTTCTACAATCAGGCGCAGATGTCGGCCAAGCATATTCCACAGATTGCCGCCGTCATGGGTTCCTGCACGGCGGGGGGCGCGTATATCCCCGCGATGAGTGATGAGACAGTCATCGTGCGTGGCAACGGCACAATCTTTCTCGCTGGACCACCGCTCGTCAAGGCTGCCACGGGCGAGGAGGTGACAGCGGAGGAGTTGGGCGGCGCGGACGTGCATAGTCGTATTTCCGGCGTCACCGACCACTTGGCCACCAATGACCTCCATGCGCTGGCCATCGTGCGCTCCATCGTCAGTAACCTCAATCACCGCAAGGTGTATCCCTGGGAGGTGCTGCCGCCTGAGCCGCCGAAAGCCGATCAGCGCGACCTCTATGGCATCGTGCCACGCGATCCGCGCAAGAGTTTCGACGTGCGCGAGATCATCGCCCGGCTAGTTGATGGTAGCCGTTTCCACGAGTTCAAGGCGCTTTATGGCACCACGCTCGTGTGTGGTTTCGCCCACCTCATGGGATATCCCGTTGGCATCATCGCCAACAACGGCATTCTGTTCTCGGAGAGCGCTCTCAAGGCGACGCATTTCATCGAGCTGTGCTGCCAGCGCAAGACGCCGCTCATTTTTTTGCAGAACATCACGGGCTTCATGGTGGGCAAGCAGTATGAGAACGGCGGCATCGCCAAAGATGGCGCGAAGATGGTGATGGCGGTGGCAAACGCGAACGTCCCGAAGTTCACGATCATCCTCGGCGGCAGCTTTGGTGCCGGCAACTATGGCATGTGTGGCCGCGCATACGGCCCACGCCAGCTCTGGATGTGGCCCAACGCGCGTATCTCCGTCATGGGTGGCGAGCAAGCCGCGAGCACGCTGCTCACGGTGCGGATGGAGGGACTGGCGGCACGCGGCAAGAGCTTGACGGCAGACGAGCAAGACAAGTTCACGGCGCCGGTGCTGGCAAAATATGAGCAAGAGGGCAATCCATACTACAGCACAGCGCGGCTCTGGGACGACGGCATCCTTGATCCGCTGGACACGCGCATGACGCTTGCCCTGGGCATCGCCGCCGCGCTAAACGCGCCGATTCCGGAGACGCACTTCGGTGTTTTTCGGATGTAGCTGAAAGGGAAGTCGCGATCCATGCGATCTATGCGGTTGGTGAAGGAGCGCGCTTGAGAGCTGGCGTGACCCAGTTACTATTCGCCTCGGGTGAGGCGCGGGGCTGAGCAGCAGGTGGAGATGGCGGTAGAATCAGGATGACAGTAGAATCAGTGAGCGGCGCCCGCATGCGGGCGCCGCTCACTCATCTGTACCGAATTATCAGGCCACATTACGCCTTGGCAACCTTCACCATATTGCGCAGGCACCGTGTGCAGATATTCACATTGCGCACCTTGCCGTCAATGACGACGCGACGGTGCTGCGTATTCACCTTGAACCGGCGGTTGGTGTGCCGGTTTGAGTGACTCACCTTGCTACCATACTGCGGCTTTCGTGCGCACACATCGCAGCGAGCGGCCATACACATTCACCCCTTCACGGATAGCCTCACACCACTTCGCGATGTGGGAGCGAGCGCTTCGCGCTCGAAATCGTCCTCGGTGGCCTCAAGAGCCGGATCGTGGTCGCGAGAAAGGCATCTCGCATGCTCTCCGTTGACCGGCGATGCCATCAGTGTTACCATCAGTCGGCGGTATCTGGTCGCGCCGGCATCGCTCGTCATTCCCGACGAGTCGCTACATACACCGGTTACAAGATGGCACCAGGTCAGTATATCAGAATGTGGGAAAGCGCGCAAGCGCCCGCGACTCTCGCGTGTTAGAATTAGGCAACATAGAGCATGATCGGGCGTACTTGTCTCGTGGACTAACGGGTATCGTAGGCATACAGCACGTTCGCGAAAGCCCTCGGGTCGCGGCGACAGATCGCTCGGAATGCTCTCGTGACCGGATTGGTCCGTGAGATGCCGGCCCACAATCAAATAGCGGAGCCAACCGCACAGGTGGCTCTCGATGAGGTAGGTAGCGCATGCCCAACGGGATACGCAGTGACCAGGCGGGCGCCCAAAGGCCGCCCGCCCGTACCGGCGCGCCGAACGATATTGCTGTGGCTGGCATGCGGCAGGGCAAGATCGAAGTATCGCCGCGCGCCATCGCTACCATCGCGGGTCGCGCCGTCTCCGAGTGCTACGGCGTCGTAGGCATCGCCGCGCGCCGGCCACGCTTTGGCGCCGTAGAATTGCTGGCACCCGAGAACTACCGCCGGGGTGTTGACGTGCGGTTCACGAACGATCACATCGCCATTGATGTGTATGTCGTCCTCGAGCACGGTCTGCGCATCACGGAAATCGCCCACAATATCATGGAAAACGTCAAGTTCGCGGTCGAGCGCACTTTGGGCCTTCGCGTCGTTCGCATCAATGTCAACGTGCAGGCGTTGCGCATAGACGGAAGTGCGTAGCCGGTCCGGATCGTATTCGGTGCGGACAGGTGGCTCACCCATTCGTACGTCGTCCAGAACAACAAGACGGAGGGCAAGGGGTCAGCGCCCCTGGAACACATATGGCAGGAAACTTCTTCTCGCGCTTCTCGCGCCCGCGTCCCAAGCATATCAGCGTCTTCAACGGGCAGGACCTGAAGCGTGCGATTCTGGCTGGCCATGCCTGGCTGGAGCAGCACCGCGAGGCCATCAATGCCCTCAATGTCTTCCCCGTTCCCGACGGCGATACTGGCACGAATATGTGCCTCACGATGCGTGCCGCCACGAAGGAAATCGCCGACTCAGAGGAGACGGCGGCGTACATCATCATTGATCGTCTCTCGCGCGGCGCACTCATGGGAGCGCGAGGCAACTCCGGCGTCATCCTTTCGCAAATCCTGCGCGGTCTGGGCGAAGGGCTCAAAGGCAAGAGCACCTTCACCGCCGTAGATTTCGCCGCCGCCTTGCAAAACGCCGCGACGCTCGCCTACCGCGCCGTCATCAAACCGGTAGAAGGAACGATCCTTACGGTCGTTCGCGAGAGCGCCGAGGCCGCGCAGCAAAGCGCCGCAAACGGCAGCGACATGGCCGGCCTACTCGGGGATATCGTTACCGCCGCTCGCGCCGCCGTCGCCAAGACACCTGATCTCCTGCCCACGCTCAAACAAGCCGGCGTGGTAGATGCCGGTGGCCAGGGCCTCACCACGATCCTCGAAGGCATGTGGCGCTTCACCCGCGGCGAATCTATCCAGCTTACCCAGCGCGAGCAGGAGGACGAGCTGGCTGAGGTCCAGATGGGGAAAGTCGCTATTGAAGAGGAATTCGGCTACGAAGTGGTGTTCCTGCTGCATGGTGAGGACCTGAATGTCACAGGGATTCGCGATACGATCACCGAAATGGGCGGTGTCTCCACCGTCGTCGCGGGCGACACGCGGCTGCTCAAGGTACACACGCATACGCAGACGCCAGGCAAGATTTTGGACTACGGCGTGAGTCTGGGTAGTCTGCAAGATATCAATATCGAGAATTTGCAGGAGCAGAGCCTGCGTTATGCGGCGGAGAGCGCTCGCGAGCACGGCTTCGCCGCTACCGCCAACGGGGCGCAGTGGAGCACTTCCGCAGGTGGTGCCGGCACGGCTGTAGCGACGCCGCCCGTTGCTGAGCACGCCGCCGCGCTGCGCGAGCCCAGTGAGATTGGCACAGTCGCCGTGGCGGCAGGCGACGGCTGGGTGAAGGTCTTCGAAAGCCTGGGCGTCGCCTCCATTGTTCCCGGCGGCCAGACGATGAATCCCAGCACACAAGAGCTGCTCCAGGCCGTCGAAACGTGCTCGTCCCAACAGGTGATCCTGCTGCCCAATAACAAGAATATCCTGCTAAGCGCACGGCAGGTCACGGATCTGACGGAGAAGCAGGTCTACGTCATTCCCAGTGACTCGCTGCCACAGGGGGTAAGCGCGCTGTTGGCCTTCAATTTCGATTCCTCATTCGAGGACAATTGTAAGGCCATGGAGGCGGCCATCGAGCGCGTGCAGGTAGCCGAGATTACCGAGGCGGTTCGATCCGTGAAGATTGACGGTGTGAATGTCGCAGAGGGCGATATCATCGGACTGGTCAACGGCAAGCTCGTCACGTCGGAGACCGATATGTCCGCTGTCGTACGCGAGACGCTGACGCGCATGCACGCCGATCAGTATGAGATCCTCACGGTCTATTACGGCGCCGATATTTCCGCCGTGGCGGCCAATACCATGGCACAATACATCAAAGAGCAGTTTCCCGGTCAGGAGATTGAAGTCGTAGAAGGCGGTCAGCCTTTCTACGCCTATATCATCTCAGCCGAATAGGCAGCGTGCGATGTGGCGCGCTGGGGATAAAGGTGGTTCAGGTGACGGTACGTGTACTTGTGGACAGCACGGCAGATATTCCACCCGCCCGGGCGCGGGAGCTGGGCATCGAAGTCGTGCCGCTCACGGTTCATTTCGGCGATGAGACTTTTCACGACGGTGTGGACCTGGACGGCGAAGGCTTTTATCGCCGGCTCAGGACCAGTCACGTTTTGCCCACTACCTCCACGCCGCCACCCGCCCTCTTTGAAGAGGTCTACCGCAAGCTGATCGCTCAAGGCGCAACTGGCATCCTCGCCATGCACATCGGTAGCGACCTGAGCGCGACGTATTCTGTCTCTACGACTGCCGCGCGGGCTGTGATTGCCGAAACTGGTATTCCCATCGAGGTGATAGACTCGCGGCAGGTCAGTGCTGGGTGTGGTCTGCCCGCTGAGATTGTCGCCGCCGAAGCCAAAGACGGCGCCACCCTCGCCGATCTCAAAGCGCATGCCGAAAACCTCCTCCATCGCGTCCACCTCGTCGCCGTCCTTGATACGCTGGAGTTCTTGCAGCGCGGCGGTCGTATTGGACGTAGCAAAGCATTTCTTGGAACAGTGCTGAACGTAAAGCCACTGCTGGAAGTGCGCGACTCGGCCGTTCATCCGCTGGAACAGGTGCGAACAAGTGGCAAGGCTCGCGAGCGCTTGGGCCAGATCGTTGCGGGGCTCGGCCAACTGGAGGCAGTCGCCATCGCGCAGAGCGACGACTACACAGGGCAGCAGCTCTTGAGCGTGGTACGCCAATTCTGGAACGGACCAGTGGAAATATTCTCGCTCGGCCCCGTTGTCGGCACGCATACCGGTCCGGGCGCCGGCGCCATCATCGCAATCACACGCCAGTAGGTGGCAGCAGGCCCCTAAACAGCAGCGGGCGAGCGTCAGGAAAACGTCTCCAAAACGTGTTGACGCGGGCGACTGAGATGAGACTTCTTCTTGATGGAGGGGAAGCAGCCCTATGCCCAGATACTTCACCCACGAAGAGGCCGAGGCCATGTTGCCGCGCGTAGAGCCGATTCTTCGCGAGATCCAGCGGCTGCGCGCCGCCATCGCGGATTCAGAGGCGGTGCTGGCCGAGCTTCAAGTCAAGGCGATGAGCAACGGACACTCGCACGCGGGCGAGATCCAGCATGCGCAAACTGAATCCGGCGCCGCGCTGGAGGCCATCCGCGACGCAATCGCGTCCATCAATGCGCTGGACATCGAAGTCAAAGACCTGGATATGGGGTTGATAGACTTTCTCGCGCAACGTCACCGGCGCCCCGTATATTTGTGCTGGCGACTCGGTGAAGAAGGAATAGGATGGTGGCACACGCTCGATTCCGGACTTGCGGGACGCCGTCCCATCGCGGAGTTCTAGCTTCTACAGCGTGACGCGACCATTACCGGCAGGCATCGTAAAGCGCATGAAGCCACCGTTGGCGAGGCGCGTGCAGACGACGGCGATGGTGAAGTAGAGCGCCAGAAAGATGAAGGTACCCACCTCGGCGAGTAGAAAGCCCCCTGGCGAGAGCGCCTGCGTGCCATGCAGCCCGAAGCGTGTGATGTCCGGTGGCCCAGCGGGACCACCCAGAAAATAGAAGTCGCCCAGGAACAGCGCGATCACGGCATCCGCCAGCGCACAGACGGCGGCGAGCTGCCAGCCGAGCTTCCAGAAGCGGCGGCTCATCTTCTCGCGCTTCGTCGAAACGACCCGCGCCGCGGCCCACACTGGCGGGCTGAACGTGAGTACGAGGCGAAGAATGAGGATGAGCGGGAACAGCGCCAGCGGCCAGAAGTTCGCCGGAACCATCGCGAGCAGGCGCGCGGCGATGTAGATGCCCAGCGCCTCAACTATCGCATGGCGCATCGTCGTTCGCCGCCAGATGCGACTCTCCTTGCGCGCGCGTGGCTGGATAGCGGGCGTAGTGTCTGCCACCACACTCACGCTGGCATCTGGTGTGTCCTGGCGCATGAGCCTGTCCTTTTATCGTTTCTGGGCGCGGTGAGAAGGCGCTGTCGTCGCTCAAACTCCACCGCGAGCAGTCGCCCTCATTATAGCCCGGCAGCGCTGGTGAGCACCAACCGCGGGCGATTAGCGCCCGAACAACCACCCTCCGTTCACATTGAGCACTTCGCCATTGATGAACGATGCCCCGGATGATGCCAGAAATACCGCGGCCGCCGCGATGTCGTCCGGTTTACCAGGCCGTCCCGCGGGCGTCTGCGCAACGATCTGGCGCACGCGCTCCTCGCTCCATCCACTCGTAAACTCGGTCTCCGCGATGAAGCCGGGTGCGATGACGTTGACCGTGATACCCTGGCCACTGAGATCCCGCGCCAGACCCATCGTGAGTCCGTGCATTCCCGCCTTTGCCGCGGCGTACTCGATCGAGTTGCCCCGGCTGCCGCCCGTGTAGGCGGCGATGCTGCTAATGTTGAGGATGCGACCGCCCGGTCGCGCCAGGTGTGGGGCGACGGCGATGGACATCAGAAACGCGCCTTTCAGGTTGGCGCCTACGGTGTCGTCCCAGCGGCGCTCGGCCTCCGCAAGCGGCGTATGCGCGTTCACCCCATTGGCGAAACCAGCCGCGTTGACCAGCACGTTGATCTGGTGATGCCGCGCGACAATGGCGCTAACCGCGGCCTCGACATCTTCGCGCCGGCTCACATCGGCTCGCTGCCAGCTCACCGCCGGTCCGAGCGCCTCAGCTGTATCGCGCAGCACATCCTCGCGCCGTCCCAGGATAACCACTTGATCGCCCAGTCGCGCGAATGCTAGTGCGATGGCCCGACTCATACCGGTGCCGCCGCCGGTTATGATGATCGTGCGTGTCTCGTTGGCGTCCATGGTTGACGATCCTCCTGACTATCGCAGCCAGTCTTCGTCGTCGCCCAGCTCCACGGGGCGGGAATCCCAGGGCTTGAAATTGCTGGATGACGCGGCGGGATCGAGCGAGCCACTGGCGCGTTCGCGTTGTGGGGGAAGATTCTTCGCTACGATGGCAGCCGCGTTGGGTGGGATGGCCATCGTCGGCACGGCGGCAACGGCGGCGCGTACGGGGTCGGGCGGCAACGGCGGCGGCGGAACATTATCGGGAACGGGTGGCGGGACCACCATGCCACCAGGCGCCATGCCAGGAATGGCGCTGGCAGCGGGGTATCCCTGTGGCGGCTGGCCGGCGTACATCGGATGCATCGGGACGGGCTGCTGTGGCGCGACGCCCATCATCGCCAGGAAGCGCGCCGCGTTGGCCTGTGGATTGGCGGCGAATTCGACGAATGCGCGAGCGCGATTGGTGATTGCCTGCCAGTTGCCGCGCTCCACGAGCACACGTGGCACCAGGAGCGTGCCGAGTGCGAGGGTGCGAATGGGGAGCTGGATATACTCGCTCATGTTTTCGGCAGTGAAGCCGCCGGAGACCTGCAAGCTGACGTGTGTAAGCTGGCGCAGCAACGCGCGGACGTACATCGGGCCGCCGAGCGCCTCTGCTGGGAAGACCTTGACCATTTCGGCGCCGGCACGCTGCGCGGCGATGATCTCAGTCGGTGTGAGGGCGCCCAGAATGCACGCGACGTTCGCGTCGCGACAAATGGGAATCAGATCCGACTCCAGGATGGGAGAGGCGATGAAGCGGGCGCCGCACGAAATGGCTTCCGTCGCCTGGCGGGTGTCCAGCACGGCGCCGGCGCCAACCAGCACATCCCGGCGAATGGCGCAATGCGTCAGGATCTCATTGGCGCCGGGGATGGTGAGCGAAATCTCGATAGTGGAGATGCCAGCGGCGGCCAGCGCGTCCACCACGCCGAGCGCCTGGATAGCCGTCTCGGTGCGGACTTCGGCCACCAGCCGGCGGCGTTCCATTAACGTGACCATCTCGCGTGGAATCATGCGGCTTTCGCCCTTCCTTCGGTGTGATATGCGGCGCTCGTGTCGTCTCCGCCGGTGCCTCCATACTACCATGCGCGCATACTACCACGCGCTCCATTGACATACCTATGGGCGCGGTACTTGCCGGGACGCCCTTCCCGGCGGCGAGAGAGAGAACCATCCCCAGTAGGGGGACGCATACCTGGCGAGATGGTCTCCTGTACCGCTCTTATCGGGGACCATCCACGACGGATGCGTTCTCTGCCGGCAGATGGCCCCCACTGTCGCTGGTGGGGGTCGCGCCACTATAATCTCCAGAGTGGCGCCCATGCGGGTGTGCCGCATCCACAGTGGAGATTACCCCATGCCTCAGCTTCAAGCGATTGATATTCCCGCCCCGCACGGTATCCTCGAAGGACTGCTGCGGCTGCCTGATCCCGGCGCCGCCCCCCCTATGGCCGCGCTGGTCTGCCACCCCCATCCCCAATTCGGCGGCACAATGCATAACAAGGTCGTCTTCCGCATAGCGCAGGCGCTGGGCGAGCTAGGGCTACCTGTGTTGCGCTTCAACTTTCGCGGCGTGGGCCGCAGCACCGGCACATACGACGAGGGGCGCGGCGAAGGCGACGATGTGCGCGCCGCGCTGGCCGCGCTGGCCGCGCGGTATCCGAACCTGCCGCTGTGCCTTGCGGGCTTCTCATTCGGGTCGTGGATAGGGCTGCCTATCGGATGTGCCGACTCGCGGGTCACCCAGCTCATCGGTGTCGGAGTGCCGGTGGCGCTCCTCAGCACCGATGAGCTCGCGGGCTGCTCGAAGTCGAAGCTAATCGTGCAGGGCGAGCGGGATGAGTACGGACCGCTCGCGGCGCTGCTATCCTGGTACGAGCGCCTGCCTGATCTGAAGCGGATTACGATTATTCCCGGCGCGGATCACTTTTTCACTGAGTATCAGCAGCAGCTTTCCGACGCTATTTTGGCCTATTTCCGCTCCGGCGCCTCCGCGCTTGGCGCGTAGGATGGCGCTGGCATTGAAAAAATGCTAGACGGAGCGTAGACGTTGCACTACATTAATTGCGTTAAGATCGCTTCGAAGATGCGATGAGCCCAGAAGAGTGGTGTTGGAATGGACAGCAGGACATCAATTATGCTCATCGGGAGAGAGCCACGGCTGCAGCCGCCCGCGCTAGATGCCTATTCAGATCTGCCGCTTTATAACACGAAGGCGGTTGTCCATGCGACTGGTGTGCCGGCGCCAACGCTGCGCGCCTGGGAGCGACGCTACGGAATTCTTTCACCCCGGCGCGGTGAGAACGACTACCGGCTCTATTCCGAGCGCGACATGATGATGGTGGGTTGGCTGCGCGAGCGTGTGGAGAGCGGCATGACGATCAGTCAAGCCATTGCTCTTTTGCGCAGCATGGAGCCGGCGCGCCGTCGTAAGAGCCGGGGTCGTGGTGCGCATGCTGGGACATCATCTTCCGCCGGGGAACCAATGGGGGCTTCGGGACCTACACTGGAGCGATTGGCGCTCCCGGATCTGGAATATACATTGCTACAACGGTTTGCCGCGTTGGACGAGCCAGGCGCCATACGCACGATTACTCAGGCGCTGGCAGTGTATGCTGTAGAAGACGTATGCCTCGACCTGCTTACGCCGGTGCTCGCGGATATCGGGCGGCATTGGGCCGCGGGGGATTTGACGGTGACGGTCGAACATTTCGCCACTGGCGTGATTCGTGCGCAGCTCGAAGGTCTGTTTCGGTCAACGGCGGCCCATGAGGATGGGCCACTGACACTGGTGGGGTGCGCGCCGGGCGACCTGCACGAAATTGGGCCGCTCATGGTGGCGTTCTTCTTGCGCCGGGCAGGCGTACATGTCGCGTTTCTGGGGCAAAATGTGGAATCAGCGCATCTCATGGCAACGGTCGCCGCGCTCCATCCAGTCTGTGTGATTCTGTCGGCCAGCATGGCTACCGAAGTCGCACAGATACGCGACCTTGGCATGCGATTGAGCGCGATGGGACCGCGAGCGCCTCTCTTCTGTTTTGGTGGCCGTGCCTTCAACGATACGCCAGAGCTGGCGCACGATGTGCCGGGAGTGTTCCTCGCTGGAGACGCACGCGCAGCCGCGGGCGAAATCAAGAAGCGAATGGCGGGCTGATGCTGATAGAGAAGACCTCGAAGGAAACAACTCTCAAGCGGGAGTCATCGCGGGCCGCGCGACCTTTTCTGGCGCGCGTGCCGCTCTACGCCTGGGTGGGCGCGGCGCTGAACCTGGCGGCGTGGATTAGCTCATGGGGAGAGATCGGCCCCTGGCAGTACACGTTCTTCGCGCTCTGGCTGGGCTTCATCCTCGTGCTCGATGGCCTCAATGTCGCCCGCTCCGGCACATCACCGCTGCGGCGGAGCACATGGGGCTTCGTCGGATTGTTCCTCTGCTCCAGCCCGTTCTGGTGGGTGTTTGAAGGATTGAACGTGCCAGTGCAGAACTGGCATTATCAGTTCGACCACTATTACGCGCCGTTCACCTACTTTCTCATTGCCTCGCTGGATTTCAGCACAGTGCTTCCAGCGGTCATGGAGATTGCCGAGCTGCTAGCCAGCATTCCAGCGCTCAAGCCGCGCCTCAAGCCACCAGCGGTCGGTCCGCGCGTTTCGAACCGCTGGGCGGCGGCCTTGCTGGGTATTGGTGTGCTGTCGCTCGCGCTTCCGTTCTTTTTCCCACGCTACGCCTTCCCGTTGGTTTGGCTCTGCCTCGCCTTCCTGCTCGACCCCATCAATAACCTGGCGCGACGCAAGTCCACGCTTGGCCACCTGCTCGCGCGCGATTGGCGCTTCCTGGTGACGGTTCCACTCGCCGGCATCAGCTGTGGCTTCTTCTGGGAGATGTGGAACTACTTCGCGCTACCCAAGTGGTACTACACGGTGCCTTTCGTGGACGCGGCGCCACACCTGTTCGAGATGCCTTTGCCGGGATTCCTGGGCTATCTCCCTTTCGCCCTGGAGTTATTCGCCATGTATCAGTTCATCTTGCTGGTGCTGGGCAACCGGAAAGACAATATTGTGATATGATGTGGAGTGCGTCGCCGCTGTAAAGGTCTGGCACGCATGAACGAGGGCTGAAGTCGGGGATGTGTCGGCGGATGCTGATGCGACTTCAGCCCTCTGGCGCGCTCTGGCCCACGGCGCGGTCATGGATGGTAAGCGCATATGCACGAGACTCAAGTCTCGATTGCGCGGCGCCCTCCAGCGCTTGAGAGTCAGCGGCGCCTGTACGTAACGTGTGGCACACCGTGTAGCATAGTTGTCTCCCCTGCGAGAGGCACGACGGTGTATGTCTTGAAATGCGCTCCCTGGTTGGGCTGCGGCCCACGGGGAAAGCGCACGAAGTGTTTGGAATGAAAGGAACCCGTGATCAGATGGAGCGTACGCCAGGGATGACGCAATATGTGCGTGGCGAAGGAGCCTCAGATGCTGACATGGGAAACGAGGAACGATGCAGAAAATCGAAACTGTTGTGGGTGGAGTGTGGGGTTCTGGAATCGCGCAAACCGCTCCAAGGCGGAGCCTTACGACACACCCAATTATAGGCGTGGATTGTGACGGGGTGCTGGCGTCGGATCGCCTGTTGTGGCAACGTCTACGTGAGCGTTTCCCTGAGCACATACCCGCCCGGTATGAGGAGCTAGCCACCTTCGAGTGGCCACGCGCGACGCCGGAGACGGCGGCGCTCTGCCTTGAGCTGAGCGCAGATCCGCAATTCGCGGTGCAGCTCGCGCCAATGCCGCACATGGCCGAGGCGCTACGTGCCCTGGCGGAGCGTGACTATACCATTTACATCATTACGGCGCGGCCAGAATCCGTGCGCGGGGCAACGCGCCGCTGGCTACGGCACCACGGCGTCTCCGACTACGTGGCCAATATCCATTGCGTTGAGAGTGGACTGGCAAAGGTGCCATTGGCGCTCGCGCTGGGTTGCGAGGCATTCGTCGAGGACAACTACACCACCGCGGAGGCGATGGGTGCCGCATCCATCCGCAGCTACCTGCTGGACGCGCCGTATAACCGCGCGCCTAACCAGCACAGCATTCGCGTGCGTGGCTGGCGTGCTTTGCTAGAGCGCCGAATAGCGTAGGGGGAGAGGAGCCTGGCGGCGCCGACATGGACCAGCGGCAGGTCGTGCGCCGCTTCCCGCACCGTCTTCCAGCAGGCGGCATGACGACTCTACCGCTGCTCTAGCCCACGCCGGCGGGCTTAGTGGCCGACGGCCCCCAGGCGCGGCTTTAATGGTGCATCCGGCAAGTTCACGCAACTGCGGGCACCAGTCCAATGCCAGCTTGCCGACGTGGTCGCTGGCGCCGCCGACGGCCCCAGATAAATGGATGCTTGTAGGCATTCCAGTAGGCCGTCCGGCCGCGACGGCCCGGCAGAGCTCAGCCCAGGTCTCGAAGCGGCGGCCTTTGAGCGCCAGCGAGCGCAGGATCTTCCACCACGGTTCGATCAGATTGAGGTAGGCCGCGTAGGTGGGCTGAAAGACGACCTCCCAGCGCGGATGCGTCAGCAGGAAGAACAGCACTTCGACCACGCGGATGCGTGCTGAGGTTATCCAGGATGGCATAGACGCGCTCGGCGTCGGCCGGCAGCCAAGCCGTCCACCTGCTCCAAGAAGTCCACCCAGTTGGCGATGGTGCGCCGCGGATAGGGCCGCGTGTAGGTGTCGCCAGTGGCGGCCCGAAACGCCCCGAAGATGTAGCCCTTCTCACGGCGCCCATAGTCAATCTCCTGGCGCGCACGTCCAGCCGGTCGGCGCAGTGGTGCGGGCACGGGCTCAGCCACGACCAGGCGCTGCCCGTGCCAGCTCTTGGCCGCTTTTGGTCCCATCTCGTCAAGACACACGACGCTGTCCTCCGGCGGCGAGATATAGAGGGTTGCTATCGCCCCCTTTTCTAGGCAAACTCGGGATCGACCCGCTCACCGAACCGACTCTCCTGCTTGCGCCCGCGCAAGCCCTCGGTCATCAACACCTTATTCAGCCGACTGCGCCGGAAGAAAGTAAAGGTAGCAGATGCGACTATCTATGCTTGAGTTGCTCGACTACGTAGCCCTTGTTTTCGCCAGCCGCCACGAACAATCTCGGCCACGTTCCGAAGACCACGACACGACCCGCATCACCATTCACCAGAGTCTCAAGCATCAAACAAGGGCAGTCGAGGGGCGGAAAAGTCATGCCGACGGCATGCCGAAATCCGCGTTCGAACACGTCACCTGCGGCGCGGAGGTCTGCATCTGAGCAACTTGTGTAGGTCCAATAGTTCAAAACGACAAGGTCGAGTGTCGGCCGCAACTCCTTGCCCATTACCAGCAGGTTTTGAGCTTTTGGCGCGAGTGAGCGCCCCGAATAGCGTTCAAACTCGATGAGACACTTCACGTCGGACGTGCCGCGTCGAAACCACACAGCGTCGGGGCGTTTCGCACCTTCACCGGTCAGCAGCTTGTCCAGGCGATCAAAGATCGGTGAGTCGCATACTGGCGTGTAGCCCAGCCGGTCTCCTACCAGGACCAAAGCGGACAGCATGTAGGCATGCAGGGAGCCATCATCTATGCCAGTCACAAACATAGACTGATAGATTGCAGGCAAGAACGTTGGATCGCGCAACGCGGCTATCAATCGCTGCGCAAGGTCGCTGCCGGCGCGAAGGGAAGCGACTGGATCCGACATAGCCTAGTCCTTCCAACTGCGCACGACGTTGGGCGATTCGCCGCCATGGATCAGCACCTTTTGCCCGACCTTCACCAGCAGCGGAGCCAGGATCGCGCGCCCGCTCACCAGCGCCTCGCCGGTAGATAGGGACGGCAACTCCTTGATATCTACCTCCGAAAAGTAATCAGACGTGCTGCGGATGAACGACTGGTCCTCCGGATTCTTGATCCGCATCGCAATAATGGTGTTCGCCTGGCTGGTTACGTCGCTGTCAAGCTTACTTGGACGCTGACTGACGATTCCCGCTCCCACACCGAATTTTCGCCCTTCGGCAAAGATCTTCTTGATGATCGGCAGCGAGATACTCGACTCACGGGCCGGCGCAAATATGTGGCCCTCCTCGATCACCACGAACACCGGACGGATGGGATCGCTGCTATCCTGAGAAGCGCGTAGGATTTCGTTGCAGATGAGCGCCACCACCACCTGCATCGAGGTGCGCGAGAGCCCCTGCAAGTCAATGATGCTGATGCGACCGGCTCCGTCGGATGGCGCCACGCGTCGTGCGCGTCCGACCATCTGCCGGACATCGAAAGGTCTGAGCCCACGCTCGTAGAAGGCATTCGCGTCATTCAGCAGGTTGCGCAAGCGCAGCGCCACAATAGAGGCGCTGCGCACGTTGATGCTCTTCTGCTCCCCAGCCGAGAGCTCATCCCATGTGGCGAGTTCGTCCAATCTGCGGCCACACAATTCGAGCAAATCGCGAGGCTCTCGCGGTGCTGGATACTTCTTTTCCCAATATTTCAGGACTATCTGCAAGAACCGCTGCTGCGGCTCAGTGCTCTCCGGAAACACGCTCGCAAGCTCGTCGGCGCCCATCTCATCCAGACGCAGCGCCAGCGGCTGGTGTTTGTCGTTGTAGCGGATCGAAAACTCGCGTGTGCGTGGCGCGTAGACTTGGACGCCTCCGCCGCGCTCTTGCAATTCCTGCAGACGGCTGCGCAGCCCGCCCAATTCCTCGATCTCATGTTCTGAGAGGCTGGAAAACGTCGCGTCGGGTGCAAAGTTGAGCGTACCGCCGCGGAATGCGCGGCCATACTCACCGTGCGGATCCAGCACGACGATGCTGGCGTTGGATTCGACGAGCATCCGTTCGATGATGCGCCCGATGGTATAGCTCTTGCCGGCGCCCGTCATCGCGAGCACGGCAAGGTGTTCAGTCACGATCCGATTGACATCCACGAAGACTGGCACGATATTTTCGCCGCGCTCATATCCGACGAGACTTCCCAGCCGAATGTTGGTTTCGGGCGAATATTCGTAGAAGCCGCGGAGAAACGCGAAATCTACGCCGTAAACCTTGGCACCTGGCTCAAGTGGGCGGCGGGGAATACGGATCTCGCCGGTCTCTGGGTCGCTATAACCGATCAGTTCCATGGCCGCAAAGTTGGTTTCACCACTCGATCTTCCCGTCAACAGAGAGACTTCGGCAATACCTTCCCCGAGTTGGGGACTGAACAGCATATTTTGACGGCTGACACCTGTGATGCGACCCAAGACCCACGTTTCTTGCACGTCACGGCGCTCACGGTGAAGCACGCGCACGAACTCGCCACGTCGCGCGCTGAAGCTGTCGCGAAGCGCGACATTGACACGCAGGCTCCCAGTGTCGCCGACGAGTGTGCCGAGCCAATGCTCTTCTTGCACCATATCGCTCTCCTCTGTCAACAATGCGGCAATAGCGCCGTGGAATGACGACGTCTTAGGCAAGTGTGTCAGGGCTGCCGGCACGTATAGCCTCGTCCGCCAGGTCACGGAAGACCGCGAGCATCGGCCGTGGGAATGTCGCCATGCGGCGCGCGTACCAGAGTGGCAACGGCTCTGCATGCTTGCCACTCGCCAGCGTGACCTGTGAGAGGGTAATAGCAATCTGATCCAGCCTCTCGCTCGACCACTGCGTACGATGGCCCGCGACCTGGACCTGCCAGATGGGAGATTGGTCGCTCGCTCGCATGAAGAATCCCAGAATGCCGCTATGGTGCAGTTCGCTTGGCTGCCACCGAGGGTCGAGATGGAGATCCTCG
>DATGEP010000126.1:0-5009 GCA_035310125.1 Ktedonobacterales bacterium
CTGTATACAATATACAGAATTTAAGGAGTGTGAGTCAACCTCATGATGCTTCCAACGGTGGCCACAAACCGGCACGGATTGGGTATATACTGAACGGCGACGACGATCACCGAGCCGTCATTTCACGCATTTCGGCGGCGCGTGGCGGGTCTCGACAAGAGGGAGTGGCAAGATAATGAGCGAAACCTTGACCCCTGAAGTGCTGGCTGAGCTGCGCCGCGCGCTCGTACGAAAACGCCGCGCACTGCGAGCTTCGCTGCATTTGCCCGATCAAATCGGTGAAGATGCTGATATCACGGGCGATGAGGGCGATGCCAGCGTAGATCTCGAAGAGGTAGATGTCGAAGCTGGCGAGGCGGACAACACACGCATTCAGCTTGCCAACGTGGAGCACGCGCTCGCGAAATTCGCCTTGGGAACCTACGGCATCTGCGAAGAGTGCGGCCGGCCCATTCCGCTCGCGCGCCTGCGCGCCCTTCCTGAGGCACGCTACGACGTGGAGCATCAGGCGGAGGTGGAGGCGCGCCAGCAGCAAGGATAAGCGTAACGTCAGCGCGGGCGCGACACGCGATGCTTTCCTCCCGTCGCCTTCTCCCGCGCGAGCCAGCAAAAAAGCGCCCGGTAGATACATGTCATCCACCGGGCGTGTCATCGTAGCAGCGAGCGTCTACCGCGTATACATGTTCGCGCCCGACATTCCATTAGCTTCGTTGCCAACGCCGATGGCGACAAAGATAGCGAACGCCTCGATGAGGATGCCGAGCGGAATCCAGAGCCAGAGCTGCGTATCGCGCGCAGTCTGATCCAGAATCAGGATCATGACGATGATGCCGCCCGACGCGATAGGTAGCGACAGGCACAGCAGAAAGATCGCGATTTTACTCAGCATCTGCAGGAGCGGATGGCTATAATTCTTCGGCGCCTGATAGCCCTGGCCGGGACCGGCCTTTGGAATCTGAACAAACACCCGCTCCGGCGTGGCGCTCGTCGTGGGGGTAGGAGCTTCGGTACTCATAACAGGTCTATCCTCATCCTCTGGCGACGCGACGCGGCACAGGTCGCACGCTCGCACACTCTCTGAAGTGTAGGGCGCTCGTCTCACGCCGTCAAGAGTTATTCCCGCGCCGCTTTCCGCTCACGCTCGCGGTCTCGCAGCTCCACTCGCCGGATCTTGCCGCTAATCGTCTTCGGCAGCTCCGTCACGAATTCGATCTCGCGCGGATACTTGTAGGGCGCCGTCACCATCTTGACGTGCTCCTGTAGCTCCACCGCCAGCGCCTCGCTTGCCGTGTAGCCAGGCGCCAGAATGACAAACGCCTTTACGATCTCGCCGCGCATCGGATCAGGCGTTGCCACCACCGCCGACTCCACCACCGCCGGATGCTCCACCAGCGCGCTCTCCACCTCGAACGGCCCGATACGGTAGCCCGCCGAGATAATCACATCGTCGGCGCGACCGACAAACCAGAAGTAGCCGTCAGCGTCGCGGTATGCCCGGTCGCCGGTCAGATACCACTCACCCTTGAACGACCGCTCCATCGCTTCGGCATTGCGCCAGTACTCCTGGAACAATCCTAGCGGCCGGTTGGGCTTGACGCGAATGGCGATGTCGCCCTCTTGATTCGGCCCCACTTCCAGGCCGTCGTTGTCTATCACCGCCAGATCGAAGCCCGGCGACGGCTTGCCCATCGAGCCGGGGCGCACCTCTTCAGTGGGAAAGTTGCCGCAGATCAGCACCGTCTCCGTTTGCCCGTACCCGTCGCGAATCGTCAGCCCCGTTCCCGCGCGCCATGCGTCAATCACCTCCGGGTTGAGCGGCTCGCCCGCGCCGACACAATGCCGCAGTGCCGGGAACGTATACCGCTTGAGGTCTTCCTGCACCATCAGGCGATAAGCCGTCGGCGGGGCGCAGAACGTCGAGATAGGATACTTCGCCAGCAGCTCCAGCGTTTCGCTCGCGTTGAACTTGCCGCGCGCGTCCTGAATGAACAGCGCCGCGCCGTTGCCCCATGGCCCGTAGAAGTTGCTCCACGCCGCCTTCGCCCAGCCCGTCTCCGAAAGGTTCCAGTGCAGATCGTCCGGCGTCAGGTCCAGCCAGTAGCGTCCTGTCACGAGCGTGTGGCCCATCGGATAGCTGGCGTGCGTATGCAGCACCATCTTTGGATATCCCACCGTGCCACTCGTGAAATAGATCAGGCAGGGATCGCTCGCGACTGTCCGCCGCCCATACCAGACTGGCGACGCGACATCCACCGCCGGATGGTAGCCAACGCAGCCATCGGGACACACTGCGCCTGGTTCGCCCACCACCACCGCCGCGCGAATCGTCGGGCACTGCGCCCGCACCTGTGCCAGCTTCTCAGCGCCGCTCACGTCCGTCACCAGCGCCACCGCCTCCGCGATTTCCGCCCGGTACTGAATATCCTTTGGCGTCAGCAGTGTGGTGCAAGGAATACTCACGGCGCCCAGCTTCATTAAGCCGAGCATCGTCTCCCACCACTCCGGCACACGCGGCAGCATCACCAGCACCCGCTCGCCCTTCTGGATGCCCAGCTTCTCCAGCGCATTAGCGACCCGGCTGCTCTGCTCGTCGAAATCCACGAACGTGTACCGTTCCTCACGCCCGTCCGGCCCAATCCACAGCATCGCCAGCTTGCCGGAATCCTCCGCCCAGTGCCCAATCGTATCTATGGCGAAGTTGTAGTCAGGCGGCACCTCCCACGAGAACTCGCGCCGCGCCTGCTGATAATTGGTCATATTGTGTTCGCTCGCCTGATCCGCTGCCGACATCGTCGCCCTCACTTCATCGTGTGGAGATACCATACGTCGCGTCCGCCGCGCGAACACGCAGGACCCCCGGCGATTGTGCGCGGCGCCGCTCTTCTTGCCGAAAAGTATACGCCGCGCGCCAGAAGCGCGCCAGCCAATGAAGTGGTGCGCTGTCGACCGCGCAGTTGGCGCCGCAATCGAGACGTCCGCGAAGGTAACCGTCACTGGTCGTTGTGGTTGCGTGACCTTGCGGGCAAATGCTTCCCGCGACTCATCCCGGTCCCACGTCAGTCGTGGTGATGCTATGTCTCACGACGAGACGCCATCAAGTCTCATCTGCCGCACTCAGCCCACCCGCCGACAGCGCCTCACCCAGATCGTCGTACCGCGCAAACTTCACGACGCGCTGGCTGCCTGTTTGAAACAGTGATGCCAGTTTACGCTCGCCGGTGACCTCACCGGTCTCCAGTGAGCGCCAGACTCCGCGCTGCTCCAACACGACGGTATCTCCGCGTGCGAAGGTGCGTAGTGTCTCCAGCGTCAGGCCCGCCCGGCCCATCCAGTCGCGCAGTAGTTGGCTGCCCCGGCCGGAGCCGCGCGGACCGCCCACCTCGATCTCCTCATCGGAGAGCGCGACGAGACGCTCGATATCCTGCGCGTTCGCCGCTGCCACCCACGCATTCACAATCTCGATAGGATGAGTTTGCGGCATCTCTCCTCCGTCTACACACCAACCTGATACAATTGCTCGAATTGCAAGTCCAGATCGTTCGTGGCCTGCCACATACACGCCAGCGCCTTGCGCACGTTGCGCGCGGCGCAAGGCGGTAGGTCATCGCGCTCGGCCAGGCGCTTCAGCGCGTCATACGTCGCCAGTATCTCGCTCTCCGCCTCGGTCAGCGACTTTCCCAACAGATCAGTGCTCGCCATCGCTACACCCCGCTCTTTCATATCATCCATGTGGATGCCATCGCGCACCCAGCCGGACTTCAGCACATCTCGCGCCCCGTGCGCCGGCCTTTGCTTGGTAACCGCGAATCTCAGTTTGTCGTATACGTCGCGACCGGACGGCCATCTACCAGCCGCTTCGCTTTCAGCTCGAAGCGCGGCAGGCTGCCCGCCTCCATGCGCTCGACATTGAAACGCAGATTCTCGTGCGCGATACTCAATTCGTGGGTCAGCTCATCCCGTAGCTGGGGCCATTCACTCTCGCGTCCCGGCTTCATCTCCACCTTGATCGTTATCTCGTCGCGAATGTCCTCTTTGCGCCAAAGGTAAATCTGGAACTCATCTACACCATCGTGCTCGCGGACAATCGCCTCCACCGCGCGTGGGTACACATTCGTGCCGCGAATCAGCTTCATGTCATCCCAGCGCCCGCGAATGCCACCGTCATAGATATCGCCGGTGCGGCCACAATCGCACGCTGTGTGCGGCACCTTTAGCACCATATCTTTCGTCCGGTAGCGCAGGACGGGAATGAAGCCGCGTCCGAATGAGGTCACGACGCGCTCGCCCAGCTCGCCGTAGCCGACCGGATCGCCCGTTGCGGGATTGATGACCTCCTCGATGTAGTGATCCTCGATGATGTGTGTGCCGCCGGGCTGGTTGGCGCACTCGAAGATCATGATGGTACCCAGCTCCGTCATACCCGCCGTGTCGCCGCACTTCGCGCCCCAGGCATCCTCAAGCTGACGCTTGACCGCCGGAATGGAGCCCGCCGGCTCACCGGAGAGCAGCACCTTGTTCACTTTGCTGTCGCGCGCCAGGTCAATGCCCATTTCCGTCGCCTGCTGCCACATGCGCAACGCATACGTCGGCGTCGAGCAGACCGTCGTGACGCCCATCTCCACGATCTGCTTCACCCGCTGCTCCGTTGTCTGCGCGCCACCGGGAATGACCAGTGCGCCGATCTTCTCGCAGGCGTAGTGCGCGCCCCAGAATCCGATGAATGCCCCATAGCCGAAGGCGAAGTACACGATATCCTCCGGCCGCACGCCGAAGCCCCAGAACCCATAACACCACATCTCCGCGATCCACTCCCAATCCTTCATGCTATCTAGCACGCGAATGGGGGTGCGCCCGCTCGTGCCCGAAGTGAGGTGATATCGTATCGCATGCGCGGCATCGGTCGTCGGCAGATTCCCAAAATGCGGAGTCTCGCTAATAGAGGCCATCCACTCCTCGCGCGTCATGTATGGAAGGCGGCGCAGATCGTCCAGCGTCCGCAGCTGCTCCGG
>DATGEP010000127.1:0-1373 GCA_035310125.1 Ktedonobacterales bacterium
TGCGTCTCCGGCATCTCGTCGCCCGTGTGTTGCAGTCGCTTGCGGGCGGTTTCGCGGCGGCCAGTCGCGGGCACGTGCGCGGTGGCGGCGGCCAGCCCGAAGACCGGCATGTTGCCGTAGAGCGCCTCGTAATTGCCCGGCTGTACGACATACGTCTCGTGCCAGATGCCCACGCTGCCATCCGTATAGCCGACGGCCTTGTTGAAGCGGCGCCACGCGGCCATGTGTGGATCCTGCGCGCTGCGAGCGAAACGCTCCAGGTCCTCGAAGGAGCGCCAGTACTGGATCACCGTGACGCCACGCCACGAGAGCAGCGTGCGGGCGCCGAGCATGCCCTTCTCAGGATGCTGATAGAGCATGCGCAGCATCGGCTCCATCGCCAGCGCCGTTGGAATCCACTTGGAGAAAGCCAGCAGCCGGTTGATGCGCATGCCGATCAGAAAAACGACAAACGGCTCATCGCTCTGCGCGGTGAATCTGCCTGGGATGACAGCCGCCATAGAGTAAATCATCTCTTCCTGTGCCGACGTGGCGAACACCTCGCCTGTTGCACGCCTCGGAGAAAGGATACCGGCGTGGAGGGGCTGGCCGCGCGTGTCGCGAGTCACGTTTGGGGTCATGAATCGGCGGCATGCGGCAAGACATAGACATATGACTTGAGTCATGGATAGCGGCGGGTGAGGGCATCGCGGACATGACCTGCGGCATAGAGCGCCGGCGCGCTTGGGTGGATATAATGAGCGGGAGCGAACCATCATATCCGTATGCGAGAGGGAAGGCCGGAGATGGAGACGACGAATGTGAATCAGGACAAGCCCGGTGGGCGTGTCACCTGGAATCAGTACAATCTGTTGGATCTGGCGGCGTATATTGCCGTCGCCGCCGGTTATCTGCTGGGTGTCCTCGCGGCTCAGCAGCCACTTACGCTCCCGGTCTTCTTGCTCTTCACGGCGGGCAATCTCCTCTGGCTCTGGATATTCCATCGCATGGAAACCTGCGCCGATCCGGAAAACATGCCATTGCGCTATGCCATCTACCTGATTGTCGTTACCTGCGTCGTGCTTGCTACGACTGGCCTCGGCATCCAGTTCGACTGGCTCCTGTCCATCGTGACGATCGGCGTCATCGGCACTATCTACGCGCTGCGGCACTCGCTGCCGCTCAGCACGGCGATATGGCTGCTGACAATGCTCGTGCTGCTCGCGCTGAATTGGCCGCTCTCCATCGCGCACAATCGCGCCGTCTTCTTACAATCGTTTGTCTCGCTTGCGCCTGCCTTCGTCTTCTGTATGGGCTTCGCGGTTGTCCTGCGCCGTGAATTCGAGCAGCGCGCCCGCAGCGAAGCGCTGGTGGCGCAGCTCGAAGTGGCGCAG
>DATGEP010000128.1:0-1897 GCA_035310125.1 Ktedonobacterales bacterium
CGGCTTGCACCAGACTGGCATCCACAAGCTCCGCCAGCGCCAGAACGACCTCCTGATGCGATGGCGCCTGCTCCCAGCAGATGGACCGCGCGGCCTCTACCGTCCACCCGCCGACGAAGACCGCCAGCGAGCGAAACACCTTCTGTCCGGCCTCCGTCAGCAAGTCGTAGCTCCACGCAATGGCGTCCTCCATCGTGCGCTGCCGCGGCGGCAGATCGCGCATGCCCTCCCGCAACAGCGCGAGCCGCTGGTCCAGCTGCTCCGCCAACTGCGCCACCGCAGGATACGGACATGCACCGCCGCCAGCTCAATCGCCAGTGGCAGGCAGTCCAGCCGCTTGCAAATCGTGGCCACCGCCTGGCCGGTATAGTTTCCATCGGGATGCATGCTCCGTGCCCGCTCACGAAACAGGGTGACTGCGTCTTCGAGAGGAAGGGGGGCCAGTGGGAGGATCGCCTCGCCGCGCAGGCGCAGCGGCGTGCGGCTGGTGACGAGCAACACGACGTGCGGGCACCGGGCGAGCACCTCCGCCCACCACGTTGCCGCATCCGCCACCTGCTCTGCATTGTCGACGATGAGGAGGATCCGCCGTGCTGCCAAATAGGCAAGTACCTGCTCATGCGCAGGGACGCCCGCTGCTTCGTGCAGACCGAGCACCTGTGCCACCGCGCTCGGCACCAGCGACGGGTCCCGAACGGAACTCAGATCGACAAACCGTGCGCTGTCGGGGAACTCCGGCGCCAGGTCGTGTGCCAGCTCCAGCCCGAGTCGGGTCTTCCCCACGCCTGCCGGTCCCGTCAGCGTGACCATCCGCACCGAGCTTTCACGAAGGAGACTCCGGGCGTGGGCACGCTCCGCTTCACGACCGATGAGCGCGGTAGGGGGAACGGGCAGGCCGGGCAGCGGCGCCGGGGGCGAAGACTCCGCAGTCACCTGCGTCTCTGGTCTGGCCGCGCCGACGAGGAGCGCTCGTTGCTGTGGGGAGAGGCGCAAAGCGGCGACGAGGCGCTCCAGGGTGTCGGGATGCGGCGCGCGGCGCAAGCCGCGCTCCACGTCCGAAATGGCGCGCGCGCTAAGCTCAGCGCGCGCGGCCAGGGCCTCCTGGGAGAGTCCAGCCGCGAGTCGGTAGCGCTTGAGCACGGCGCTCAGCATAGTGGGCTCGCTCATGAGCAGCACTCCCAACAAGGAACCGTACACCCGCCAGGTCGCTCACAGTATACGCCACACCTGAAACGGTGAGGAAGCGGTGAGGATACTTCCTGGTGGGGGACAGTGGGCCGCGGGCATAGTAGAGGTGTGCCACGTGGTGCACATCGTCCGCGCGGCGACGCGCAACTGCAGGAGGAGAAACACATGATCACGCACGATCTCGAGATTCTGATCAACCGGCCAGTGGAGGTGGTCTTCGCCTATCTGACCGACATCACGACCTATCCGCGATGGCAGTCGCAGCTCGTTGAATACCGCCAGACATCAGCGGGGCCGCTCGCGGTCGGCTCGACGGGTGTTGCCGTCCGCACGGTGATGGGGCAGCGGACCGAATCGACCTGGCAGATCACCGAGCTGGTCCCCACCAGTACGTACGCGCTGAAGAGCACCTCCGGCCCGCTGGCCTATGAGCATGCGCATACGCTCCAGCCAGAGGGCAGCAGCACCAGGCTGCGTGTGCACTTCCAGGCGCAGCCGACTGGTCTGCTCAAGATTGCCGAGCCGATGATGGCGGGCACTGTCAAGAAGGAGCTCGACGCGGGGTATCAACACCTGAAAGCCCTGATGGAAAGTTAGCGGGCTTCCAGGTCCACGAGCTTTTCGCCCTCAATTGTGACCGCAAAGGACAGTAGTCAATAGACAGACATCCTAGTATTGTTCCCGCTGAGGGGACCCATACGAGATAGGA
>DATGEP010000129.1:0-1123 GCA_035310125.1 Ktedonobacterales bacterium
GCAGCAGGCAAGCGGCTAGCGCCTCAGCGCTGCGCGGGACGCAGTGAAGGCCACGCGGCCGGGGCCGGGCACTGGGCAGCCGGCCGCGTGACCAGTCCAGGGGAAGCGGGCTACTCAGAAGGAAAGCCGACTGCCGGCTGCGGCATCGGGTGAACCGCGTTTGATTCAGCGATCAGAATCGCGGTGTGCAGGTCTTCGGGATCGGCGGCGTCTACCCGCCCATAGCCGGGCCGCTCCGCGTAATACCAGCCATTCATAGGTACGGCTTCCCGCCAGCATTTCCAGCCGGGGTTGAGATGGGACACGGCGTCAAGCGGCATACCCGCGTGGGGCCGGCGGTCGGCGCTCACTGCGCTGGTTCCTCGCCAACGGTGCGCAGGACACGCGCGAGGATGGCCGCCGTTGCCGTTGCATCCTCGCGCGGTGCGATCCGTTCGGCCCAGCTCCACCAATACGAGCCACCTTGCACGTACACCGCTTCGGCCAGCCGGCCGGCGCGCGGGTTACGCACATCGAGATAAGGCAGCCGTCCTGCCGTCCGCACCTTCGCCTGAAGGCCGAGTCTCGCTACTACCGCGCCGAGCCTCTCCAGGTCGGCTATGTCGGCTGCCGTCTGGTCGGTAGCGCTCGTCTCTGTGGTCTGTTGTGTCTGCATATGCCTGGCCTGTCCCTGTGCTGTGATCCTCGGTTGGGACCCATCGTGGCCGGTAAAGTGGCTGGTCGCAGCCCATACGCACCCCACCCCCAAGGGGTAGGGTTGACGTTGGTGGCGATAAGAATTACTGATCTTGTATAAGGATGGGTGACGAAGCGTGAGTCAGGACCCGTATGCAAATCCGTTCGCCTATTTCGTAGGCGAAATGAAACGGATTCGAGCAGAACTCGGAATGACACAAGAGCAGTTGGCCGATGCCGCTAGCTTCTCTCCGTCAACCGTCGCGGCGGTCGAATCGTGCCACCTGCTGCCGTCAGAGTCGTTTGCCGAAGCGATAGACAAACCCCTCCAAGGTGACGGGGATTTCGTGCGGCTTCAGAAACTGGTTGAGCGTACATGTGTCCGGCCGTGGTTCCGTGATCGTGTCGAGGTAGAGCGGAAAGCGCGCGAGATACGGGAGTATGAGTC
>DATGEP010000130.1:0-3231 GCA_035310125.1 Ktedonobacterales bacterium
CACACCGCTCAGCGTGGGGTTCCAGATCCAGTCCTCCAAGTATCCAGCGTTGAGCATGTTGCTCACCAGACGCAGCATCCGGTTGTCGTGGATGCTTTCTCCCAGTGCGTCGAGCATGACCTGACGGTCAAGCCGGTCGAACGAAACGGCAACACACTACCCACCTCGAGGGCTTTCCATCGAAGGTCACGATTGTTCGGCGTGGTCATCCACTTGACGGTCAGTCTCTGTCGGTCTTGGGCCGAATGCGGCGCCACGGTACGCTCGGGCTCATCCTGGTCCTCTCGGACGGCACCCGGCGACTCGTGCCAGCCGCGTGGACCGACCTGGAGCCGGTCGCTGGCTCATCCGCGCAGGCCGGTGAGACCATCGGCTCGCTCGCTGATCTGCTAAACGCCGGCCGGGTCCTGGCTGGCCTGGCGCGTCGACTCGGACCGCCGCCGGATGATGGAGGTCATCCGGTTGAGGAGGGTGCGCGTGCAGCTGCCGCTGGACCTGCTGGAGACGCCGGCGCCACTGGCGTTGGTGTGGGAAGGCGTTCCCGACGAAGACCAGATCGCCGTCGTCGTAGCCCTGGCTCGCCTGATCGCACAGGCCGCCGTTCTCAAGGAGCCTGACGTGGATGACTGAACCCTCTCGCCGCTCCCGAAGCACGTTGCGTGACGCGAGCGTTACGGCTAGCTGTGACCTGTGCGGCCGATCGCTGCCGCCCGGACGTTCATCGCAGCGCTGGTGCTCCTCAGCCTGTCGTCAGACGGCCTATCGTCGTCGCCATCAACCAGCACCTCTCCCAGTTGCGCTCCCAGCGGCTCGTTCGCGACGGGCTCAGACGGTGTATGCCTGCCCAGTGTGCGACCAGCGCTACCTCGGTACCCAGTACTGCTCGGAGTGCGCCACGTTCTGTGTTCGCCTGGGCCCTGGTGGGCTTTGTCCACACTGCGACGAGCCGCTGACGATCACCGAACTGCTGGCCAGCAGTGGAGATGTCCGCTAATGGACCCCAGCAGAATCACGCCCACCCATCGCCAGCGCCTGGCCATCGTCTATGTCCGTCAGTCGAGCCCCGGTCAGGTCCAACGCAATCCGGAGTCCACCGCTCGCCAGTATGCGTTCGTGACGCGTGCCGTCGATCTCGGTTGGCCGAGCCAGCAGGTGCTCGTGATTGACGAGGATCAAGGCATCTCGGCCAACGGCACCGCTGTTCGATCCGGCTTCGGCCACCTCACCGCCGAAGTCGCACTCGGCCACGTCGGCATCGTCCTCGGCCTGGAACTATCCAGGCTCGCGCGCAACAGCGTGGATTGGTACCGTTTGTTCGACCTGTGTGAGATCACCAACACGGTCCTTGGCGATGACGACGGTCTGTACCACCCTGGCGATTTCAACGATCGTCTGGTGTTGGGCTTGAAGAGCACGATGTCCCAAGCGGAACTGCATATCCTACGCTCTCGCCTGGAAGGTGGCATCCGGCACAAGGCCGCCCGCGGTGAGCTGCGACGCGGCCTGCCGGTTGGACTCGTCTGGGGCGACGAAGATGGTGAGGTCCGCTTTGATCCAGACGAGGCCGTCACTGGCGCCATCCGCACCGTATTCGAGCGCTTCGCTGAGTTCGGTTCCGTGCGTCGCGTGTGGCTGTGGTTTTGTTCGGAGGGTCTCCGCTTTCCCATGCGGAAGACTCCGTTCGGCGAGGTCCGATGGATCGTGCCAACCTATACCGCCATCCACAACGTGCTCACCAATCCGTCGTACGCCGGCGCTTATACCTACGGTAAGACAAGAAAAGAACGTTTCGTCGATCAGTCCGGTCAGGTACGCCAACGCTTGCGCCGTCTGCCGCGTGCGGAATGGTCGGTGTTAATTCCGAATCATCACCCTGGCTTTGTGGATTGGCAGACGCATCTGGATACCCTCGCACGCCTCCAGGCCAACACGCATCCCCAGCGGCACCAACCAGGCGGAGCTATTCGCGAGGGGGCGGCACTCCTCCAGGGTCTGGCAACGTGTGGCCGCTGCGGGCGCCGGCTGGCCGTCTATTACCGTGGTCGGTTGAGTACCCCGGGCTATTACTGCCCAGCCGGCCAGCTGTCCAATGGTCGCGGCACGTATTGCCTGACCGTCGGCGGCCAGCAGATCGATGCCGCCGTCGCCGAGGCGTTCCTCGCTGCCTGCACACCGGCCGGACTCCGTGCGGCAGTGGCCGCTGCCCAGCGACTTGAAGCCGACCACGACGCGGCACTTGCCCAGTGGCGCCTGGACGTCGAACGCGCCCGCTACGAGGCCACGCGCGCTGAACGTCGCTATCGCGCTGTCGATCCCGAAAATCGTCTGGTGGCTCGTGGTTTGGAGCACGAGTGGGAGCAGCAGCTCACCGCACTCGCCGCGGCCGAAGCCGAATTGGCGCGCCGCGAGCAGCGCCGACCGCGAAGTCTCAGCTCCGAAGAACGCGCGCTCATCCACCAACTCGGTCATCAACTCGAGCGCGTCTGGTCCGCGCCAACCACCACCGACCGCGACCGCAAGGAACTGCTGCGTACGTTACTGGACGAAGTCATCGTCAACATCCAACGAGCCGAGGAGCGTGCCCATCTTACCCTCCGCTGGCGAGGCGGAGCCCTGACCGAACTCCAGATTCCGCTCCCCCGCTACAACCACCGCACCATCCACACCGATGAGGACACGCTGTCCTTGGTCCGTCGCCTGGCGGAGCACTATCCGGACGCGGTCATTACCGGAATCCTCAATCGTCAGGGTCGCCGCAGTGCCACCGGCCAGCGCTTCACCGCCAACATGGTCTGCAGCCTCCGCGGGTACCGCCATATTCCCCGGTACCAACCGCCCGCCTCACCTCCACTCGGCGAAATCGTGACCGTTACTCGCGCGGCGAAGATCCTGGGCGTTGCCCAATCGACTTTGCTGCGGTGGCTCCTCGTCGGTTTCATCGCCGGCGAGCAACTTACTCCCGGTGCGCCGTGGCGAATCCGCCTGACCGACGAGTTGCGCGCCAAGTTCGTCGAAAACGCTCCACCTGGATGGCTCCCTATGCAGGATGCCACCAAAGCTCTCGGCGTCTCCCGCCAGACGGTACTGCAGCGTGTAAAGCGAGGTGAGCTGCGCGCCGTGCACGTCTATCGCGGTCGGCGCAAAGGCCTCCGCATTGAACTGCCAACACCCGTTCAGGATCTGTTTTCATCCCTCGCCACTAACCAGGGTGCAGTGTGTTGATGGCACGAA
>DATGEP010000131.1:0-25845 GCA_035310125.1 Ktedonobacterales bacterium
CGCGGGGTCCGATAGAAGAAATGTAGCACGCGCGGGGGAATCTCATCCGCCGCCCGGCCACGACGGGCGCGGAGGGAACCTCACCCTCTACCCCGTCCCGCCTCCACGTGAGAGCACGCGATGCCGCGGCGGGTAGCCCTCTCCGTGCGCGGCGAGGGGAGAGTGGTTGCCGATTCTGCCGGAATTTGGCATTCGCGCGCTCGAGGCCATGCATGGCCGACGCACGGTGGGAGCGGGCTGAAGCCCAAACGACGCACAGCGGAGCATATGGCGCGCCCGGCATCTGACATCCGCGCGGTTACAGTTGCCGATTCTGCCGGAATTCAGGAATCGGTTGCCGATTCTGCCGGAATTCAGGAATCGGTTGCCGATTCTGCCGGAATTCGTGATGCGGTCATCATGGAGGTAACGAAGGAAGGGGAGGGAATTGCCGATTCTGCCGGAATTGGAAAATCGGTTGCCGATTCTGCCGGTGGTACACATGACATTCGGCTGTCCCCACCGCGCGCTGTGGCTGTTGTGGCGGGATGGCGCGAGTGGCCACACCTGGCTGTGGGCGTCGGGTGAGATGTTCTCTTTCAAGATGTTCTCCTGGGGCTGGCTGTCAGAATAGCGGCAGCGCGGATAGCGTACGACGTGGGAGGGGCGTGGCGCTACGGGCATAAGCGGTCGGAAGCGGTCGGAAGCGGACAGAAGTGGTGGCGATGAGCGGCGATGCCGCCAAAGCCTTTGGATAGCGGGGGCAGCGGGGAAATGGATGCGGGGTGGACGCTCGCGGCTGTGATGTTCTTGTACCGTTCGTGGCGGATATGACGGATACCTGGCATGCCACGGCGGGCGCAGCAGGCAGCGCCCCTACCATGGGCGTACTGGTTCGCCGTACTTCACGAACGTTCATGAGGGCCGGCGCACAAAACGGGATGCGGGCGGGAGCCCTGGGCGACTGCCAACGTCCCAACCGGAGTTGATATGATACAGATTACGGTTTCTCAGAAAGGCGATGGAACAGCCGATAAACCGGACTTATGCGGTGGGAGGTGGCGGCTGGACCATCTCGGCGTAGAGGCGATCCAGCGCGGCGGCGGGGTCCCCACAGAGGCCGGAATGGACGGGCGAAGGCTGGAGGATGGTGCTGCGGGGCGCGACGAGCCAGTGGAACCGCGCGGCCTGGGAGAGCCGGGCGATGGGACCGGCGTCGCGCTCACCAGCGCAGATGCGGGGGATGGTGTCGAGGTGCGCGCGGATCTCCGCCAACGTGTCGGCGTCTAGCTCAGGCTCGAAGGCAAGGAGACGCCGCTCGTCCAGCGCGATCCGCGCGGCGAGGAAGGCGCGGGCACGGCAGAAGAGGATGACGCCGGCATTGAGGAATTCCTCGCGCTCGACACGGGGAACGACGCGGAGGACCGCGTAGTCAAACGAGCTGCGCGCGGGCATGCTGTGCCTCCTCCACGAAGGTTCGCGACGACGCCAGCCGCTCCGTCAGGTACGTGACGTACGCCGCCCGCTGCTCCTCGACGCTTGCGCCGCCCGGTGCGATAGCGAGCCAGACATCCGGAATGGCGGCGACGATGGAGGCGAGCAACGCGGGATGGAGCCGCTCATGGGCGGTCACATCGGCGGCATCCAGATCGCCCGCATAGGGCAGCAGCACATGATCTGCGACGCGCGCGAATTTGAGGCTGCCACCGGGCGGATAGGCGCCAGCGCCGTGATGGAAGTAGAGCGCGGCGCCGTGGTCAATGAGCCAGAGGCGTTTGTGCCAGGTGAGTAGGTTGGTGTTGCGCGGTGTGCGGTCTACATTGGTGATGTAGGCATCGAACCAGACGATGGCAGCGGCGAGCGCGGGGTCCAACGGTCGCGGGATGGCGGGATCGAACGGAAGCGCGCCGGGCAGGTAGTCCAGCGCGAGGTTGAGGCCGCCGCTCGCCTTGAGCAGCGCCTGTATCTCGAAATCTGGCTCGGAGCGGCCCAGCGCGGGGTCTACCTCGATAAAGACGATCTCGGGCACGAGCAGGCCCAACGCCCGGCCAATCTCGCCGGCAACTAGCTCGGCGACGAGGGCTTTGACACCCTGGCCAGCGCCACGAAATTTGACGACGTAAAGCCCGTCATCGTCGGCCTCGACCACCGCCGGCAGCGAGCCGCCTTCGCGCAGTGGCGTGACGTAGCGCGTGGCGGTGACTGTGCGCAGCAGACGGAAGGTGGGTGTAGCGCCGGAAGTAGCGGACATACTGGCGGTTCCTCGGTCAAGCATAGGGGATGTACGCATACCGGGCATGCCCCGGCGCTCGTATCCTACCACGCCGATTGGGTATGCGATTATGCGATCTCTGCCAGCGGTGTTGGTACGATGAGATGACCGGCGCGTCTGCTCTCGGTCACGAGTGAGCCGTACGGCATCACACCTGTCCCACAGCTCTCTGCGCCAGCCTTATGTTCAGCGCCGCGTGTCCCCCACGCTATGCCGCGAGGCCGCGCCGCACCATCTGCCGCAGGCGCCACGCGAGCACCAGGAGCAGCAGTCCGAAGATGATGGCGTAGAGGCCAATCACTACGATCAAGGCCAGCGCTCCAGTACCGGGGAAGATGATGAGGATCAGGCCGAATAGCACCGACGCGGCACCGCTGAGAATCAGCAGCCATTCATTGTGAATGACGCGGCGCAGCTCGATGGCCTCGAAGATCTCCATGATGCCAGTAATGATGGCCCAGGCGGCGATGAATGCCAGCAATACCAGCGCCGATACGCCGGGCCAGCGGAAGGTGAGAATGCCGATCAGGATGCCAAAGATGCCCTCGACGAGCAGCCAGCCCCAATTGTGATAGCTCTCGCGTCCACGGATCGCCAGATAGATGGCGATGACGCCGTCTATCAACACGTAGGCGCCAAAGAACGCGATGAGCACAATCAAGGTAATCCCCGGCACCACCAGCGCGAGAATCCCGAAGAGGATCGCTGCCAGGCCGCGCAGGCCCAGCGCCCACCATTGTCGCGTCAGCAATGAATCCACGACTCCGCTCCTTTGCTCAGCCGAGAGGGACACCACTGCCACATACGCTCTCTGCGATTGCGGCCTGTTCGGCCCAAGTATACACCAGAGCGGGCGCAGCACGCGGCGGCGTCTTGACTGCGGTGGGCGCCGCGGCCCGCAAGGGCCGGCGCACGAGACGGGATGCGGGCTGAAACCGATGGCGAATGACAACGTCCCAACCGGAGTTGGTAGCCTACATTGATGCGCTCAGCTATACTACATAATACCAAGCGGCAGCGAGTACATTGACAGCATACAGGTGAGGAGGAACAGTCTATGGGCGTTCGACGATCCTGGCAGGATTTCTGGGCGCGACGCTCGCGGCCACGACTCATGCTCGCTGTCGTGTGCCTCGCCGCCGCGGGCTTCGCGGTAGGATTCGTGTACACACCAGCCGCGTGGCTGGCGCAAGCAGGAGGCGCCTTTCAGGCAGCCGCAACGTATCTACTCTCGTTTGGCGCGCGTGCGTGGCTCTTCGCCGCTGGCGGTTTCTTCGTCGTGTGCGCCGCACTGCTGATCGCGCTGCCACGACGGCGACCGCATGCGTATTGGGTGGGCCGGCCACCGGCGATCGCGCCGGTATCTGTATATGTAGATGCGGAGAATCAATTACAGAATTCAACGTTGGTACGGCCGTTTGTTCGCCACCTGCGTACCTATCTGGATGAGCATCTCAAGGGACAACGCGCTGATTTGCTCTACTTCGCGGATGCCGCGCAACCCGCGCACCGACCGACATATAAGGAATTGTACCGATTTGGATTCCGGCCAATAGATGTTCCACATGTGCCGTTCGAAGACGAGGAAGTCAAGGATGCGGTTGACATGGAGCTGTCCTTGCATGCTTTCGACCGTGCGCTCCATGGTGGGCGACACCAGCAGTTTATACTCGTTACACGCGATCGTGACTATCTTCCATTGGTTTTTCGCCTGCACGCCTTGGGTCATGCCATCAGCTTATGGGCAGCCGATCCGCCAGCCGCGTTTTGGGCGGCTCAAGATTTCCTCCGTAACGTGCGGGTGTTCGACCTCAATGAGGTGTTTCCACGCGAGCCGAGTGGCTCAGAATCGGATGCTACTCCTGCCACTCCCGACGCGCAGATATCGAAGCGGCGAGCAGCCAAGAGGAGGCGCAAAGGACGTGGCCTCGCTATCGCGCGCCGAACTCTTAGCTCTACACTATTAGGCGCAGCTCAGCGCGAGCGTGTGACTCTTGGAGAGGGCATTGTCTATACGCTGGAAGTTATCAACACACTCAACGCTTCCCCTACCACCGCTGAAAAGCGCGCGCGCCTCTTTCCTGTTCGTCTGGGCGCAGCGAAGGGCAATTTCCTCAAAAGATTGGGATATGATGGTGGCACGCGCATCGAGTGCTGGATCGCGGAGCTTATTGCGTTGGGAGTGCTGCGGATAGAAGCACCAGGTGCACTTCTCGTCCGAGGAGAGACGGATCCACTGGTGGCGGCAAGCCACATGGAGCGCTTCGTCAGCGATCTATCATCCGTTGTCCTGGAGCTTGCTCATGAGCGTCAAGACAGCGTCGTGACCTATCTGGACATTAGCACACGCATAGGAGCCGCCGCGAGAGACGCCACGGACAGCGGAAATCCGTTGCGGGCGCTCGTCATTGCGGGGGGCCAGAGGTCCGGGGCGCACACGCGCTATCTCTGCCTCTGCGCTCGCGCACTCGGCTTTGTTGATTTTGAGGAGGTCGTGCCAGGCTCCGCCATTCGGGTGAATTTGCCATCAACCGTGGCATTCACAGTGTCCGAATCCCAACCAACGCCAGATAAGCCAGACGACGTGCGGCACAGCCAGAGCGCGGACAGCGATACAGGACTATAGTTCAACGCAGCCACGACGCGCAAGACCGCGCAGGAAAGGACCGTGATGCTTCCCATGCTCAGTCTGCTGACACATCTCGAATGCACCCGCTGCGGGCGCAGCTACAGCGCCGACGAGCTTCAGACGCTGTGCCCCGAGGATGGGGGGGTGCTGTATGCCCGCTATGATCTGGCGCGGGGCCGGCGCACACTGGACCGCGACGAGGTGGCGAGCCGCCGGCCTGGCATGTGGCAGATTCCTGAGCTGATGCCGGTGCGCGATCCGGCCAATATCGTGACGCTGGGTGAAGGCGGCACGCCGCTGCTAGCCACCCCGCGGCTGGGGGCGCGGCTCGGCTTCAGCCGGCTCCAGGTGAAGGAGGAAGGACTGAATCCGGCGGGCAGCTTCAAGGCGCGGGGCATCTCGGCGGCTGTTTCGAAGGCGAAGGAGCTGGGCGTCACGGCGTTTACTATTCCAACGGCGGGAAATGCCGGGTCAGCGCTGGCGGCGTATGGCGCGCGGGCGGGGATTGCGGTGGAGGTGTTTCTGCCGGCGGATACGCCCGCGCTGTTCAAGAAGGAGATGCGCTCGTTTGGGGCGACGCTGCACGAGGTGGAGGGGCTGATTGACGCGGCGGGCGCGCTGGCGCGAGCGCGCGCGACGGAGATTGGCGCCTTCGATGTCTCGACGCTGAAGGAGCCGTATCGCTGCGAAGGGAAGAAGACGATGGGCTACGAGGTGGCTCAGCAGCTCGGCTGGAAGCTGCCGGAGGTCATCGTGTATCCGACTGGCGGCGGAACGGGCATCGTGGGCATGTGGAAAGCGTTCGCGGAGATGGAGGAGCTGGGCTGGATCGGCGCTGAGCGGCCCCGCATGATCAGCGTGCAGGCGGTAGGCTGCGCGCCCATCGTGCGTGCGTTCGAGGACGGGACGGAGCGAGCGCGCCCGTGGGAGGGCGCCGCGACGTACGCCAGCGGTATCCGGGTGCCGGCGGCGGTGGGCGATTATCTGATCCTGCGAGCGGTGCGTGAGAGCAACGGATGCGCCATCGCCGTCACGGACGAGGAGATTGCGGAGGGGGCGCGCCTCATCAATACGATGGAGGGCATCTTCGCGGCGCCCGAAGGCGGCGCGACGCTGGCGGCGCTGCTCAAGCTGCGCGAGCGCGGCGACGTGGGCGCGGATGAGACGGTGGTGCTGTTCAACACGGGTACGGGGCTGAAGTATCCGCTGGGACCGTCCGGGGAATGAGATCGCGCTCGCGGAGTGAGACATCGCTGGCAAGAGGTCACCGCTTGCGCTATGTGCGCTGTGTAAGTCCATGACGCACAAGGGAGAAGATGCAAGAGCCTATCAAATTACCTTCACCGATGACGAATGTGCCGCGTTAAAGGCGCTTGCCGAGCGGCGCGAGCGTGGACGCGCTGGTGCATGAGGCGCAGGCACGGGGGTACGCGGCGACCACTTCAACGCAAGGGACAGCAATGGATGGCTGATGGATTGTTGGTACACCGCATCATATCCCTTCGGCGTTCCCCTCACATCGTCCTGGCAACGTGTACGTATGTCAGCCGGGTCACTCATCTGAAAAGCTCTTCTATCATGAAACCAAAAAAACAGGTGCCGATGCTCCTCTTGACTTTGACGTAACGTCAAAGTTGCATCCTCTGATTGTGAGCTGCCGCGATCTGATGAACGGCGATCCGCGTTCGTCGAACCGGGGATCTCCGGTGTTGAGGACCGGAGTCGAACCGCGTTCGCAAAACGGTCGAGGCGCTGCATCACACGTTCTGTCAACAGCATCATCCAACCGGCCTGTATGTGCGAGAGGAGCTCCACCATGAACACGATTGATACCCTAGTACACCGTAACCACGATTTCGCCACCCATCGCTTCGTCGCGGGCCTCACCATGCGCCCGACCCTGCAAACCATGATCATCAGTTGTGCTGACCCACGCGTTGATCCGGTCCACCTGCTCGGACTTGAACCAGGCGAGGCGGTCGTGCTGCGCAATGTCGGTGGGCGGGTGGCTCCGGGAACGGTGCAACTGCTACGCATGCTGCTGCAGGTTCCCACGCAGGTTCCCACGCAGACTCCCACTGGCACCAGCACGCCGAGAGGCGAGAACGCCGGCTCTCCCTTTCACCTGATTGTGCTCCAGCATACCCACTGTGGGATCACACTGATGGCCAGCAATACAGCGTTGATGGCTAGCTATTTCGGCATCCCACCCGTGGAGCTTCCGACCAAAGCGATCCTAGATCCGCGCGCCGCCGTGGCTATTGATGTGACTGCGCTGCGGGCAATTCCTGACCTGCCAGAGACTCTCCTGGTATCGGGACTCGTCTACGACACCGAGACCGGACTGGTTGACGTCGTCGTTCCACCAACTCCACTCCGCCCGTCCGCTCGTTAATGGCTCCCACGAGCATGAGTGTTTTTTCTCACAGAAAGGGTCCGTCATGAGCACCTCCATTGCCAGCAAGCCTGCCCTCATCCCCGCAGCCGAGTGGTTCGGCGGGGGGCAGCGCGTCCCCTACGATCCCGACCGCCACCGCATGCTCACTGCGCACGATAGCATGAGCACGCCCCATCTGATGGTGTTCGAGCGCGTTGTTGGGATTGGTGGCACACTCGATGCCGCAGGCCGCTGGATAACCTTCCTTCCTGGTTATCCTGATGGCTCTTATGGCTACGCCTACGTCAACGCCTTGCTTGGGGATGCACTGGTTCCACGCCTCTATCTCGAATACGTCGGGCAGGGTGATTCGGATAAGCCCAGGGATTATGCCTACTCGACCATTGAGCGTGCCGATCTGGTTGAAGCGCAGTGGCAGGCGCATGGGGTGCGGCGCACCTTCGTGGTGACGTTCGACTACTCCTCGCTCGTCCTGCTCGAACTCCTCGCGCGCCAGGAAGAGCGCCTCGCACGTGGCGAGCCGCTCGCCACCCGCATCGAATCGGTGTTCATCGCCAACGGCGGGCTGTTTGCCGACGCGCATTCCCATCCCTGGCGCTCGACGCCGCTGCTAAAGTCGCCTTTGGGCGCACTCAGCATGCAGCGCGTGCAGCGCTCCCCGGCTCTGTTTGCGCGCATCATGCGCACCGAAAAACTGTATGCTCCAGGGTATGAGGTGACGGATGCGGAACTCCGGGAGCAGTATGATGCTATAACGCGGCGGAATGGGGCTGCATTCCTCCATCTGGCCGCTGGGTTCGTCGCCGAGCACAAAGCCCATGCCAGGCGCTGGGACCTCGCCCGGTTGTATCACGCGCTGCGCGGTTCGGTCACCTTTTGTATTGCCGGCAGCGAGGAAGATGCCTATGAGCCCAAACAAATTGATGCGTCACGCGCGCGGCTGGGTGCCGCTGGTCTCGACATTCGCATGTTACCCGGTGGTCATTTCACCACCGCGGAACATCCCGATCTGCTCGCCGCCGTCATCCACGAGCTTGCCCTGGCATGGCTCCAACGGTGAGCACAGCAAGCGACGGGCTTTGCTGATGTCGTGTCCCAGCCACCCGCTACATGAGGAGGAGCAGGCATGTTTCGTATCGGGGAATTCTCGCTCATTGCCCAGGTATCGGGGCGGCTCCTGCGCTACTACGACGAGATCGGCTTGCTCAGCCCGGAGTATACCGATCCGCAGACGGGGTATCGCCACTACAGTGCCAGACAATTGCCCCGCCTCAATCGCATTCTCGTCTTGAAGGAGCTGGGGTTGGGTCTCGATCAGATTGCTCGACTCCTCGACCAGAACGCCTCTGCCGATGAGATGCGGGGGATGCTGGCGCTGCGCAAAGCACAAATCATGCAGACGATGCAGGAAGATCTCACCCGGTTGCAGCTGGTCGAGGCGCGTCTGGACCAGATAGACACCTATGGCCAGGTGCAGGGCCCCGATGTTGTGCTCAAAACCATCCCCGCACAACGCTACCTGGCGCTACGCGAGGTGCTGCTGGATGTGGGTACCGTGCGGCGCCTCGTCAGTCTTATTACGACCGTCGTACCGCGTAAGGTGAGTCCCAGCAGCCTGGGGCAAATCGCCTTGGTGATCCACGCGTCCCTGGTCGATTCCGACGCTCTGGACTTTGAAGTAGGCTATCTGCTCACCGGGAAAGCTCCCGTAGCGGTGCGCGTGTCCGAAGACCGGGAACTTTCGCTACGGGACCTTCCTGCCATTGAGACCATGGCGACGATCGTACACACAGGGAACGTCAACGACATCCATCGTAGTTATGGCCTCTTGGGCACCTGGGTGGAGCAGCAGCAGTGGCAGATCGTGGGGCAGTGCCGGCAAATCCTCATGCAACTCCCCCAACCCGAGCACGATGACGCCGTTATCGAGCTCCAGCTCCCGGTCAGGAGGGAGGAGTGACGGCGCTCTCAAGGCAGCGCAGCAGCGAGAGCAGCGGTCGTTTGCGCCGATACTGTGCAGCTCTCACTCGCGGCAGCCGAGTGGCTATTCACCGATAATCCGAATGACCATCCATAGCGCGCGGAATGCCGCCTCTGGCTGAGCGGTATCCTACGCACAGAGCGACGGCATGTGCGTCACCGTTGTTTGCCTAGTTGCCCGTCCATGCCGGCTGGCGCTTTTCGAGGAAGGCGCACATACCCTCCTGGGCGTCTACGGCCATCGCGTTCATGCTCATGACCTCTTTGGCGTAGGCGTAGGCTTTGGGCTGGTCCAGGTCAATCTGGGTGTAGAACGCCTGCTTGCCCAGAGCGACGGTCAGCGGGCTGGCATTGGCAATGGAGAGCGCCAGATCGCGCGCGGCGGACGCCAGCTCGGCGGCGGGGACGACCGTGTTGACCAGTCCCCAATCGGCAGCGGTGTGCGCGGGGATGACCTGGCCGGTCAGCAGCATTTGCAGGGCGCGCTTGCGCCCAACGGCGCGGCTCAAGGCGACCATGGGGGTGGTGCAGAAGAGGCCGATCTTGACGCCGGGCGTGGCGAAGCTGGCATCCTGAGAGGCAACGGCCAGGTCGCAGGTGGCGACGAGCTGGCAGCCCGCGGCGGTGGCGATTTTCTGGACGCGGGCGATGACGGGCTGGGGAATGGATTGGATGGCGACCATCAACTCAGTGCAGACGTCGAAGATGTGACGCTGGGTGTTGATGTTGCCGCCGACCAGCTCGCGCAGGTCGTGGCCCGCCGAGAATGCGGGGCCGTTGGCCGCCAGGATGATAGCGCGCACCGAGGGGTCGCGGCTGACGGATTTGAATGCGCCAGTCAGCTCTTCCATCATCGGTGTGGAGAGCGCGTTACGGCGGTCGGGCCGATTCATAGTGATGGTTGCGACCGGGGCGTCGTATTCGACCAGAATGGATTCGTAGCTCATCATGTCGTCTCCCGGTGGGTGTCACTGCCCACGCCTAATCTAGATCTCGCGCACAGCGGCGTCTCCGCATATAAAATGCTATCACACCGCGTCCCCAGTGGTCTCGCACCACGCCTGGGGATGCGGGCGCGGCAGGCGGCGCCCCTACAATACGCCATAAAGGCCGGCGCACGGGACGGGAGACGGTAGGCGCGGCAGGCAGCGCCCCCTACAGCGACGGCGGAAGGCGGGCGCGGCAGGCGGCGCCCCTACAGACGGACACACGAGCGACGGGTGCGGCAGGCGGCGGGCGTCCACCGGACGCCCCTACATCCGCGCGGGACTGTCAACGTCCCAACTGGAGGTGGTCTCGCACCACGCGCCGCACGAACATGTGTCTCGCTACGAGTTGAGTCATGTACATCTTGTATTTGAATACACGGTCTGGTATGCTTGCTCGTATCAATGCAGCCAAAGTGTTGTGGCTGCCAATAGTAAGGGTAAACACTGTCTCGTTTCGGTAGACACAGAGCCACTGTGCCTATGGAGGTCCGTGCCATGAAGAAACTACTTGTAACCGCCATCTCGTGTGTTGCCATCGCATTACTCGCAGCAGGCGCTTTCCTCTTCTTCGCGCCGCGTCCATCTTCCGCGCATTCCGCTCAAACTGACACAGCACAACTGAGCGTTTTCGCTCTGGAGCATTCTCAAGGTTCGCATGCGGGACATCAAGATGGAAGCTCACCCTCCGCGCTGATCTTCTCTTGTGGCGTGCCGGACACGCAAAAAATCATCAATGTCACAGAGAATATCACGAACGATGTTGACTCAGGCATAGCCGGGAACTACTGGGCGTTTGACACCGTGAGCCGTCACATTCAGGTCTGGAGCCTTGGGTCAAATACGTACTGCGCGACGATCTCGTACTTCTCGTCCACGTTCCAGGCTGTCGCGGGGCAGACAAGCCCAGGAGCAACGGGCACCCTGACGGGCGATGAGTATGGGTCGTTCGCGGGTGGCTATCAGACGACCAATTTCACCGCACAGCTCAATCCCAGCAATCCGAGCGTCTGGGGAATGGCGGGACGGGTGAACGATGGGCAGCCGATCAATTACCAGTGCGACATCAGCGGGAACTGTCCAGCGTACGTAGACTGGTCCGCAGAATACTTCACGAATATCAGTGGCTTCGACCTCGCTGCCTGGGGGTGGAAGTACAAGGGGAAAGACGCTCAGGATAGCTCGTCCACGGGACTGTGGATCAACGCGAGCACTGGTACCTCCGGTGATATTCTCGACGTGGACGCCTGATCGCAAGTCCAGCCTGGTGGGATAGTGCCGGTATCTCCAGCGCGCCCGGAAAGAGGTCGCCCGGCGACACCCCCACGCCCCACCAAGCGACACGCCTCTCTTTGTGTCGAGCCGGCGCTATGGTACGCTTGTACCGCCGGCTGGCGCGGAGAAGAGAAGGGGAGGCGTGTGGCACATGGGAGGCATTATCGTCTTTGGCAGCCTGATGACCGATCTTGTCGTCCGGGCGCAACGGCTGCCCACACTGGGTGAGTCGCTGCTGGGTGAAAGTCTGGAGACGTTTCTGGGTGGCAAGGGCTGTAATCAGGCCATTGCCGCCGCGCGCATGGGCGTCCGCGCCGCGCTGATCGGTTGCGTGGGCGAGGATGCATATGGTGACGCCTTCCTCGATGTGCTCGACCACGAAGGGGTGAACCGCGAGCACGTGACGCGTGCGGCGGGAGTGGGAACTGGCACCTCATGCGTGCTGATCGCGTCGGAGGCGGGGCAGAACGCGATCATCGCCTTGCCGCGCGCGAATCTGACGCTCGGCCCGGCAGATGTGACGCGCGCGCTCAACGGTATGCGCGACGCTGGCGCGGGTGTATGGGATATCTTCCTGACGCAATGCGAGACGGATATCGCCGCCGTGGCCGCCGCGCTCGATGTCGCGCACCGTGCCGGGCTGCGCACTATTCTCAACGCCGCGCCCATTCCACGCGAGCCACTGACCGATGAGATGCTGGCGACCGTGGATCTGCTGGTCGTAAACGAAACGGAGGCCGCGACGCTGGCGGGAGTCTCCGTTGAAACGCACGAGGCAGCGCATGTCGCGGCGGAGCGTCTGCTCGCGCGGGGTGTGCGCGCGGTCATTGTGACACTGGGCGAGCGCGGTGCGGTGTGGAGTGGATACGGCGCGGATGGGCAGTCCCCTGTCCACCACGACGTTGCGGCGATTCCGGTACGGCAGGTGGACGCAACGGCAGCGGGCGATGCGTTTTGCGGTGTGCTGGCCGCGAGTCTGGCGCTCGGCGACACACTTGCGGAAGCGCTGCGGCGCGCGAGCGCGGCGGGTGCGCTGGCGGCGACACGCCCCGGCGCGCTACCTTCCCTGCCCACGGCGCGGGAGGTGGTTATGCTGCTGGCTGTTGAGGAGCACACCGAAGATTGAACGCCGCCGCTGTGAGAGACGCTGAGGTCCGGCACCCCTTTGGGAACGGAGCAAAGCTAGAGCCACGTGGAGCGGCGATGCGTACACGGCGTATCCTGTGCATCGCAGCGCCGCGCCCCATTGACGTTCGCTCCCATAGCGCCGGGCATCGAGCAGGAACGCGGAGGCGAACCAGCCGCGATGCGCCCAGAGCATCCGTGAATAGCGCACCCGCTGTGGAAGCGCCGCCGACCGGGTGTGACGCTTGAAGACCGTGATCGTGTCGAAGATGCGCCGCCAATTTATACGGTCATCTCCGAAGCCGCGCCTGCGAAAGAGCACTGCCGGCTCGGATACTTGTCCACACGGGTAGCGCCGTGCGATGCGCAGCATCCAGTCCCACTCTTCACCATTGGCGAGAGTGGTATCGAACGCGCCGACCGCGCGGGCGACCTCGGCGCGCACGACAATCGTACCGATTTGTGGGAAATGCGCCAGCATGTGCTCGAAGATGGAGACGCCGTCAGAGCGTTGAGGCTGGTCCAGCCCAGGGACGGGCACGCGATGCTCGTCGGTGAGCACCATCCGTCCGAAGACGGCGCCGTATTCGGGATGCTCGGCAAAGGCGCGCAGCTGTGGCGCGAGATTGCCTGGACACCAGAGGTCGTCGTCGTCGAGAAAAGCGAGATACTCGCTGGTTGCCATGGCGATGCCGGCATTGCGGGCCGCCGCGGCTCCGGCGGAGCGCGCGGCGCCGAGGTAGCGCACGGGGTACGCACGTACGACCGCGGAAGTCTCGTCGGTCGAGCCGTCATCCGAGACGATCACTTCCAGGTCAATATCCGCGCGCTGCGTGGCCAGCACACTCTCGATAGCTTCACATAAGAGCGCGGCGCGATTATATGTCGGAATGATGATAGAGACACGCGACATGCAGAATCCCCATGAAAGCGCCAAACGAGCCTATATCTATTACCTGGGACTGCGATCAGCACATGGGCATCATTGTTGATCGCACATGGAACAGATGCCAAACCAGATCAAGAGCAATAGCGACGCTGCCATTGTACCGATTTCGCATGGTTGCGGTATCGGTAACTTTACCGATATTTCACGATTCAGCCGCTGACATGACGATTCTTTCGTGATATCCTTTGCCCGCCGGATATGCTGCACCCTGTTCTGTGGGTGCGCTGAGGCGATGGGTTCGTGGAGACAAAGGAGGAGGCGGTGGAAGAGCGTGCTGACGGAGAGCGGATTGGTGAAGCGTATGAGCTGGATGCTCGGCTCACGGTAATTGGCCGCATGTTGCGGACGGGAGATCAAGCTCCGGATTTTGCCCTGGATTCTCTGGATCCCGCCGATGCCACGATGCGGATGGTCACGCTTGCGGATTCGGCGGGTATGGTTCGTCTGCTGAACGTGGTCAACTCGCTGGATACGCCGGTGTGTCATGTCGAGACCCACCAGTGGGAGGCGCGGCGCGGCGAGCTACCCGATACCGTGCGGGTGTACACCATTAGCATGGACTTACCGTACGCCCAGGCCCGCTGGCAAAACGCTGAAGGCGTCGCGCATCAGGCGCTGTCCGCTCACAAAAGCGAGCAATTTGGCCGCGACTACGGCGTCCTCATCAAGGAGTGGCGGCTGCTCCAGCGGGCCGTGTTTGTGATTGGCAGCGATGACCGCATCGTCTACGCTGAGTATGTCGCGGACCAAATGAAGGAGCCGGATTATATCGCCGCGCTGGACGCCGCTCGTAGCGCCGCCCGCTAGCGTGCGGGGGTGAGGTGAACCGAAGCAGCTCATCCCACCCGGTGAGCGCCGGGCATTACGTCAGCGAGAGCAGATCGTGAACAAGCGTGCCAGCGTCGGGCGTGCCCCAGCCGGTGCTGAAGTCCCAGCCTGGGGTGGCCGGATAGTAGAGGTTGCCGCCCATCGTCACGTCGTGGAAGGGTGCCGCTGCGCCGCTATTCGCCGTGCTGCCCAGCCGGTATAGCGCGGGGTTGAGGAAGCCGAGCCGTTTGCCGCTGGCGGCGCCGGCCTGGTCGGCCAGCGCGACAATCCCAGCCCAGAGCGGAGCGGCGGCGCTGGTGCCACCAACCACCGTCCAGCAGTCCCCGCCGGAGCATCTGCCGTCCGAAAAGTAGATGCTGTAGCCGGTGAGGGGGTCCGCGTCGGCGGAGATGTCGGGCACCTGGCGCATGCCATTGCTGAAGCTGTTGTCCACGCCAGATCCTGTCTGCCAGGAGGGGCGCTGGTAGTAGACGCTGAGGCCGCCGCCAGTGCCCGCGCCTTCCAACGGACCTTCCCAGCCAGCTTCACGTCCGTACGAGTCGTCGCCGTTGAGGAAGAGCGCGGTGCCGCCGACGGCGGTTACATACGGGCTGGATGCGGGCAGGCTGACGGAAAGCTGATTGTTTTGACACCCGTAGGCGCCGGAATCACCGCTGGCGACCAGCACAGACATGCCTTGCGCGCCAGCTTGCTGGAAGGTGCTGTCCAGCGAATTGAGAAAACTGTTGGCGTCGGACTGCGTCAGGCCCGCCTCACAGGCACCGAGACTGATGCTGAGAATCTGCGCTTTGCCATCCGACACCATCTGGCTGAACATCTGCGCGATGGAGCCGAGATCCCCCGGACTTTCATAGGCGATGAGGCTGGCGCGCGGCGCAATGGCATGGAGCACTTCGATGTCCAGCACTGGCTCAGGACTTGTCGAGCGCGAGCCGCCGCTCACTTTCACTACCCGCACGGCAGGCGCGCTGATGCCATACGCGCTATCGTAGGTCGTAACATCGTTGGGATGGAACGCATCAATCTCCGCGAGCGCAACGGTGATATTCGTGCCATCCAATCCCGCGCTGAGTAGCGGCGCGATGGAATAGGCATCGCGGAGGTCGGTAGGTGTGTAGCCAGCGGTGCCGGGCTGGAACGGAGAGCTGGGCGCCATCGCGACGCCGCGGTGGAAGATGTGGCGGTTCTCCAGGCCCAGCACACCGGATACGATGCCACTGAGCGCGGGCGGAATCCGCGCCGGACCCGCGGCGGCGTAGTAGAGATCGCCATCGGAGGCGCGGTAATCATCAATCGAAACCTGGAAGAGCGCTTCGACCTGGCGAACCGTGCCGCGCGCGCTGATCAATGTCCCCGCGTCTTGCGTGACGGTGAGACCCGCATCGCGTAGCATCGTGGCGGCGCGTGCGCGGTCCTGCGTGGTGGGACCGAACTGGCTGGCATACTGGGCCGGGGTGAGATAGTGGCGATACCGTGGCGAGGAGGGATTGCTGACGGCGGCAAGCGTGGCCGTGAAGTCCGTTTGGCTCTGTCCGCGCAGCACCAGGCTGACATCTATTGTTCGCGAGCCATCGGCGGGGCCGAGCCGAGTGGTGGTGGCGGGATGAGCGGTGCTGGTATGCGCGGGTGATTGCGGGCGGCCCAGACTACCGCTCGCAACGAGACTTATCGCCGTGACAAGCACCAGCACGGCGGAAACCGCCAGCCCAATGCGCTTACGCACGCGACGCGCGCCGTTCGCAGTTCTCATAACATCCCCCTCGATGTGTGATCGCATTCGCGCCCCGCGTCATGTCCAGACGACACTGTTTACCATCTGGTCATAGTTGGCGTTGGGCACAACTTTGGTATCGGGGCTGTTGGGGTCGAGCGGACTGGCCGCGATGAACACAACGCCGACGGTACCTCGCGTGGCCGCCATGAATTCGAGGTAAACAAGCTCCTGAGGAGCGTTCGTCTGATTGGTCGCGGCGGCAAATGACTGGCCAGCACCGGGAACATAGCCGATCTCCGCGCCATTGATCGGCCCCTGGTCCTGGATGCCTGAGAATTGATCGGGGGTCAGCTCCTGCTGCTCGACCCGTGAAAGCAGCTGGGCGCTGGTGGTGCCGTTGGAGACACCGACGCTCTCGAAGAGGACGGTGACATCGCCCAGGTTGCTGGATGCGCCCAGCTGCGCGCTCGATGAGTCGGAGCTCTGCACGGTGAAAGGATCGAAGTAGCTGAAGCGAAAGTGCGCGAGCGAAAGCGTGTGCTCGGCGTGGGCGCCACGATTCGGCGGGGGGCAGTTGCTTGGGCAAGGTGTCGGCGTGGAGTCGGCGCCTGGAATCGGCTGCGCGCAGGCCATTGCCGCGAGCAGCACGGTGAATAGCGCCAGCGCAACCCGTATGCGGCGCGTGGGATATCCACGGTTGGAGTACGATTTCATGCGTGGCCCTCCTCCCCCACGGGCGCGGCGCTACGGCGGTCGCGCCGGGCGATGCTGCGTAGGGCGATGCCGCAGTGCGGACAGAACGCGACATCAGGGATGCGATGCCCGCAGTGCGGGCAGACGAGCGTGCCGCCATGACCGAGCGGGCGCGCTTTCTCGATGAGGCCAATATGCAGGACGACGCGAGCGAGCAGCAGCAGCGCGCCGAGCGTCGCGGCGTACCAGACGAGCGAGAGAATCGGGCCGCCGAGCAGCGCACTTCCGACGGCGGGAACGATCTGCCCCAGCACGCCGAGCAGGACGGCGACCGGCACGGATGTGATGCTGGGCAGGTAGCGCGCGGGCGGGTGTGGGTCGCGTCGCAGCCAGATCGCCGCGCAGATGAGTCCGGTTGTGGTAGCGTCGAGCAGGGGGACGAGCAGCGCAATGCGGATGACTGGGAGCGCCCAGGAGTACGCGGGACCGAGGCGCTGGAAAGGGCCGGCAATGAGGATCCATGAGTAGATGACGCTCTGCGCGGCGGCGAAACCCAGACTGGAGGCAGCGCCGAAAGCAAGCCCATCGAGCAGGTCGTCAAAGCGGCGGCGAGTGAAGAAGAGCACGAACGGCCCAACCAGCATGAGAAGCTGGCCGAGGATCGTCAGACCCACGGCGGTGAGGAGAATGTAGCTGGCGCGAGGCGCGAAGGCGACGCGCGCCTGGCTGAGGATGACACGGTAAAACGCGAGACTCATCGCGACGCCGAGCACGGCACCGGCGGCGAATGTACTCGCGAGCACGGGCACCGGCTCGCCGTCGTGGATCTCCGCGACGAAGAAGTAGATGAGGTACAGAATGGGAACGAGCAGCGCCGCAAGCACGATGGAGAGCGGGACGAGCCGCCCCAGCCCGACGAGGAAGATGACGGTCGCGCTCGCCAGCAATATCCAGCGTACCCGATGGGTATGAGTGGGATTGAGGTGAGGGAATAGCGTCGAGACGGCGCTCAGATGCAAGACATCCTCGCGCGGGTCGGCGGCGAAGGCGTGGCGGCGGCGGCGATCGAACGGCTGGCCGGCGTCGGGCAGAGCGGTGCCGCAGTGGATGCAGAAGCGCATGGCTGGGGTTTCGCGCCCACAGTTGGGGCAGGTCATACGCTGTATTCTCCTCATTCATCATTGGAACAACCACAACCGAGCCGGAGTGCCGCGCGGTTTCTCGGCACCTCCACCACATGGAGCTCCACATTGCGTATCGGGTGCACCAATGGCGGATGGCGTGATTGGCTGATTGATGTGTGTGGATAGTATACCGGAATGTCAACCAACTGTGGAAGCAGGTAGAGGGGCCTCAGCAAGCGTACCACGGGAATGATGCCATCTGGCAGTGAATGGAGCTACTAGCTGGTTGGCGTGGCATCAAGATCAGCCGCGATACGGTGTAGCACGGCGCGGGCCGCGGACTGAAACCCTGGGCGACTGCCAACGTCCCGCCCGGATGTGATATGAGGTCTTGGGCGGCATGCCCTCGGAGACGCGGCACGGTGGCGGCGGCAGGCACGGCGCCGTACCATATGTGCATGTCGCGATAGTCCACCCGACGGGCACGAGCGCTAGAGGAGCCAGACAATGGACGTAGCGGAAGCCATCCGCAACAAACGCGCGGTACGCCAGTTTACGGAACAACCGCTGCCGGAAGAGGCGATACACACTATTCTCAATGCCGGGCGGCGAGCGCAAAGCTCAAAGAACAGCCAGCCCTGGCAGTTCGTCGCCGTGCGCGACAAGGAGACGCTGGTGAAGCTCTCCACGTGCGGCGACTTCGCGAGGCATCTGGCGGGCGCGGCGCTGGGCGTTGTGCTGCTCACGCAGGGTTCCGAGGCTGGCTCGGCGGAGTGGCTGATGTTCGATCTCGGGCAGGCGGCGTCGTATATGCAGCTTGCCGCGTGGGAGCTGGGCATCGGCTCGTGCATCGCGACGATTTATCATCCAGACCAGGCCAGGGCGATTCTACAGGCGCCGGCGGATTATCGCTGCGATGTGGCGCTCTCGTTCGGGTATCCCGCGGCGGCCGAGATACAGCGCCCACCACGCGCGGGCGGGCGCAAGCCATTGGATGAGATGGTGCGCTGGGAGCGCTGGTAAGTGGTGGCTACACGGTCGGGAATCGTAGCGCTGGTTGGGTCAGGTGAGTTTCTGCCAGTCAGCGAGCCGCTGGATAGAGTGCTGTTGGAGCGACTGAGCGAGCCGGCGCGCGTGGTGGTGCTGCCGACGGCCTCCGCGCCGGACGGGCAGGGCGTGCCAGAGCGTTGGGCAAAGATGGGCGTCGAGCATTTCACGCGGCTGGGCACGGCGGTCGAGCCGGTGATGGCGCTGACACGCGCGGATGCCGCATCCAGCGCGCTGGCCGGGAGGATCGCGGCGGCGAATATGGTGTATCTCTCCGGCGGCAAGCCGGGCTATCTGGTGGACACGCTGCGTGATACGGCGGTTTGGCGCGCTATCGTGGGGGTCTATGCGGCGGGCGGCGTTGTGGCAGGCTGCTCGGCGGGCGCGATGGCGCTGGCGGGGCGGCTGCTGGGTGTGCCACTGGTGCAATCGGGACGGCCCGCGCTCGGCCTCGTGCCTGAGCTGGCGGTGGTGCCCCACTTCGACGAGCTGCCGCGCTGGCTGTCAGGATTTGTCCGGCTGGCAGCCTCCGGCGTTCCAGTCGCGGGCGTCGAAGGCGCGACGGCGCTGATTATCCACGGCGACGAATGGTCCGTCGCCGGGCGCGGGGGCGTGACACTGTTCGCGGGCGGGCGCCGGACACGGTACAGCGCGGGTGAGCGCATAACACGCCCGCGGTCGCCTGAATAAACGCGATATGTCAACATACGCCAATAGTTTTCTAACGTAAATTAGTTTGCATTTCACGAACTATTGTGATAGTATCAACTATATCGAACATGATCGGAGGCGCACTTTATGGAATTCATCCCCGAAGGCTCGCCGTCCGTGCACGCGGTGATGGAGGCAATGTGGCGCGTCAACCATGCACGGCTGCGCTCGCATACGCCTGAGTGGGTGCATCTCGATCTCTCCATTGGTCAGCTAAAGACATTGATGGTGCTGGCCTCGCATCCACGGATGAGCGTGGGCATGGTGGCGGAGACGCTGGAGGTTGGTAAGCCCGCCGCGAGCATGCTGGTGGACCGGCTGGTGCACCTTGGCTTTGCGCAGCGGACAGAAGATCGCGAGGATCGTCGGCGCACATGGGTGGAGGCGACGGCAGCGGGGACCGAGCTGGTCGCGCGGCTGCGGCAGGGCGGCAGCGAGCGGCTCTCGCATGCGCTTGAGCTCATGGAACCCGAAGATCGTGATGCGCTCCTGCGCGGCCTGCAAGCGCTGGCCGCCATCGCGGAGCGCGAGGCAGCCCTGACGAACGGGGCACTACCGACAAAACGAGATTAGTGGCGGGAGAGGAATGTGTAATGGCAGAGTCAGTTGTAGTCGGTAAGCCGGCCCCGGAGGCGACCGAGCCAGTCAGTCTGGCGGAATCGATGAGCCGGGCGCGGCTGGTGCCTATTGTCATCGGGCTGATGCTCGGCATGCTGCTCGCCGCGCTGGACCAGGCGGTTGTGGGTACGGCGATGCCGCATGTCATCGCGGATTTGGGCGGGACGAGTCAATCTATTTCCTGGGTCATCACGGCGTATCTGCTGGCATCCACCGTCGGCGTGCCCATTTACGGCAAGCTTTCGGATATCTACGGGCGCCGCATCTTCTTTCTGGCAGGCATGGTCATTTTCCTGATTGGATCAGCGCTTTCCGGCACCAGTCATGATATGACGCAGCTTATTTTGTATCGTGGCATTCAGGGATTGGGCGCGGGCGCGCTCATGCCGATCGCGCAAGCCATCATCGGCGACATCTTCCCGCCGTCTGAGCGCGGGAAGTGGCAGGGTCTCTTCATGGCCGTCTTTGGCCTGGCGACGATCCTCGGCCCGCTGCTTGGCGGCTTCATCACCGATAACTGGGGCTGGCGCTGGGTCTTCTACGTCAACATGCCCGTCGGCGTGCTGGCAATCATTACTGCCGGCATCACCATGCCGAATCTCGTCGTGCGCCGCCAGCACACGATTGATTATCTCGGCTCCTTCGCGCTGATCCTCTGGACCGTGCCGTTGCTACTCGGCCTGTCCTTCGCCGGTAACCAGTTCGACTGGGCATCCTGGCAATCGTTCATGCTCTTCGGATTCGCTGTCGTGATGCTGGTCGCATTCTTCGTGATCGAGCTGCGGGCGGCGGAGCCGATCATCAATCCGGCGCTGCTCAAGAACAGCATCTTTTCGGTTTCCGTGCTGACGACATTCCTGCTCAGCGCAGGCATGTTCGGAGCGATCACCTTCCTGCCATACTTTGTGCAGCTCGTGCTTGGGCAGTCCGCCACGAATTCGGGCATCGTGCTGACGCCGATGATGATTGGCTTCATGATCAGCAGTATCATCGGTGGCCAGATCCTCTCGCGCACGGGCAAATACAAGATACTGGCGCTGCTCGGCTTCATCGTGGCAGCGTTTGGTATGTTCCTGCTCTCGCGCATGAGTCCGAGCACCACGAATGGCGAGCTGGTGCGCAACATGTTGATTACTGGACTGGGTATCGGCGTGATGATGAGCCTCTTTACCATCGTCGTGCAAAACGCCTTCCCGTTCCGCATGCTTGGTGAGGTGACGGCGACGCTTTCGTTCTTCCGCTCGATGGGTGGGACGGTTGGCCTGGCGGTGCTTGGCACCATCATGAGCACCACCTTCGCCAGCAACTTGCAGGCGAGCATTCCAGCGCCGCTCAAGCCGTACATCCCCGTGAGCAAGCTCACCAATCTCAATTCGGGATTCGGTGGCGGCACCGCGAGCCTGAAAAAGATACTCGCGCATTTCGGTCCGCAGCAAGCGCAGGCGCTGATGCAGCAGCTCGAAATGGCGATCCGGTCGAGCTTCTCGTCGGCGGTGACGGAGGTTTTCCTGATCGGCGCCGTCATGATGCTGCTCTCCTTCGCGGTGACGCTCTTCCTCAAGGAGATCCCGCTGCGCAAGAGCAACACGCATCGTGTCGCGGGCGGCGAGGCTGGTGGCGTAGCCACTGGGCAGCCTGGCGAGACGGAACAACCCATCGCTGTGGATATGGCGAGCTAGCGATCCACTGAGCAACGCGAGATGCCCCATCCGACCTGCCGGGTGGGGACGTCTTTATGACTGGGCTGCTATCGGCGCCTCACGTGTGGATACCGGCTTCTTGCCGTCTTTGGGATCGTGCGCGCTGTGCCGGCGGGTGTATTTCGCGCGCGGTGGCGGCGCTCAAACGTCACGTGTGAGGTTCGTCGGGAGCGTTTCGTCCATGCGCGCGACGACGACGGCGCCGGAAAGGAAAGTGAGCGCGGCGACGCCAGCGATGGCCCATGGCACGCCGAAGAGGTCAGCCAGCAACCCGGCCAGCAGGGCACCGACCGCATAGCCGCTGTCGCGCCAGAGGCGGTAGACACCGACCGCGGAGGCGCGCCAGGACGGGTGCGCCACATCCGAGACGGCAGCGAGGAATGTCGGATACACTAGGGCCGTGCCCAGCCCTAGCAGGACCATCGCAGCGGCCCACGGACCGAAGCCATGGGTGAGTGGGAGCAGGGCAAGCGCAGCTGCCTGGAGCCACATGCCGCCGACGATGAGCGGCTTGCGCCCGATCCGGTCGGAGAGCGCGCCCGTCGCCAGCTGTGCCGCTCCCCAAACGCCGGGATAGAGGCCAGCGAGCAGCCCAATCTGCGCTACGCCGAGGCCGCCCGCGGCGAAGAAAAGCGGGAACAGGCCCCAGGCAAGCCCGTCGTTCAGGTTGTTGACCAATCCGGCCTGGCTAACCGCCGAGAGGGCGCGGTTACTCCAGGACGTGCGCAGCAGGATCTCACCAAATGTCGGGGCGGTGTCCGGCGCGGGGCATCCGTGCCCCGCTTTGTCCGCGGCGACTGTCGGTCCCCAGTTCCCGTCATCTCCGTGCTTCGTGCGCTCGATGTGATCGGTGGGCGGAGGGTGTGCCGTTTCTGCGCCGGCAGCGAAGGCGAGGAGCCGCGCCTCGTGCCGGGCGAAGCCGTGGGACTCGCGCACGAAGAAGACGGAGAGCAGCAAGCCCGCGATGGCAAACGCGATGCCTGGCACGAACGGCCACGGGCGCAGGCCATACGCCGAGGCGAGGTAGCCCGACCCAACAGCGGCGAGCGCAACGGCCACGTACCCTGCCGCTTCGTTCAGGCCCATGGCAAGCCCCCGGCGCGCTGGGCCGACCAGGTCAATCTTCATGATGACGGTCGTAGACCAGCACAAGCCCTGGTTGACACCCAGCAAGACGTTGGCGGCGACGACCCAGTCCCAGGACGGCGCCACGATGAGCAGGATCGGGACCGGCAGCCCCGCCAGCCACCCCGCGATGAGCACACCCTTGCGTCCCAGGTGGTCGGAGAGTCGTCCCGCGCCCAGGTTGGCGAGCGCCTTGACGATGCCGAAACTGACAATGAAGGAAAGTCCGGCGGTGGCGGAGGCCAGGCCGAACCGTCGCGCACCCAGGAGCGGCACGACATCGCGCTCCAGCCCGACCATAGCTCCGACGAACGCGTTGACGAGCACCAGCAGCTGAAATTGCCCCAGATTGGCGCGCAATCCCAGCACCGGCGGAGCGGCCACTCCCGAGGCCGGCTTAGCGGACACAATGCGTAGCTGAGCTATGCGCCGCACCTCAGCCCTCCGCCCGCTCGATTGTTCCCAGCGGCGCCAGCTGGCCCAGGCGATTCGTCCGGCGGATGGCTCGATGCTGCTCAGGGGCTGGCGGGAGGTCGGTGAGCATGAACGTCGCAAACGCCTCGCGGGTGCGGAGCCGCAACGCCTGGTTGAAGCGACGCTCGAAGCCCAGCGTCGAGCTGGGCTTGCCACTCATCGCCCGGCCGCAGCTGGAACCGGCAAAGTGGGCGGGAAAGATCTCCAGATCGTCAGGGAGAGTCAGCAATTTTTGCAGACTCTCATACAGCAGATACGCGGCTGCCGGTGCCTGGGCAGCGGCATCGCCGGCATCATCGCGCTCGGTCAGGTCGGGGCGGCCCGCGTCTCCGACGAACAGCGTATCGCCCGTCAGCATGAACCAGGGGTCCACGCCGCGCGTGCGATCACCAACCAATAGACAAACGCTGTCGGGACTATGTCCGGGCGTATGAAGCACCCGCAAATAGTCGTTCCCGAGCGTGACCTCGTCACCGTCATGCAAGGTGCGGTGAGGAAACGCGACGTCGGCGGCCTCGTGGAGATAGATGGGCGCGCCTGTACGCCGAGCCAGCTCAGTCGCTCCTGAGAGGTGATCGGCCTGCACATGCGTCTCGAGGATGGCGACAATCGGCGAGTGCGCCGCCGCCGCGACGGCCAAGTAGTCCGTGATGTGCTCGCTATGTGGATCAACCACGGCGAGCGCCTTCTTGCCCGTGCAGCCAAAGACGTATGAGGCGCAACCCGTCGCCGGGTGCAAAATCTGGCGGAAGATCATGGCATCTCTGCTCCTGTCTACTCTTGCCTGCTCCCAACGCGGGCGGATGATACGACGTCGTGCGACTTGCCGGCGACGTCCGCTTCCCCCACGGCCACGGGCAGACCCGCCGCCGCCCACTCAGGAAAGCCCTCGGCGTAGCGGTTCGCCCGCAGCCCCTCCGCCCGCAGCAGCGCGACGGCCTCGTCGGCGAAGACACAGTACGGGCCGCGACAGTAGGCGACAACTTCGTGCCGTGGGTCCAACTCACCCAGACGCCGCTCAAGGTCGTCCACGGGGATGGAACGTGCCCCGGCGATGTGGCCCTGGCGATACTCCAGCGCGGGCCGGACATCGAGCAGGACGACATCACCTTCGGCCAGCCGCCGCTGCAAGGCCGCGCGTGAGAGAGGCTCCAGACGCTCCGGGTGGCGCACATAAGTTTCAACCAGGCGATCAATCTCGGCCAACTGGGTCTCGCCGACCGTGCGCAGCGCGCGCCACAGCGCGAACACGCTGGGATCGGCCAGCCGGTAGTAGACGTACAGCCCCTCTTTGCGGCTGTCCACCAGCCGCGCCTGACGGAGCAGGCGCAGATGCTGCGACGCATTGGCGAAAGACAGCGCCGCCTCGCGCGCCAGGTCTTCCACCGTCCGCTCCCCCTGAGCCAGCAGGTCGAGCAGCTCCAGCCGCTGTGGGCTGGCAAGCGCCTTGCCCACGCGGGCGAATTGCGCATACAGCTTGTCTTTGAACTCACGATGTCCCATAGCGCCTCGCTTACGGCTGATCTGGCGAGACTGATTGCGCGGTCGCCACTGTGCAGGATTGCGCGCCACTCACGGCGTCGAGCCACTCCTGCTCGTCGTGTGGCTTGCGCGCCCGAAAGTTGATGCCCAGCGTGCCGAAGCTGGCGGCGCTGCTCTCCTGCGGCGCCGCGCTGTAGACGTCGGCGCGCCATGTGATCTCGAAGCCATTGAAGCCGGCGGCCACGACCGTGGCCTCGATCTCTGCATCCAGCAGAGCGCCGGCAATTCAGCCAGTCCAGAGATCTATCTTGCGCTTCGCGCTCTGCGGCACTGGCCGCTGTACCAGGATGTCGCCAATCCGCAAATGCCCTCCCGGCTTGAGCACGCGCGCCATCTCTTTGAGAGCGACTGCTTTGTCGGGCACTAGATTGAGCGCCCCATTGGAGATGACGACATCCGCCCAGCCGTCGGGCACCGGCAGTGTCTCGGCGTAGCCCTCGCGGAATGCGACGTTGGCGCAGCCCGCCTCGGATGCGCTGGCTCGTGCTTTCGCCAGCATGGCGGGAGTCATGTCCACGCCAATGACGTACCCTTCCGCACCGACCATGCGCGCGGCGATCAGACTGTCCAGGCCGGCGCCGCAGCCGACATCCACGACGCGCTCGCCTGGCGGGAACGCGCCCAGACGAAAGGGATTGCCGGTGCCTGCGAACGATGCGAGCGTGCCCTCGGGGAT
>DATGEP010000132.1:0-1667 GCA_035310125.1 Ktedonobacterales bacterium
GATCGAAGGTCGAACGGACGAGCGCTCAGATATCTACGCGCTCGGCGTCGTGCTGTATCTCCTACTCACTGGCCATCTGCCCTTTACCGGGTCAACCTCCGCTGCCGTTATGGAGGGGCACCTCTACCGGCTGCCTGAAGACCCGCGGACCCTCAATCCCGCCATTACGCCGGCGATACAGGCCGTGGTCGCACGGGCGCTGGCAAAGCATTCCGAAGATCGTTACCAATCGGCAGGAGAGCTGGGCGCCGCCCTACTCAGCGCCCTCGTGGCGGGTGAAGCCGAGCCACTGCCTTTCGCATTTGGTGGCTCACAGCCCCCATCCTCGTTGCCATCGTTTCCATATCGGGAACCCACCACTCTCTCTGGTCCGATCGCGAGGTCTGCCCCCTGGAATCCATCGCACATCACCGGCGGAGCTGCGCAGCAGAGTCCAGCGGATTTTCTGCCCGCGCTGCCAAACCTTGGTCCGGTGCCAGCATCCCGCTCACAACAGCCGCCCATGAGCAGTGGCGTTTTCACGCCGGCCACACATGTCAATACCTTTGGACGTGCACAAGTCGTTGTGCCCCCATCGCGTCCGTTGTTTCCTTCCACACAGCCGCCGCTCTCGCTGCCAGCCGCTATGGATTCAGGGTTTGCGCAGCCCGGTGCTCCATTTTCGGCCCCCAATCTCGCTGGGTCTATGCCACTGCCGCGCATACGTGCGCCGCGTCCGGCTCTCGCTACGCCGCGGAACAGCCAGCGCCTCTGGATTCTGCTCACCATAGCGCTTTTGCTGGTCATTATGGCCGCGGTGCTGCTGCTACGCTGGATGCAGAGTCACGACAGCGGCAGCTTACCACAGAGCGCACATATCGCGACGGTCTGGGTGTTGACGCGAGCGCCCAGATTGCATCTGATCACCCGCTAGAGCGCCGGTAGAGGAGTCATGCCGCCTGCTGGAGACGGTGCGGGAGGCGGCGCACGCCCTGCCGCTGGTTCACGCCGCCGCCGCGCCGGGAAAACCGGTGTGTGTGCGGGCCACCGGAGCGGGCGCGCCGTCCGTGTCCGACCGGTTGCGCGCGGGGCATCCGGCGCAGGAGCGCCGTTTCTTCGCGGGTCCGCTCCACGGGTGGCTGCCAGCAAGGCGGACGCCTGGCCGGCTCCTTCCTGACCACCGCTGGGATGGCGCGGCAGTGTGCAGACCACCTCGTTCCGCGCACCGCCAGCCTCCTCTTCTCCTACGCGGTCGGCGCTCTAGGTCGGCATGAAAAATGCACACTGTTTGCGAGAAATGGATCCTGGTTTGGATCCAGGTCGTATTCCACCTCGCAGACGCTCTCGCGGGCAGATGCAACAAATCACGAAAATTCCCGCTGTGACCTCCGTGTGATGCACGCTGACACCCTTGTGATATCTCCGTGAGATGGTGGGGATATCCTTCACATGTCGGACGGGCCAGAGATAGCGACACAGCGCAACGAGTGTAAAGCGCCCAAGCGATCCGTCCGCGAGGAGTGATTAGTATGCGGATCAATACTGCGATTGAGCCACGGGCAGCGACGCAGATCCCCGAGCCGCCGATTGCGCGGTTTCTCTTTGCGGACAGCCGCATGGCCTGGTTCTGGCTGCTGGTCCGCGTCTACGCGGGCTACGAATGGTTCACCGCCGGCTGGGAGAAACTG
>DATGEP010000133.1:0-20577 GCA_035310125.1 Ktedonobacterales bacterium
CTGGCAGGCACGCCCGAAGAGGTCTTTCAGCATACCGAAGACATCGCTGCCGCGGGGCTGCTCCCACCGCCGCTGGCGCAGGTAGTGGCGCTGGCCCATGCGCGGGGCCTCGCTCTCCAGCCAGCGCGCCTCACGCTTGACGGCGTAGCGGAAGCGATTATGAGACGCGAAGGCGTAGGTGGCACGGATGCTAAGTAACCTGCCCATCGGCGTCTACACCGCCGGCGCGACGCCTATTCATCGCCTGCAAGCGCGCACGAAGCTGCTCGTGCTGGTGTGGCTTGCCCTCGCCTTCTTCGTCGCCAACCATAAGAGGTTCCACTATGGCACCTATGCTACCGCGTTTGTGATGCTGGCGCTGGCGCTGCTGCTGGCGCGTGTGGATGCCGGCTACATCTGGCGCCGCATGCGACTGCTCGTGATCTTGCTCGCAATTGGCATCCCCATCTCGCTAGCCTTCACGCCCGGCGACACCTGGCACACCTTCGGCCCGGTGGTCGCCACGCTCGGCGGCCACAGCGTTCCAATCGGTCCCGTCGTCGTCACCTACGATGGTATCTGGTTCACGATGTCACTCTCAGCGATCTTCTTGCTCCTGTACCTTGGCTCCATGACACTGACGCTCACGACGACGCCTGTCGCGCTGGCGGAAGGCGTGATGCTCCTGCTGCGGCCCCTGCGCCGGCTGGGCCTGCCGGTGGACGAGTTCGGTCTGATGACGCTCGTGGCCTTGCGCTTCATCCCCGTGCTGCTGCAAGAGGCTGAACAGCTCGTCAAGGCGCAGCTTTCGCGCGGGGCTGACTTCTCCACTGGATCGCTGCCATCGCGTGTGCGGGCGCTCGGCTCGCTGCTCGTGCCGATGCTGCAAGGAGCGCTACGCCGGGCCGAAGGGCTTTCCGCCGCCCTGGAATCGCGCGGCTACGGCGTAACCAGCGAGGCGACACTGCTGCATGAGGGACGCCTGCGCTGGCTGGATTGGCTGGTGCTGGTGGCCGTGCCAGCCGTCACCATCGCGGCGTATCTGCTGGTGTGACGTTGGCGCAAGCCAGGCGCCCGTATCGCCCACAGATGCTCTCACCCTGTGTGTGACCATCTGTAGCATGATGTCATCAACCGCGCGCCGCTCTCATGCGATAACCGGCCCGGTGGCGAGCTTCAAGTAGAGCGCATGCCCATTGCCGAAGTCCGCGACCTTCGTGTAATTCTGCTCCACCCACTGCCGGAAGCCTGGCACCATATCGAATCTCCCCGTGGCGAAGAGGATGACGCGCGTATCGGTGCGTGTGATGAGGCTTTCGAGCTGTTGGGCCGGCAGATACCCGGATGCGATGCGCACTTGAGAGGTATCCACCAGCTGCGGCAGCACATCGCGCCCGGCCAGCCCCACCACGTATTGATCGTCGCTGGCGATAAGATCATCTGGCGTGGTCCGCGCTTGCAGCGTGATCGCCATGCGCGCCTGTGCATCCGGTATCGCCGCGTTTGCCGCGCGGACCTCGCGCGCTGAGAGGACGGCGCAGACCACCAGCGCCAGCGCGGCCACGCCGACGACGGCGCGTGTCAGGGTGCTTTTCGCCAGGCCAAGCTCGCGCCCCGCCCGCGCAATCCGTTGCGGGAGCCGCTCGCGGTTCGCCGCCTTATACGGACGGAGCGGACGCCGGTAGGCGATAGGCTGGTTGAGTGGTCCCTTTGCCAGCGGCAGTACGAAACCGGCGAGCAGCGCCAGCGCGGGCGCCAGCAGCGCAAGGTGGTGGTCAAGCAGCGGCTGCTGGCGCAGGAGCACGACGACGGACGCCAGCAGCCAGAGCAGCACGGGAGCGGCCACCCATGCCCGGCGCCAGACGGACAAAGCGACCCCCACCAGCGCCACAAGCATGATCGCATAGGCGTTGCCGTCCCGCACGAGGATCCCAAGATTGTAGCGCAGCCCGTGATCCACCACGCCGCCCGCGTTGCCCGCCGCGAGATGGAACCGCACCACCTGATCGTAGAGCGCGCCCCACGAACCAGCGAACGGCAGCAGCACCGCCGCGAACGCCACGAGCAGCCCCGCGATGAGCAGTCCCACATCCGGGAGCGTATGGCGCAGACCCGCCCGCAACGCCCCTGGCTTCGGCCCGCGGAGCCGGCCATCTCGATAGGTGAGCGCGCCCCAAAGCGGCTGGGTCAGCAGGAGCAGCGCCGGGATGAACGCCACGACATCCCAGAGCTTGGTGAGGATGCCCAGGCCCAGCGCGACACCGGACAGCGCCGCCAGCACGCGCCGTGCGCGGGCGCGGCTCCGCATGGCGCCCGCCGCAAGCGCGACACAGAGAACCAGCAGCGCGACCGACGGCGCCTCGGCTTGCAGCGTATGTGACTCGTGCAGGTAGAGCGGGTCGGCGGCGAGCAGCAAACACGCCAACAGGCCACACCAGCGCCCGCCCAGCGCCCGCCCAGCGAAGTAGATGGCGGCAATGCCGGCGACTGACCAGATCGCGACACCGAGGCGGGCGGCGGCGAGTGTCTGCCCAAATGCCAGGTAGAATGGGTAGATCGCCAGCAGGAAGAATGGCGGCTGCGAGCTGAAGACCGACGTGAAGAGCGGGTGACCATGTGACATTGCCCGCAGCGATTGCCAGTAGACGCCCTCATCGTAGTCGGTGCTGACACCGCCGAGCGAGAGCACTCGCAGCAGAGCGGCGACGGCACAGATGAGGATGACGGCGCGCGCGTCGAGCGAGATGCCGCGAATGCTGGCTCCGATTGCCGGCGCGGCGTGGCGCGGCGCGGCTCTACGGTGCCGTGCGCTGATCAGATTTGCCAAAGCTGCTTCTTCCTTTCGGCCCTGTATGGAGTGCTCGCGGCCATGATGGAGTTTTGGACATAGGTGCGGACACCCGCGTCCACGGCAGCGGGCGCGGCAGGCAGCGCCCCGACATCAGAAACGCCATCATGGCCGGCGCTCGTAGACGGAAGCGAAGCTGCTCTCGCGGAGATCGCCCAACCGGGCTTCAGCCCATCCGTCTGTGCGCCAGCCATTTATGGCCGCGATCCGGTGATGCCGAACTCCACTACCAGCAGGTCTAACGCCATCTCCGGCGTCATCTTGCTGCGCTTGAGCGCGATGTCTATCTCCAACAGGGAGCGATGGGCCGCTTCGAGCTGCGCGAAGGAGAATTGCCGCGCCAGAGGGAGCGTCTTTTCAACGACGAACGGCGCCATACCCGCTGTCTGCGCGATCTGTGGCGCACGCAGCCCCTGCTCGGCCAGCGTTTTTACCTGGAGCAGCGAGCGCGTCTGGAAGGCGGTCAACGCGACGATGCCCAGCGGGGACTCGCCCGCCGCAAGAAGCTCGTGCAGCAGCGCGAGCGCCCGCTTGCGGTCGCGCCGTGCCAGCGCGTCCGTCAGATCGAAGACCTTCGCCTGCCGCGAGGCGGGAGTCAGCGTCCGCACATCTTCAACGCGAATGGTTTCGCCCTGCCCGACGTAGGTCGCCAGTTTTTCGATCTCCAGCGCGAGCAGCCGCAGGTTGTCGCCCACCTCAACCGCCAGCAGCCGCGCCGCCTCCGGCGCCAGCTTCGCATCATGGCTAGCCGCGCGCCGCGCCACCCAGTCTTCGAGCTGCGGGCCGCGCGGCAGCAGAAACGCCTGCGCTTTACCGAATTTTTGCGCCGCTTTGAGCAGCGGGCTGGCGGCATCGAGCACTTCATCGGCCAGCAGCACGAGGATAGAGAACTCTGGCAGGGATGGTACGTACTCGGCCAGCCCCGCCGCGAACGCTTTGGGGTCTGGTCCGCTCGCCGTCTTGCCCTTTTTCCCCTTTCCGCTCTTCGCGGACCCCTCTCCTGACCCCTCTCCCTGTGAGGGAGGGGAGGAGGAATCGTCCGCGCCGTCGTCCTTCCCGCCACGCTTACGCTTGGGAAGGCCGTCCACGACGACGAGACGCTGCTCGCTCAGGAACGGCATCGTATCGCAGGTGTTGCGGATGGTGGCCAGATCGGCGCCAGCGCCGGTGAAGGTGTCCTGGTTGTAGCCGAAGTCGTGCGTCGCGCGCAGCCGCGCCAGCGCCTCGTGGGCGGAGAATTCGTCGGGACCGTGGTAGAGCAGAAACATACCTCCATTCTACGCCGACGATGGCGAAGGTTCAACACGGAGGGCATGAAGGAAACGCGAGTTTATGGAGGACAGGGAACCTCACCCCTGGCCCCGTTCTGCCCCCGCGTGAGTGCACGTGACGCCGCGGCGGAAGCCTCTCCGTGCGCGGCGAGGGGAGAACAGGAGCGGTTGCCGATTCTGCCGGAAATACGGATTCACACGCGGGACGGGCGCAGCAGGCAGCGCCCCTACGCCCGTGCGAAGGGCCAGCGGAGGCGGTTGCCGATTCTGCCGGAATCTGAAGTTGGGCGGATACTGGCGGTTGCCGATTCTGCCGGAATGTGGGTATTCGGATATCGGTGGTTGCCGATTCTGCCGGAAAACGCGAATCGGGAGCCGTTTTTGCCGAGATGTGCTGTGCGTGGCAGGCGCAAGCGTCCATTGGAAGCGGGCCGCGGGCGTCCACCGGACACCCCACGCATCTGGCAACGCGTCGGGGCGGTTGCCGATTCTGCCGGAATCTGAAGTTGGGCGGATACTGACGGTTGCCGATTCTGCCGGAATCTGAGATTCGCCATAGAGGGCACGAAGGATATACAGAGACACAGAGAACGCGGCAGAGATTGGGATGAGATTGCCGATGCCGCTGGTGTCTTGGATGGCGGTTGCCGTTTTTGCCGCGAATACGTGTGACATGTGCAACCTCCTACTACGGTGGGAAGGTGTGGCCGCCGTGAAGGTGAGCGTATCACGCCGGGGGTGGCGGTGCGCCGGTCAGAGGCGGAGATATCCAGCCAGGAACGGACATGAGGTTGTGGAGCGGCGGTGCTAGCAGCGAGTGAGCTATACAGGTTCAGACGCAATTCGAATCAACCTATATCGTCGCGGTCCGCGTACAATCGCACACCAGCGCGGCGCCGGGATGGCGGGCACGCAATACCATGGTTCCAGCCGGGAGGAGGCGCGATGCGCGACCCAGCTGCCACATCTACAGAGAATATCACGCTGCCATCCGGTATTATATTCCCGTGCGCGCTGCCGCAAGCAGAGCGGCGCAATCGGCGAAAATGAGGTCGGGCCTGCGGTCGCATGTGGCGGCTGCCGCCTGCTCCGCCGTGGTGAGGCCCGTCAGGACTAGCGCGGTGGTGACACCCGCCGCGTGGCCCGCGACGACATCCAGGTCCAGTCCGTCGCCGACCATCAGCGTCTGCTCGGGGCGAACGCCAAGCTGGCGCATCGCCGCGAGTACGATGCCCGGCGCCGGCTTGCCGACGATCTCAGCCTGCTGGCCGCTGGCGTATTCGAGCGCCGTCGCGATGGCCCCTGTGCCCGGCTCGAAGCCGTCTTCCACTGGCAACTTCGGATCACGGTTCACCGCATAGAACGCCGCGCCACTCAGAATACCCTGTAGCGCCCGCTTCAGCCGCTCATAGGTCAGTGAGCGGTCCAGCGCGGCCAGCACGACATCGGGACGCTCGCCGTCCACACCATCGCGCCAGACAGGTCGCAGCCCGACGCGCTGTGCCATACGCTCCACCGAGGGCGTGCCAAGCACGAAGATACGCCCGCCTGGGAAGCGCCGCGCGATTGTTTGCACGGCCGCCCAACCGGCGGTCAACACGCGGCCTTCGGGACGTGGCATGCCGAGCCGCGCCAGCTTCGCCGCCACCTCTTCGGGCGTTTGCATCGAATTGTTGGAAAGATAAAGCGCCTGACGTCCCGTCGCGTCGAGCCACTCCACCAGGGCAAGCGCGCCCGGCAGCAGTTGCTCACCGCGATAGATGACGCCATCCAGATCCAGCAGGTATGCCCGATAGTCTCGCATGCGTTGTCCCTTAGTAAGTGTGGATTTGATGCGCGGGCCGGCGGGCGCGGCAGGCAGCGCCCCTACCCCATATGATGGCGGGCGCGGCAGGCAGCGCCCCTACCCTCGTAGCTGCTGCTGAATCGCTAGCACCTCTTTGCGCAGCGGCGTGCCCTCGTTCATCTCGCGCGCGATCTTCTCGTAGCCGTGCAGCACGGTGCTGTGGTCGCGCCCACCGAGCGCCTGCCCCACCTCTAGCAGTGAGGCATCCGTTTCCTGACGCATCAGATACATGGCTACCTGGCGCGGCACCACGATATGTTTGTCGCGCTGCTTGCCCCGCAGGTCGTCGGCGCTGAGGCGATAGTATTCCGCTACCGCGTCGAGGACTTCTTTGACGCTCACTCGCCGTTGCCGTCCGTCACTGGCGAGGTTCGCCAGGGCAGCTTTCGTCGTTTCGGTGGTCAAAGGCAAGCCCTGAAGCTGGGCGAACGCGAGGAGGCGGTTGAAGCTGCCCTCCAGCTCGCGGATGTTGTTTTGTACGCGGCTCGCCAGGTATATCATCACGTCATCGGGCACATCGCGGCGCATCATGTCAGCTTTGGCGCGCAGGATCGCCACGCGCGTCTCCAAATCCGGCGCCTGGATGTCCGCGATGAGGCCCCATTCGAACCGTGAGCGCAGCCGCTCGGCCAGGCTCACGATGGCTTTTGGCGGGCGGTCGCTGCATATGACGATCTGTTTGTTGGCCTCGTGCAGCGTGTTGAAGGTGTGGAAAAACTCTTCTTCGGTGGAGTCCTTGCCAGCGATGAATTGGATGTCGTCCACCAGCAACATATCCACCGAGCGGTACTTCGCGCGGAACTCCTCAGTGGTGCGGTAGCGGATAGCGTTGACGATTTCGTTGGTGAACGTCTCCGAGGAGACGTAGAGGACAACCAGTCCACCCACGATCGCGGTGTGTCCAATGGCATGGAGCAGGTGTGTCTTGCCCAGCCCGACATCGCCATACAGGAAGAGTGGATTGTACGAGAATCCCGGCGCTTCAGAGACCGCCAGCGAAGCCGCATGCGCCAGCCGGTTGCCGCTACCGACGATGAATGTCTCGAAGGTGTAGCGTGGATTGAGCTTGGGCGGCGGAATTGACACGCCCCCGTATGAGATGGCGGATATTGCCTCGGCGCTGGAGTTATCGAGTGGAGGTGTGGGATAGCCGCGCTGGCGCGGCGAGCTGCCCAGGTCATGCCCATCATCACCGTCACCATCGCCGCGAGCGAATCGCGCATCGCCATTACTGTGTACGTTCATGCTCGCCATTCCGCCTACATGACTCTGTCGCTCACTCAGCCAGCTCCCACGCGCGGAGCCGCTGCTTTCGCCGGCTCGATCCGTTTCTCCTCTCCCATTCGGAGAGGAGTCTGAGGCCCGGCCTGTACCGGCGACCTCCGCGCCGTCCGCGTCCAAAAGCGTATCGTCATATGGCGCGGGGAGGTCCGGCGCCGCGGGGTCGCTGGGGTGAGTTTCCCTGGTGTCCTCGCGATGGTTTTCCTGGGAGGCGAAGAGAGTGGGCATTTCGCCGCGTGGGGCCACATGCGGTGGTGTCGCGCGGGAGGATTGCGTGGCGGTGGGCGCGGGTCTAAGCGTCGCGCCGGAGTCGTCGTCCGCGCCGCCGGCTGTCACGACGACGCGCAGGCGGCATGGCTGGCCCGTGACCGCCGCGATGGCCGCCTCGATGCGGTCACGGAACCGGCTTTCCAAGAGCTCCTTGGCAAACGTCGTGCGCACGCAGAGGAGTGTCGCTCCGTCGCCCGCGGGAGATAGCCAGGTTCCCCGCAGCCACGTATCGAACTGTGCGCGCGTCATCTGCTGGCGCAGTCGCTCCTGTGCGGCGCGCCAGACGTGTCCGTTGCTCACCAAGTCGGTCCTCGTAAAGATGGGTGTCGTTCAACCCGGCAAAGTGGTGTTCATGGTAGCAGAGGGATACCCGCACTCGCAAGCCCGATACCCAATCGGCTAGCGATCTATGCCTCGCGCAGGGCGATGACTTCTACTTCCACTAACGCATTACGCGGTAGCTCCGCCACGGCTACCGTCGAGCGGGCAGGCGGCTCGCTGGTGAAGAATTGGCCGTAGACTTCATTCATCGCCGTGAAATTCGCCATCGAGGTGAGAAATACCGTCGTCTTCACCACCTGCGCGAACGAGCTACCCGCCGCCTGGAGCACCGCGCTCACATTCTCCAGCGCCCGCCGCGTCTGCGCTTGCACATCACCTTCGACAAGCTGCCCGGTGGCTGGGTCCAGCGCGATCTGGCCAGACGCGAAAACCAGATTCCCTGTCGCAATCGCCTGGCTGTAAGGACCAATCGCCGCCGGGGCCGCCGCCGTCGCAATTCGCTCACGCCGCATACGTCCAATCCTCCGTTGATAGACTCGTTGATGGACTCGTAGACCTGCCCATGGGAACACGCGCTTCGCACTCCAAACGTTACCACACAAACGGTGTATAATACCGCCATGAGCACTACGATTACCGTTCTACACATTCAGGGGCACCGGCCTGAAGCTGTCGAAGATGCCCTCGCGGCGATTTTTACGCGCGAGGAGCGTCCCCGCGTGCTGCGGATCGAAGGCACCTATGCGGCGGTGCTGGCGCGCGCGACTGATCCCGATCTTGCCGCCGCCTACCGGTACGTCATCCTGCGGCCACACGCCTCCTCCACATGGACGCCCGTGCTGGAGGTCGGCAACCGCGCCGACGGGCTAGATGTCGAGCTATCCGGCACGCTGGATGGCGCCGCCGTCTTCACCACATTTGTGTTTGGCGATATCGTCTCCGGCTACCGGCTCGCCCGCGCGGGCGCGCTGGTGGATCGTTACGCCAGCGATCCCACCTATGGGGCGGGCGATGAGGAAGATGAGGCGTCTGGGTCACCAGCCTCGGTCGCCGAGGACGTGGATATCGAGAGCGAGCGCGCCCACCCGGAGCGCTTCGCTGATCTGCTCCCCGCTGGCACCCCGCCGGAAGACTTTGTTCGCGTCGTGCTGGCGCCCGGCTGGTGGGAAACGCACGACACAGAGGCGACCGGCGCCCCGAACGCCGCGACCGACGACGAAGACGAGCTGGTGGACGAAACCGACCGCATGCGCTGCATCGGCCTCGCGCTGGAGCTGTGGGCGCCCGATGAGTATCCATTCGCGCAGGATCCTGAAGACATCCCGAACACCGTCGCTGGTCCCGCGATTGCCGTTGCCTTCACGTGAGCGTACTCAGCGCCCGCATCACGCATCCGCAACGCGGCGGGATGGCGGGGGTCTCAATCTGGTAACAAACATGCTCCCAGGGACGGAAGTTCTCCTACTGGCCTTGCGGCGGCACTATACCGCCGGTACAATGCCAGCAATGCCCGGCTGAGGAACGCCTGTGGAAGGATATGCTACGTTGCGGTCGGCACGCCGGAGTGTGCCAGAATATGCCAGGAGCGAGAGTTGTGGAGCATCCCGTTGACGAGCGTGAGCGTGAGACGCGCGCGCTGAGCCAGCTACTCAATAAGCGTGTCGTCACCATCGGCGGCGGCACCGGCCCATTTGGTCTGCTTTCCGGCCTCAAGCGATTTCCGTGCTCGATCACCGCGGTGGTCACGATGGCCGATAGCGGCGGCAGCTCGCGGCGCCTCATGGACGAGTTCGGTCAGCTTCCCTTTGGCGATCTGCGCCAGGCGCTCGTCGCGCTTTCCCGCAAGGGCGCCCTCTGGCGCGACGTCTTCACCTTCCGGTTCCGCATGCCCGAAGGCCAGGCCGCCGACGATCCCGATGTCTCGCATTCCGAGCGAGTCGCCGAGCAGGCGGGCGTGAGCGGCCATAGCCTGGGCAACCTTATCATCTCCGCCCTACAAGACCTCAACGAGGGTAACCTGCTGCGGGCCATCGAAGATGCTCAGGAGCTCCTGGATACGGCGGGCAAGGTGCTGCCGGTCACACTCACGCACGCGACGCTCTGCGCCGAGCTTGCCGGCGGCGAGACGGTCTGCGGCGAAACGGAGATTGATACACGCGGCAGCCGCAATCGCGACGCACTGCCACCCATTCAGCGAGTTTTCCTGCGCGACGCGACACCCGCGTGCGCGGATGCGCTGCGGGCTATTCGCCGCGCCGATGTGATTGTCATTGGTCCTGGCGACCTCTACACCAGCGTCCTGCCAAACCTGCTTGTAGACGGAATCGCCGAGGCCATACGCGCCTCGGAGGCCCGCAAAATCTACGTGTGTAATCTCATGACCAAGCATGGCGAAACCGATGGATTCGCCGCCGCCGATTTCGTGCGCGAAATTCACCGCTATCTTGGCCACCGCGTAGATCGCGTCATCTTGCATGACGGCTCCCTTCCCGAGCACCTTGTGGAGAGCTACGCCGAGCAGCAGCAGTATCCTGTTCAGCCGGATGTCGAGAATGTGCGCAAGCTCGTGCCCGACGTCGTCGTGGATGGTTTGCTTGCCATACACCGCGATCACTTTGTGCGCCACGACGCCGATCAGCTCATCCGCGCAATCTTCGCCCCGGTCAACTTCAGCCTGTAGCGACCGATTGGTCCAGGCACAATTGCCGGCACCGATATCTCCTAATCTGTGAGGCATGTCACAGCGCCGCCGCGCGCGCGGCAAGTCTATACAGTGACCGCAACAAACGGGGCGGACGCAGTCCGCTTCGCCGGGCGCGTGGAGCGGGGGCGCGTCTTAGTGCGACGTATCCGGCGCCGTGCGGTCTAAGGAGAGCACGGTATGGCATCATTTGGTCGGAGGCATCGTAGGGCGCGGAGTAGCTTGCGAGAACAGGCGTGGCTGGCTGTCCGGCGCGGATTGTGTGCGCGCGCCGGGGTGGTGGCGCTGGTGGGGCTGCTCGCGCTGGGCGCGAGCGCGTGCGCGACGGGTCGCCAAACAGGTACGGGCGCGGGGACACCGACGATCTCCGCCAGCGCGGTACCAGGCACGCCCACCACTGTCGCGGGTGGCTATCCGGTGAAGGTCTACTTCTCGAAGCATCCAGATTCGGACAACGATCCGGCGAAGGTGTACATGGCTGAGCGTGTGTCGCCGACGCTGGGGGTGGCGACGTATGCCATCCAGCAGCTCATCGCGGGGCCAACGGCAGGTGAGCAAAGCGCGGGACTCTACACGCCGCTCACGATCTCGCTCAGCGGCGCGTCCACCTGCGGCGGCGCGGACTTCACGCTTACGTTGAATATGCGCGGGTCGAAACCGCAACCGGGCACGGCGACGCTGAAGCTCTGCCACGCGACGTCGCTTGCCGGCGATCTGACGGGCGGGCGCATCGCGGCAGAGATTGACGCGACACTGCTGCAATTCTCGAACATCAAACAGGTGGCCATTCTCACGCAGAGCGGCTCCTGCTTCAACGATTTCAAGGGAGCCAACGACTGCCTCAAATAGGCTGCCCACCAGAGCGGACATGGTTCGGCAGCCAGGAGGATGAGCATACGGGTTGATGGCTTATTTTGGGTGTTGACAGATATAGCCCACCGCAAGCCGGTGGGTGGGGCACGCTAGGTGGCAAACAGCGAGGTGAGCTCCGCGCTTGACAGGGTTTCGGCGCTCAGGCGCGCGTAGGTGCCGTGCTCGCGTAACTCCGCGAGGATCGCTCGTAGATGCCCAAGCGCCGCGCTCATCAGCCTGCCCGCGAGACTGACGCGCGCGACGCCGAGCTGCGCAAGTTCTGGAAGGGGCGGGTGAGGAGGGCCACCCATAATATTGATGGGGCCGTTGATCGCTTTGACCAGGTTGGCGATGGTGTCGCGGTCGAGAATGCCGATTGGATAGGCACAATCCGCGCCCGCTTGCAGGTAGGCGTTCGCGCGCTGCACCGCGTGCTCGAAGCGGCTCGCTGGCTCACCGTCTGCCAGCAAAAAGGTGTCTACGCGCGCATTGATAACGAACGGAATATCAATCGAAGTCGCTACTTCACGCAGCGCATGAATCAGCTCCACCTGGCGCGAGACATCTACCAGCGCTTTTCCCGATTGCGGGAGCGAGTCTTCGATATTGATGCCAACAACGCCGGTCGCGATCACGGCTTTGACGGTCTGGAGCACCTCGTCAATGGAGCTCCCATACCCCGCCTCGATATCCGCCGTAACAGGACATGCGACGACGCGCGTAATTCGGGCAGTCGCATCAATCAGCATGTCCCGGCTGATGTGTTGGCCGTCGCGGTAGCCCAACGCGGCGGCGACCCCAGAGCTCGTTGTGGCGATGGCGCGGAATCCAGCTTGCTCAACCAGACGCGCGCTCGCGGCATCCCATATGTTTGGCAAGACCAGCAGCGGCGTTTCATGATGAAACCGGCGAAACTGTGCCGCGCGCTCCTGTTGACTCTGAGAACTCATCGGCGTACCTCCCACGAATGCCTGACAGGACGACAATCCTTTTGTATTCACTATAGGGTGGCATTGGCCTTGCGGCAAGGGCCGATTTTACCAGTTCCAACGGTGCCAATATGGTGGTGTGAGCCAGGAAGAGAGTGATTCCTACTGCCCGCTGCGGAGTGGGGGCACACGCCGGCGGCTCCGCGTGCTATAATGCGCTGTTGGCGCACGTGGGCGCGCCGGATGGCGGACGAGTACAGGGGGAGCGCGACAATGGCCGAGGAATACCCGGTGCTGCAGCTGCGGCAGGGACGCGATTTTACGCTACTGAACGGGCATCCGTGGGTATTCTCCGGCGCGTTCAGCGAGCTGCCGCGCGACCTGCCGGCGGGTAGTGTCGCGGATGTCGTCTCGAGCCGCGGCGAGTGGGTGGCGCGCGGACACATCAACGTGCGCAACAGCCTCGCCTTTCGCGCGCTCACGACGGACGCGGAGGAGCGCATTGACGTGGCGTTCTACGCGCGGCGCTTCGAGCGGGCGCGGCGGCTACGGCGCTTGCTGCCGGGGGATGTTACCGCATACCGGCTGGTCCACGCCGAGGCGGACTTTCTGCCGGGGCTGATCGTGGATCGCTTCGACCGCTGGCTGGTGGCGCAGTTCCATACCGCGGGCGTCGAGCACGACCGGGGGATCATTCTGGACGCGCTCGAACAGGTGGTGGGGCCGGAGGGCATCCTGGCGCGCGACGACATTCGCGTCCGCGAGCGCGAGGGCATCCCCGCCGGTGGCGCGACGGTGGCGCGCGGCGACGTGCCGGAGTTGATTGAAATCCGTGAACACGGAGTGCGCTATTTGGTAGATCCCTGGCATGGTCAGAAGACGGGCTTCTTCCTGGATCAGCGCGAGAAGCGCGTGTATGTCGGCGCGCTCGCGCCGCACGCAGAGTCGCTGCTCAACTGTTTCTCGTATTCCGGCGGCTTCGCGCTGGCCGCGCTCGCCCATAATCCCGGCCTGCGCACCGTCAACGTGGATGCTTCCAGTCCGGCGCTGGAGCTGGCGCGGCGCAACTACGCGCTAAATGGCCACGATGCCGACGCCCACGAGTTCCGATCCGAGGAGGTCAATCGCTATTTGCAGAGCGCTATCGAGGCGGGAAAGCGGTTCGATATCGTGGTGGTGGACCCGCCAGCGTTCGCGAAGAATCTGGGCATGAAGGACCGCGCGCTGCACGGCTATGAGGCGCTGAACGGCGCGGCGGCGCGCGTGGTGGCGCCGGATGGGCTGTTCCTAACGTGCTCTTGCTCCGGCGCGGTGGCGCTGGATGAGTTCGAGGGGGCAGTGCGACAAGGATTGCGGCAGGGCCGGCGAACCGCCCAGATGATCGCCTCGTTCGGGCCGAGCCTGGATCATCCGACGCTGCCCGGCTTCCCCGAAGATCGTTACCTCAAGGCGCTGCTGTTCCGGCTGGCGTGATGCCGAACTGAACAGGACCAGGTTGAGCCAGCACTCCTCATGGGATGCGGGCTGAAAGCGCGTGGTGAATGCCGCCACTTTACTGTACGGGCGCATGACCTCGGGGTGTCCGTCAAACCACAAACGGGCATATGGTTGCGGCGGCATGCGCGGCGAGAATAGAGCGAGCGATTTCGCGGAGACAGGGATGGTGGCCGCAAACTTTGCGGAAAGTTTACACGATAGGCTGCCTGAACGTCGTTCCTGAACCGTAGTGTTAGATGCGGGCTGAAAACGCCCCCGCACAAGCGAGACGAACGGCGGCCAGGCGCGCCCGACGCGGGAGCTGATCGGCCGGCTACTCCTCCAGAGAGGGTGCGAACGCATGCTTGAGCCACAGCAACGAGGGGCGCCAACAGAAACGGCGACCAGGAACGGACATCCCCAGGCCGATGAGCTGGGGCTTCCGGGGTTCTTTGAGGATGATGAGGGGTGGACCGACGAGCACGATGCAGGGGGTAAACGGGCGCCGTGGTGGCGACGTAAACCCGCGCTCATCGCAGCGGGGCTGCTGCTCATTGTGCTGGTGGGTGGAGTGCTGGCGGCGCTACGTGGGCGTAGGCAGCCTGTTACATACACTTTCGGCTCCGTGACGACTGGCAATTTGACCGTATCTATCTCGGCAACGGGGCCGCTCCAGAGCGGTATCTACGACGTGAACTTTTCCGGCAGCGGCAAGATTTCCGAGATTGATGTGAAGGTGGGGCAGCAGGTCAAGTCCGGGCAGGTGCTTGCGAAGTTGGACCCGACTTCGCTGCAAGACGCGGTGAACTCCGCGCAAACGGCGCTGAACAACGCTGAAACCGGCCTCTATAATACTTACGCGCAGACACAGGCAAGCGTGAACGCGGCGTATCAACAGGAACAGAACACGCTGAACGGCCAGTGTAAGGCGAGCAACGCTCCCTCGAACTGCGCGCAGCTCGCGGAGGCGCAGCTCGCATCGGCGCAGGCGCAGGCCAACGCGCAGGTATCGCAGGCGCAGGCGCAGGTGAGCGCGGACCAGCAGGCGCTGACGACAGCGAAAGACAATTTGGGTAACGCAACCCTGAAAGCGCCACATGCGGGAATCGTCGGCTCTATCAACGGCTCGGTCGGCGGGACGCCTGGTTCAAGTGGCAGCAGTGGGAGCGCCAGTGGGAGCGGGAGCAGCAATGGTGGTAGCGGAGCTTTTATCGAGATCGTGGATCTGAGTACGTTCCAGGTGACGGCGGATGTGAACGAAGCCGACATCAGCAAGGTCGCCGTGGGGCAAACCGCGACGTTCACGGTGAGCGCATACAGCAACCGGCGATTTACGGGGACCATCAGCGCGATTTCGCCGCTGGGGCAGACAAGCTCGAATGTCGTGACGTATCCGGTGACCATCACGGTGGATGCTTCGAGCATGCAAGGCGCGATGCTGTTGCCGCAGATGACCGCCAACATCACGATCATCACGGCGCAGCGATCCAATGTGACACTGGTGTCCGCACAGGCTATTACCTTCGCGCGCTCACAACTGATCTCAGGCGCCATTCCCCGCAATGAGATATTCGCGGCACTCCAGCAAGGGCGGCAGATGCTGAGAGATGTGCAGAGCAGCGACCCCACCGCGGCGAGCGATAATCCAACCGCCTCATTTGTGCTGGAGCGCGCGAACGGGCAGTGGGTCGTCAAGCCAGTCGTCGTCGGGTTGAGCAGCGGCGGCGAGTATGAGGTGCTGGCGGGTCTCTCCGCGGGCGAGTCGGTTGTGACGGCACAGTCTGGTGGCGCGACGGCAGCAGCGACCTCTACCACCCTCTTTCCAGGCGGGCGCGGCGGCGGGAACTTCGGTGGCGGCGGTAAAAATGGCGGCGGCGCGACCGGTGGCGGGAACGGCGGCTAGACCCAGCGGGCGAGGAGTATATCTCGATGACTGAATCATCAACGCGGTCGTTTCCCAACTACGGATCGGATGGGGTGCGAATAGATGATGCCTCGGAGGTGACCACGACCGTGGTCCCAGAGGCGCAGGGCGCCGCGACGGAGAACGGCGATATACCCGGCACTCGCGGCGCCCCGCGCTATCCCCTCGTTGCCGTGCGTGACCTGACGAAGACGTATACGCTTGGCCAGACAAAGGTGCGGGCGCTTCGTGGCGTGTCGCTGGATGTGCGGCCAGGTGAGCTTGTCGCGGTGATGGGGCCATCGGGGTCTGGGAAATCCACTTTCATGAATTTGCTCGGATGCCTGGACCGGCCTTCCAGTGGTCGGTATCTCCTGATGGGCAGGCCGGTGAGTAGCATGAGCCCGGACCAACTTGCCGGTATTCGTAATCAGCGTATCGGCTTTATTTTTCAGGGCTTCAATCTGCTCGCCCGCTCGACCGCGCTGGGCAATGTGGAGTTGCCGATGGTGTACGCGGGGCTTCCAAAAGAGGTGCAGGAACGGCGAGCGCGGCGAGCGCTCGATATGGTTGGCCTGGGGGCGAGGCTGCACCACAAACCGGCGCAGCTTTCTGGCGGCCAGCAACAGCGCGTTGCCATCGCACGGGCGCTGGTCAATGGGCCGGCGCTTCTGCTCGCAGATGAGCCGACGGGCAACCTGGACACGCGGACCAGCATCGAGATTCTGGCGCTGCTTCAGGCGCTCAACGAACGCGGATTGACGATTGTGCTGGTGACTCACGAGCAGGACATCGCGCAGTTCGCCTCACGGCGGATTATGTTTCGGGATGGGCGCATCGTCGGTGATGAGCCGGTGCGGGAGCGGCGCTTCGCCCGCGAGGAATGGACGCGCTTACACGCGGCTACGACCGCACAGCCGCGCGTGGAAATACGGGAGGAGCTCTCATGAATATGGAACCAGATTCTTCCGTAGAGCCAGCGAGCGCGACAACGGCACCCGCGTCATTCGCGCGGCGTGGGGGACTCGATGCGCGGCGAGGAACGCGGCGTGGGCGCGGATTCAGGGTCGGCGCGAACCTGCGCGGTGCACTGGAAGCGCTATGGGCGAACCGCCTGCGCTCGCTCCTGACGGCGCTAGGCGTTATCGTGGGCGTGGCGGCTGTGATCGGCGCGGTGACGCTGACGGCGGGCACGAGCGCACTCATCAATCAGCGCGTCTCCGGTCTGGGCACGAATACGCTCACCATCATTCCCGGGACGACACAAACGAGCGGGGCGCGTGGCGCGGCAGGCACCACGCAATCGCTGACGGAAGGCGACGCGACGGCAATCGCGGCGGTGCCGCATGTTGCCAATGTCAGCCCAGTGCTTGGCGGCTCGGTACAGCTCGTCTATGGCGATACGAACTGGAATACGCGGACGCTAGGGGTGTATCCGAGCTTCCAGTCTATTGGTAACTGGCAGCTTGCCGAAGGGGGATGGTTCACGCAGAGCGATGAGGCTGACGCGGCGAACGTGGCCGTCATCGGCGACACCACGGAGACGAACCTCTTCGCCAATTCCGCTGCTGATCCCATTGGGGAGACGATGCTCATCAATAGCCAGGCATTTCGCATTGTGGGGGTGTTGCAGGCGAAAGGCACGACAGCGGGCCAGAACCAGGATGACGTTGTCTACATCCCGTTCTCGACCGCGCAGGCACGGCTGAACAATTCGCAGTATGTCTCGCAGATCCAGGTGCAGGTGGACAGCGCCCCAAGCGTGAACGGCGCACAGGCGGCGATCACGACGTTGCTGGAACAGCGGCACCAGGTTGCCGCCGGGCAGGACGACTTTACCGTGCGCAACGCGGCACAGCTCGTGGCGACGGCGCAGACCTTCGCCCAGACGCTGACGTTCTTGCTCGTGGGCATCGCGGCTATCTCGCTCATCGTCGGCGGTATCGGCATCATGAATATCATGCTGGTCTCCGTCACCGAGCGCACGCGCGAAATTGGTATTCGCGTCGCAATTGGCGCACGCCGCAGTGACATCCGTAATCAGTTCCTGATCGAGGCGCTGACCCTCAGCGGCGTGGGCGGGGTACTTGGAATCGCGCTTGGCCTGACGCTCGGCTCGACCCTCAGCGTCGCGTTCGGGTTGCCACTCGCATTCAGCATTGTGCCTGTGGTGCTGGCGTTCGTCGTGTCCGCGGGTATCGGCATCGTCTTTGGGCTCTATCCGGCAGTCCGCGCGTCGCGGCTTGACCCCATCGAAGCGTTGCGAACAGAATGACGGCAGCATATCTCGCAGAATCTCTCAAGCCTCCTGGAGCACGCCATGAACGGAGACTCCACAGTAAGCGGCACGCTGGCTATGACGGCACAACACTCACTGGCCGGACACACCATCCTCGTCATCGAGGATGAGGCAAGTATCGCGGAGCTGGTGCGGCTCTATCTCGCTGAAGCGGGCGCGCGGGTGGTGGTGGCAACGGACGGTGATACGGGCGTCGCGGCTTTCGCGCGCGAGCGCCCGTCACTGGTCATTCTCGATGTGATGCTGCCTGGCTTGGATGGCTGGGACGTGTGCCAGCGCATCCGGCGGAGCGGAACGACGCCTATACTCATGCTGACCGCCCTGCACACGGAGGATGATCGGGTGCGGGGCTTTGATCTGGGCGCTGACGACTATGTGACCAAACCCTTCAGCCCACGCGAGCTGGTGGGGCGTGCGCGCGCGATACTGCGCCGCGCCGCGCCGGTTGGAGCAGCGGTCTCCGTGCCTCTCAGCGCGCCCGACCGGCTAGAATATCCGGGGCTGGTCATCGTGCCGGCGTATCGTCGTGTCGAAGTTGATGGGCAGGCTGTAGAGCTGACGGCCAAAGAGTTCGATCTGCTCGTCATGCTCGCGTCGCTGCCTGACCGTGTCTTTTCGCGGCAAGAGTTATTCAGCCACGTGTGGGGATTTGACTACCTCGGCGATACGCGGACCGTAGATGTGCACGTGGGGACGTTGCGAAAGAAAGTCGAGCGCGACCCCGCTAACCCTGAGTATATCCAGACAGTGCGCGGTGTTGGCTATCGCTTCGGCGCGCCGGGAAACAGCGGTGGAAATGCTGGAGGAGACTGATATGGAGACGGGCGCCGAGCCGATACAGGCACGTGATGGCGCGGGCCGCGACCCGCGCCTGGGCCGTACCAGAAGTCGATTCATGTGGCGGCGCACCTCCGGTGAGCCGACGAGCATGACAGTTCAACTCGCGGTAGGATCGGCGGCGGTCGCGCTGGCGGCAATCCTGGTTGTGGCGCTCACGGCGCTGCTCACCGTCGCGATTTCCTTCAGCAGCTTTCAGCGCAGCCAGCTTGCCGCCGGCGTTGCGCAGCTCGCAACCACATATGGCGAGCAGCAGCAGTTTCCCCCTTCGGTACAGCCACTCGGCACGGAAATAAAAGTGCCAGGCACGCTGGAGACGCGCCCGCGCTACTCCGGCGCGTATATCTGGCTGATGGATGCATCGGGGCGGATTTTCACCGAGCCGCCGGGGTATCAGGAGGGAACGGCGCAATTTCAGGCGGATGAGGCGAGCGTCACCCAGGGGCTGCTGCTGGCCTTGCATGGCACTACGAGCGAGAACACCATGCAGAAAGGGACATTCGCGCCACTGGCGGATCGCTTATATGCCGCGGCTCCTATCTGGCTGCATGGCGCCGCTAATGGCAAGATCATCGGTGCGGTGGCCCTCTCGACGCCGCCGCGCTCGGAGCATGCGGGCGTGTTCACGTTTCTTGGCGATGTGAACACGACTCTGCTGGCCGCGACGCTGGGGACGGCGTTGCTGGCGGCGGTCGCGGCGATTCTCTTCTCGCGGCGGCTCACCCGGCCACTGGCGCATCTCACCGACGCGACGGCACGCATGGCCAGCGGCGACTATTCGGCGCGCGTGAAAGTTTCCGCGCCGGCTGAGGTTCAGCGGCTGGCATCGTCCTTCAATGACATGGCGGCGGCGTTGGAGCGGGACGTGCGCGAACTGCGCTGGCAGGGGCAGCTACGCCGGGAGTTGGTCGCGAATGTCTCCCACGAGTTGGCGACGCCTCTAACGGCAATCGAAGGCTTTACCGAAGCCTTGCGCGACGATGTGGTGCGGGATCCCGCAGCGCGCCAGGACACCGTGCGCACGATTGCTCGCGAGGCGGCGCGGCTGCACCGGCTGGTGGATCAACTGCGGCAGGTGGTGCTCGTCGAGGCGGACGCGCATACGCTGGATCGCGCGCCGCTCAGTCTTGCGCCGCTGGTGGAGGAGACACTCGCGGTGCTTGCGCCGGAGATGGAGGCGAAGGGTGTTACCGTCGTGAACACGGTGGTTGCTGGGCTGCCAGCGGTGTACGCTGATGGCGACCGAGTGACTGAGATTTTGCTGAATCTGCTGGACAACGCGCTGCGCCACGCGCCAACGGACGGACACATCGAAGTGACCGGCGATGTGGGAGTGGGGAGTGTCGTGTGGATTGGCGTCGCCAACGATGGCCCAACGATACCAGTTCCGCTACGCGAGCGCATCTTCGAGCGATTCTACCGGCTGGACGCCTCACGCAGCACGGACGCGGGCGGCACCGGGCTGGGACTGGCGATTGTGAAGGAGCTCGTCGAGGCACATGGCGGCGTGGCTCGCGTGGAGGACCGCGCGGGCAGTGGCGTGTGTTTTCGGTTCTCGCTGCCCGTAGTCATGGCGGCGCAGTAGGGGCATACGGGCTTCCAGACAACCTCACGCGGCATTCACTACAACTCGCGCGGCGTCACAACGTACACAATGCGTACGCATATGTGATGTCAAGCTGCCTCATGGCGGCTTTTTCATACGGGCGCGGCAGGCGACGCCCCCAGCATTTACCTGACCGCTCCATTCGGGCGCGGCAACCAGCCCCCTACACCGGAGGACCAAATCTCAATGCGTCTCAT
>DATGEP010000134.1:0-13735 GCA_035310125.1 Ktedonobacterales bacterium
CTTGGCGCGGAGCAACCCGATAGTCAGTTGATGATGTCTGATGAGTGGGGCCTGAGACACCTCGATGCCCGCCGCAGTGAGCACGCGCTCCTTACGTCCCATGATTCCTGCATTGAGCAGGAGGAAATCGACCGGTCGACCTCGCTTGACGAGCTCGGCGAGGACGGACTGAACGCTGGACAGTGTGTCCAGCTCCAGCTCCAGCGGCGTGAAGACTTGTGTCTTGGACTCAGCTGCGAGTTGAGCGGCCGCTTCCTTGGCCCCGGCCAAACTGCGCCCGGTGATGATGATCTCGCGCCAGCCCTCTCCGGCAAGCATGCGGGCTGTCGCATAACCGACCCCGGAGGTGGCGCCGGTGACGAGTGCGATCGAATGTTCCATGTGTATTCTCCTTGATGATTTTAAACTCTTTTGTACTATAATCCGGAGCGGAGGCTGAGGTCAAGTGGTTTTAGAACTATTTATTTCAAAACACTGTAAGACCCCGTGGACGAGCACGTAGCTCCGCAATCAGGGAGAGCTGCGGGCCCTGCGCCGCCTACAGCGGGACGAGCCGGAGACAGCCTACGTGTTCGTCAGCGAGCGCAAGGCGCCGCTCACTACCGATGCTGTGCGTAAGATAACGTCAGTTCGGGATAACGGAAGTCGCGAGGCGGCGATGGAGATCAAGGGCAAGCGAGGGTTTCTTGGGTTGATGACAGTAAGCGGCAAGGCCTGCGAGCAGGTGGACGAGGAAATTGAACGGACTACGGTGACGTGAGTGCTCGATCTGGCAGACATTCTTGAGTTGATCAATGATCGTCTCGATGAGGGCCCGTTTGCGCAGGAGCAGGCGATCGGCCAAAGGCGGAAGGATATTGCGCATGTTCTTGCGCAGTTTGGTGATGAGGCGCACCCCGTGGGTGACCAGGAGCTGCTCAGCCAGGGGCTGCGAGATGTAGCCCTTATCGCCGAAGAGGCGACCGAACAGCCGACGGACCAAGCGGGGCACAGGACGGCGGTCGTCGGTGTTGCCGTGCGTGAGGCAGAAGGCGAGCAACTCGCCGCGATCATTGACGACCAGGTGGAGTTTGAAGCCGTAGAACCACCCGACCGAGGTCTTGCCACGCCGCGCGTCTACCCGGAAGACGCGATGCTGCTGGATACGTGCCGGATGGCACACGGCGAGGGAGGTCGCGTCGATAAAGCTGATGCCCGAACACTCCCCCAGCTGTGTGTGCAAGTAAATGGCGAGCGGTACCAGGTAGCGTGGCATGAGGGCCACGAAACGGGGATAACTCAGTAACCGGGGAAACTCCTGGTGCAAATGGACCTGGACGTGCTGGGTGTAGAACCCCTTGAATGTTCGATACCCTGACTGCTGGAAGAGGATGAGGATGGTGAGGATCTCGGCGGGATATAGGCGGGTGCTGCGGCGACGGTGTCGTCTCCCCGACGCCAGTAGCTCGCGCTCCCATAGCGGCTCAAAGTGCTGCCAGAACGCATCCACGGAGCAATACAGATCGAGTATATTCACAGCGATACCTCCAGTTCGGGCTGATGGGTCGTCGGAAACCGCATCATAACCCGGCTGGAGGTCTCTCGCTTATCCAGAACTGACGTTGGATAGGGGCTGGAATGAGCCGCGGGCCTTCAGCCCGCGAGGCACGCCTACGACACCAGCCCAAGGCATTGGCCAGGGGGCGTCCCTCTCCTCGTGACCTCGTGTTGACAAGGCAAGCGTGATTGAAGGGGATCGAGAGCTACGAATTCGTGGACACATCGTCAGGTTCCCTTGTTGCTCTCCAGCGTCCTTGCTCTCCTGATGAACTTGGCATTCACCAGGGGAGCGTTGGGCAGTTGTGGCACGCGGCACACCGGCAACCATGTACGACAGCAATCCCAATGCCGGCTGGCCGGAGCGTGTCGCCACGGCGCAATTCGGTGGGCATGAGTATCTCATCGGTATGCGCTCGCCCACGGAGAACGCGCAACGGGACCTTGCCACTTATTTGCGGATTGTGCAAGGCTTCCAATATCAAGGGACATGAGGCATCTCATCGCCTCCGCTCTGGCTGGCGCTCGCCCCCCTTCAGGATCGAGCGCAGCTCCGCCACCTGCGGCAGACCCGGCTGGAGCCGGTCAATCAGATCCAGCTCACGCGTCGCCTCGGGGACACGATTGAGCAACGCATAGCAGCTTGCCAAGCCCAGCCGGAAGGGTATCGCGACCGGCGCGAGCTGCACCGCGGTTTCCAGCAGCGGCAGCGCCCGTTCCGGTTGCCGGCGCTGAAGATACAGCGACCCCAGCGTATACTGCGCTTCGGCGTCGCCGGGATCATGGCGCACAGCCTCCTCAAAAGCCAGCACAGAGTCGTCGTGCTGCTCCAGCACTTCGTAGATCGCGCCCATGCGACTGTAAATGCCCGGTATGGAAGGATCGAGACGGTGCGCTTCGCGCAGCTGAGCCAGCGCCTCGCGCCCGATCTGCTTCCGCTCGGCGGTATCGAGCGATAGCGGCTCGTCCAGATTTTCGTTGCCCGCCCGGCCCATCAGCGCGTCGGCCAGGTCCGAGTACAACAGCGCTCGTTGCGGGTCGAGCTGAATTGCCTCGCGCAGCCGGCTCTCGGCCTGATTGAAATGTCCCCTGTGTGTCAGTATCTCGCCCAGCGCCTGCAAATGCTCCGGCGTAGGCTCGTCCTCCGCGACACCTTCCAGCGTCTTGATCGCACGGTCTATCCAGGCGTCTCCCGCCTCCATCTGCCCCTGCCGCTCGTACTGCTCTCCCGTAAGATACTGTTCCGCGCCCAGACCGAAACGCACCTGGATGTCGTCGGCGAACCGGCCACGCATCTTCTCATAGACTGCCGCGCCGCGCTCGTGGTTGCCCAGCGAATCCGCGTCCTGGAGGGCATTGCGATAGATTGATTCATCGAGTGGCAGGCGCACCATCAGCGCATCGCTGTAATGAAGCGCGGCGGTGAGGGTACCTGTGAGAGTCTGGAGCGTCTCTTGCGCCTTCTCACTGCGTGGGTCCGGTGGTGCTTCGCGCGTAATCTGCTCGACTGTCTCGTGCGCTTCTTGCACGCGACGTTGCAGCTCCTCCACCGTAAGCGCCTGGCTCGTTGCCCCCTCATCGCGCGTGCGGCTGATCAGCCAGAGGCCAGCGGCGCGCGCGCGGACCAGCGAATATCCCGTCCAGAACCAGTGGCGCCCTGTCTCCGCGCTGGTAAGTGTGCCCATCGGCAGCTCGTCTATCTGGCCGCCCAGCGGTGACTCGTGCAATACCAGCGACCAGAAAGCCTCGACATCCTTGCGCTGACCGGCCAGCGCTCCCGCTCCTCCCGGCACCCACAGCGCGCTCGCGCGCTGCGCCTGCTCGCGTACCACCGTCATGCGCAGGCCGCCCGGTTTCGCATCGTCCAGCCACTGCCGGCGCACGCTGATGTACTCGTCGCGCGTCTCTTTTTTGCGCGTAGGATGATCGTCGGCGAGCAGATCATAGGTGAGACCGTAATCGCCGAAGCTCCACGCGCCGATCCAGTTCGCCACGGATTCTTCCGGCTCCAGATCCTTCGCAATGCACCAGCGGTCGCCTTCAGCCCGGCTTTCCCGCGCTTCATCGGCCACCTCCGCCTCGCGCTCAGACGTCTGCGGATCGGCCAGCAGACGCGCGTCAACTTCTCTGCGGTGGCGCTGGAACTCAGGATTCGGCGCCTCACCTCGCCACTCGTTGACGGCGAGCGCTTCGCGGACCAGTCGCCGGGCCTGCGCCCATGTCACCGGAACGACCTCCACCTTCGTCTCCGCCGTGATGCGCTCGACGGTATCGGCCAGGAAGTGCGACCGGCTCATCGGCTCCAGCCGCGCGAATTCACGCACACCGCCCTGCCAGAAGCTCAGCTCCAGAATGTAGCCGCGCAGCCGGTTGGGGTCGCCGCCTTCCTGCCACCCAAGAATCAGCGTGACTTCCCCTTGCTCGCGATTGCGCGTGACATAGCCCTCGATGAGTCGTGGACCGAGCGCATGCAGCGGCGGGAACGCCAGCAGCTCCGACTCAGGCTCAGGCAACGGCGCCGGTTCCGGTGACGCGGGCAGCGCCGGCAGCGAGATGGAGGGCTGTGCGCCAGCCGAGCGCAAGCGCAGCCGGGCGCGCCGCGCCTCGCGAGCGACCTCTTTCCGCGGCTCCAGCTCTCCCATCGCCTGCGCGATATCGGCGGCATCTCGCGCCTCAGCGCCCCGAACCTCGCCCAGACGATGTGTAAATGCGAGCGCCACCGTCTCATCGCTATCCGTGACCCGCGCGAGCGCACGCAGCGTCGCGTCTCGTCCCTCCGGCACGGCGCCGCGTATAGACTGCGCGAGAGCAGGCACATCCTCAATTAGCAACGCAAGCTGGTTTTGCTGCGCCTCCGTCATCGAGGATGTCGCCGGAGCTTCGTGGTGGTGGGGGCCGTGTCCCGCCCCGTGCTTCTGCTGCCCTCGCCGGTCACTGCGCGCCATTGCGTTCTCCTTCTCGTGCCGCGGCACTGCCCATCGAGCGCCGCGCCCGCTCCATACTGGAGACGCGCGCCGCTCATTCCGCCAGCCCAACACCGAATTCTAGCACGCTGCCGCACACTGCCACAAGCGCAAAGGGGCGACAGGGTTCCATCAAATACCGAGGGTTGAGGACTGGGGAGGCGGGATGGGACGCCCCTCCGACGCCGTGCCAGCGCGGGATGCCCCCAGCTCTTGATGGAACCGGCGACTGCGCGGCCCCAACACCAGGCAATGCCGGCATTGGGGCCGTTCATGGGCTGCCACCGAGACAGCGCCCGATTAGTCCGCGCGACCGAGAATAACCACGGCATTGTGGCCGCCAAATCCCATCGAGTTGGATAGCGCGACCGAGATCGGCTTGCGCCGCGCCTGATTGGGCACATAATCCAGGTCGCATTGGGGGTCCGGCGTCTCATAGTTGATGGTCGGCGGAAGAATGCCGTCGCGGAGGGCAAGCGCCGTGACGGCGATCTCGACGCCACCAGCGGCGCCCATCATGTGGCCAATCATGGACTTGGTGGAGCTAATGGCGAGCTTGTACGCATGGTCGCCGAAGACAGTCTTGACGGCGTCAGTTTCGTCGCGGTCGTTGAATACCGTAGAGGTGCCGTGGGCGTTGATATACTCCACCTCCTCCGGCTTGAGGTGCGCCTTGGCGAGCGCCCGCTTGAGCGCCCGCGCCAGTCCGGCGCCATGTGGCGCCGGCTCGACAATGTGGTGCGCGTCGGACGTGGCCGCGTAGCCCAACACCTCGGCATACACATGGGCGCCGCGAGCGCGGGCCATATCGAGGTCTTCGAGGACCACGACGCCGGCACCCTCGCCCAGAACGAAGCCGTCACGGTTGGCGTCGAAGGGGCGGCTGGCGCGCTGTGGATCGTCGTTACGCCGGGAGAGCGCGTGCATCGTGGCGAACGCGGCAAGCGAGATGGGCGTGCTGCCGGCTTCGGCGCCGCCGGCCAGCATCGCGCGTGCGTCGCCGCGCCGGATCGTCTCGAACGCCTCACCGATGGCGTTCGCGCCCGTCGCGCAGGCGGAGACCGTCGCGAAGTTCGGCCCCCGCGCGCCGAACCGCATCGAAACGTAGCCCGCCGCCATGTCCGCGACCATCATCGTAATGAAGAAAGGGCTGATACGGTCCGCCCCGCGCTCGTACAGCACGTGGAACTGGTGATCGAGGGTTGTCAGTCCACCGCTGCCCGATCCAATGATGACACCTACATCGTCTGGCATCGAGGCAATATCCAGGCCCGCGTCTTTGACAGCCTCGGTGGCCGCCGCGACGGCAAACTGCACAAACGGGTCGTTGCGCCGCACTTCTTTGCGGTCCATGAATTGCAGCGGATCGAACCCCTTGAGCTCCCCAGCGATGCGCACATCGTGTTGGGTCACATCGAAGCGTGTAATCGGACCGATTCCCGATTGCCCCTCACAAATCGCCCGCCAGGTGGAAGCGGTATCGTTGCCCACCGACGTCAGCAAGCCAATGCCGGTGATCCCTACACGTGTCGCCATCGGTCCGCCTCTCTGCGTGTCTTCGCTGCTGAGCGGGAAATCACCCCGCCGTATTGAATACCATGTTGTTGTTGTTGGGTAGCATGAGATAGGCCAGGCGATCTGGCGGGTGAAAACACACGCATTACCTGCTACATAGTACCGCACAGCCGCGCTCGTGGGGTAGAGTCCTGGCATGCTCTGCCGGTATGCCTGGCATAGATAGTGGTGGTGCGGTCGAGCGAGAGGGGGAGGGAACATGGGGAACGTGGGGATCGCCGTGATGCGATGCGCACGCATCGCATCACGGCCACGTCAACGGGCGCCTGGGTGGACGCCCGTTGACGCAAAAGCCAGCGGACTAACTGTTCTCGGCCAGGGAATTGACCTCGTTGAGCAGGGATTGCCCCTGGCCAATCAAGCTCAGAGCCTGCACCTCGTTGATGGGCATGCCGGAGAACGTAGCGCCTTCGAGCAGCGTGGACATCTGCGCGGCCAGGGCGTTGCGCTGTGATGTGATGCTTGAAAGCTGATTCTCAAGCTGCGTATATGTGCTGTCGCCCGGAGCGTTACTCTCAAGCGCGGTGGTGGACACCTTGAGGCTGGCAAGACCAAGGTCACCCACCGGCGCGTTGATCTGCTTGTAGACCGCCGCGAGATTCAGCAGGGTGGCGCGGAAGGCAATCAGCGACTGTGGAACGGCCCACGCGTAGGCGACCTCGAAGAGGGCGCGGCCTTCGTGGGCGTAGTCGTCCTGCAAGCCGAGCATCATCATCATGGTCGGGCGAATATCGGCGTGGTCGGACCAGATGTTGCCGTCTACGCCGAGGTTGCGAATGCCCGGCCCAACCATGCCGAGCCAGGTGGTGTTGATGTCCGGCGCGACATCGCCGTGGTTCCACGCGAATCCCGGATTCTCGGTGACACAGGGGCTGTTGCAATTGGGCGCCCCAGCGAACAGGAAGTAGTTGGGATCAGCGAACATCGTGAACGTCGGCGTGCGCGCGGGATCAGCCGTAATCATGTGGAGCAGATTCATCTCCACCGGATCGGCCAGATAGTTGGTGAGGTTCCCCGACGTGTTGGTAATCGGGTTTACGGCCGTGAGGTTGCCAACCCCCCGCTCAAATGTGCGCGTCACTGGATCAGTGGGCGCCGGATTGCCGGTGATGTAGATAGTGGGCGCGGAGTCCGAGTGCACCTTGAAGGGCGTCGTGATGCCCTGCTCCGTGGCGAGCAGCCCCGCGAGATTGGCATTGGCCTCGCCAATCTGGCTGTACGTGCAGGCGACCGTCACGCCATCACAGTTCGCGGGGCTGGGCGCGCCGCCGACGAAGTGATCGCCCTCATCCGAGGTGAACACGAAGAGGCTGTTATTCTGGTTGATGCCGTCGTTCGCCAGCCGGTCAAAGAAGGTGCCGAAGGCATTGTCATACGACTGGAGCGCCGCGACGTAACCGGCCTGGCCGGGTCCGAACGCGGGGCCGTTGGGGTGCGCGTCGTGCGCGTCCGAGATATATGTGTACGTCACGGGAACGCCGTGCTCCTGCATCGCCGCGACGTAGCTGAGAGAGACGGCGGCTGACATGCCATCGAAGCCGGGGAAGCCAATGTGGCCCTGCGGGTCCTGGATGACGTTGCCAAAGAGGTCCGTCATGGGGCCGTTGGGGCTGATCTGCGGCGCGACGTACTTGTTGCCGAAAAGCGCCATGTAGTTGTTGTAGCCGCCCGGCTCGTCCGGCAGCAGATCCGGCTCGCCGGTATTAGCGGAAGAGCAGAGCGCCGCGCCCTGCGCGCAGTGAACACCAATGCCGACGAAGTCGGCGAACGCCTGGCCGGGATTCGCCTTCACCTCAGCCGCCTGGGGCGAATTGGCGCCAAAGACGGTCGGAATATCGGTGGCGATGTTCTCCAGGATAGTATTAGCCGTGGCGACGGAGCCGACGCTGCATCCGGCGCGGGTGTACGGCACCCACGGCGCGGGAGCGTTCTTGCCCGTAGCGGTCAGCATATTGGGCAGCGTATCCGTCGGCGTGGAGGTCGTCGGATCGAAGAGAGGATCGGTCCAGTAGGCGAACGAGACGCCGAGATTGCTGGTACCGTTTGGATTGAAGTAGCGGAAGCTGTTGGAGACAGGCACGCCGTGCTGGTCGCCATACACGCCGGTGAGCGAAGTCAGGATGTCAGTAGCGGTGTGGGAGATGAGTGGCGTGTGGTGGTTGGTCAGCAGGACACCGTTGTTCTCCATAAAGTTGAGCAGATGCGGCATCTGCTCCAGGTCGGACGGAACATTGGGGTTGTCACGGGTAAAATGGACGTTGTCAAACTGCACATAGATGACATGCTGGATGTCACCACGTGCGGAGCTCAGATGGCAGCCGCTCGCCGCCCGCGCGGTGCTGTTCTGCCGTAGGCCTACGAGCGTTCCCACGCCCCCGAAGAGCGTGATCAGCATAGCCAGCGTGACGATTCGATACAGGGGACGGTGCAAGAGCCGTGGAATCCGGTGCATGCGCGTTCCTTTCCGTGCGAGCCGCCACGATGCGGCCCAACCTCGATCACACACTTACATGCCACTTACAAGCCACAGGCGCTCAATCAGACGGGCCAAACAACGCGCCGCTTCCGCGGCAGCAGGTTTGGCATCCGAATGAACTGAGTATAGCATGCGTGTTCACAGCCAGCGCACGCGATTCGCATGCGTGGACAGAGACGCCATGTTGGGAGTGTATCTACCAATCGTCAAGCGCAGGTAAAGGGGAGGTTAGAATGTGTTATGAACGACCAGAACAGGAGACGAACAATGCCTCAGGCGCCATCGTGGGTGCGGGAATCGCGGGAATCGCGGGACGCACCGCCGCCCTCACCGTGGCGTTTGCCACTGCTTCCGGCTCCCCGCATGCGCAGTGCGGCGGCGTGACCCAAGTGAGAAGCGTGACGAGAGTATGTAGCTACCGGCCGCCCATACGATGAAAAAAGCCGCGCGAGCACGAGCCACAGCGCCAGCACCGCCGTCGGGCGCAGGCAAATACCCACGACGTAGGCCAGGCTGGTGTAGGGCGCGATCCGTGAATCGAGCGGCAATGGGAGCGTCGCCACGAGATAGGCGCAGAGACCCACCAGCGCCAGCCGTCCCACCGGTCCGCGCCAGCCGCCGTCGCTCCACGTCGCTTGCAGCGCCACGAGCAGGTAGCCAAGCGGAATCAAAAGTATCAGGTAATAGAAGATCCAGTCCACCGGCTCAAGCAGCAGCAGCGCACACATCGCCCAGCCGAAAGAGAGCAGTGTATGCGGCGCGCGCGCGGCGTCATATCCGGCTGGCGCGGTCGTACTCGTCGCTCCATGCTCTATGCTCCCCCTACGACTGAGCAATGCGGGCTTGCCGTGGAGCAGAAGAAAAACGGCATAGATGACTACGCATGCCAGCAAGGCAAGCGCCGCCGGCACTCCGCCAGATGGCTCCATCTTGCCCGGCCGCAGCAGCGCGGACGGCCCAACCAGCAGCGCATGGTAGAGCGAAAGGTTGACCTTGCCCGCGTTCGGCTGGTCGCCGTAGGTATTGATTGCCTGAGCGAACGCGCCATACATCCCCGCGCCGGTCAACGGCAGCGTCACCACGGTAAGGGCAGCTATGGCGCCCACCGCGACGGCGCAGATGCGGTAACGCCCCCGCCAGAGATAATAGGGAAGCAGAGCGGCTGGAAACAGCTTGACCAGGATCGCGAGTGCCAGCCCGCAGCCCGCCAGCAGCGGGTGCTCGAACAGATCACCATAGAGCAGCAGCGCCAATCCAAGCAGCAACAGCGGCGTGCTCTGGCCCAATCGTAAGCCATCGGTGAGCGGCTGGCACACGACGGCGAAGCACAGGAGCGTCGCGAATGCTTCTATCGTGGAGGAGAGTGGCGGCAACCCGCGCCCACGCCTATCCGCCGCCGCCACCATGCAGCGAGCCAGGAGCAACAGGCTCGTGAGGATAGCGGCCTGCGAGACAAGAAACCAGATGAGATGGGCGGCGCCGTAGGGAAGGAAGCCCAGCGGGATCAACAGCGCCGCCACCTGCGGTGTCCAGCGAAAGTCCGACGGTCCTTGCGGGAGATGGAGCACAGCGTCATTGAACAGCCGCTGCCGTGCGACATCGTACACCGGCAGCGGCGCATGGTGAGCCAGCGCGTAGGCGGCCTCATACGGTCCGGTGAAGTCGTAGCCACCGGCTCGCAATGGAACATAGATGCCCAGATACCCGTACGCGCCGATACAGAGCAGCAAGATCGCCAGGAGCGCTGGCCGGAAACCGGAATGCGACAGATGACGTATGGAGCGCATGGGGCGCCGCCAGATCGTTCCGGCGTCACTCGCCTTGCTGTGTTGGCCCATAATCCTGCCTTCGCCTATCCACGAGTGACTGTCATTATAGCCAACGGTGCCCGATGAGGAACGGGACGCCCATCTCTAGCCGGCCAGCTCGATGGCATCACATCCCTGTGCCTCGCGCGCTCTAGCCGACCAGCTCAAAGAGCATGATGTCGTCGCCGAGACGTAGCTCGTCGCCATGCATCAGCGGCGCGGGCCGCGTCGCTCGTGTGCCGTTGACCCACGTGCCGTTGGAGCTGTGAAGATCCTCGACGGACCACTGGCCGTTGTGGAAGAGCAGGCGGGCATGAGAGCGCGAAATCGTTGCGTCCTGAATAACCACATCATTGCTGGCGTTGCGGCCAAGGGTAGTAGTGTCCTGATGTAGCAGGAAGGAATGGCCAGCCAGCGGGCCGTTTCGCAGCGTGATACGGCAACGTAGCGGATGCCCGTTCGGCAGCAGGTAGCGGTCGCCGCGCCCACGAGCGCCGCTCAGATCATACCCGCACATGGTGCAGAAGCGATTGGTGGGATTATTCGCCGCGCCACACCGGAAGCAGGTGCCTGCGGCGCCGGGTACGCCGCGCGGCGGCAAGGGAATGACGGGGGGCGCATTGGGCGACGGCGGTTGCACGTCACGGGGAACCGTCGGCGGCGCGGCGCGAGCCATGCCCGTGCGCAGCTCACCGGCGGCAGTGCGCAGCTCATCGGCCATCTCCCGCGCGTGCTGATAGCGCGCTCGCGGGTCTTTTGCCAGCGCCCGCAGAATGATCGCATCCACAAGCGGCGGCAGACTGGGAACGATGGCGATGGGCCGGAGCGGCTGCTCATGGATCTGCTTGTAGATGATGCCCATTGGCGTATCAGCGATGAACGGCAGGCGGCCCGTCGCGCACTGATACAACACCACACCCAGGGCGTAGATATCTGTGCGAGCGTCTACATCGCCACCGGGTGTGCCCTGCTCAGGAGCCATATATTGCGGCGTGCCGACGCTCGCGCCGGTGCGCGTCAGGTTCTGATTGGCTTCCAGGATGGCCGCGATGCCAAAGTCCGAGAGCAGCAGATGGTCCTCGGTGCGCAAGAGCATATTTCCTGGCTTGACATCGCGATGAATGACATGGTTCTGGTGCGCGCAGTCGAGCGCCAGCGCTGCCTGCGCGAGCAGCTCGAGCGTCAGGGGAAGATCCAGGCGCGTATGCTGCGCCTCAGACTTGGCGATCCGCTCGCGCAGCGTGCCGCTGGAGATGTATTCCATCACGATGAAGGCCCAGCCATTATCCTCACCGTAATCATGGATGGGCACGATGTTGGGATGGGTCAGGCGGGCGACGACGCGCGCCTCGGTGGTAAAGCGCTTGGCGAAGGTGTTATCGGGCGAGCCGTCCGCCTGTGAAGGTATCGCTTTGATGGCGACATAGCGCTGCAACGACGGCTGATAGCCCTTGTAGACGCGCGCCATGCCACCCTGGCCAATAAGCTCGAGCACCTGATACTGCCCAAGCCGCTTCCCGACTAAGTCGCTCATGCCCCCTCCACGAAGCCGCGGCTCATACGTGTGAGCCACATGTCCCGCTTTATTATACGTGGTAGCGGAACGAAACGGTGTGTGGGGTGCATCACAGTCCCAGGCGTGGATGCTCCTACCTCCTAACGAGTGGTGATTCTGACCTCCCCGAACGTGGCGGTGGCCACGATACGCAGATAACTGCCGGTGCTGGCGTCGCCGAGCGAGAAACTATCCTGCGAGGTGATGCCGCTGGTACTGTGGCCAGGCACAGAAACCTCGCCGAAGCGCACCTGACTCTCGATGTAGACACGTAAGCCTTGCGGAATAATCACCATGGCCTCACCGAAGATCGCGTTGACACGCAAGATGTTTTCGCCTTCGGCAAGCCGCGCCATGCGCACATCCAGTCGCACTTCGCCGAAGACGGCGCTCACCTCAGCTTCGGGTCCCAGCTCCCAGAGATCGCCGCTACGATCCACCGAGCCGAACCAGGCGGTGATGTGGTGGCCGTCGGCGCGCCGCTGCGGCTCGCGCCGGGCGATTGGGATGGAGACGGCGCCTGCCGGCTCGGCGGGAAGCCGGTCGAGAATCGCCTGACACTCGGCTGGGTCGGTCGTCACCATGAGTGTGCCCATGAGCTGGCGAAACTCTTCCAGCGGGAGTCCGCCGCGCGCATAGCGCTCGCGCAGCTCTTCGATTGCCGTCGCCTGATCCATGCTGCCCTCCAAGCCAGATTGGAATTGTGAAACTCGCGATACGCTCATGTTCTCCCCCTGCCATTCGATCTGTGGCGCTCGCGCCAGTCACATACCGGCCAGGCTAGCGCCGGGGCGCGAGATACCTCGCTGTGTCCGCGTACTTCGCTCCGCTGCCCGTTATTCCTCCACATAGCGCCAGCCGGCTAGTAAGAGATTCCAGATGCGCGGGGCCACCGCGCGCGGCGAGAAGGTCTCCGGCACGAGCAGCCACGCCCGCACCAGTCCATTGCCCACGCCGACGAAGCTGAGCGCCGCCGCCTCGACATCCAGCCGGACGGGCAGCTCGCGGGCGGCGATCGCGGCCAGAATCCGCTCGGTGATGGTCGCCTGCGTGCGCCGCTCCTCGTTGCGTCGCGCGTCCATCCCTTCGCGCGGCTCGTCCGCAACCTCGACACGAAGATGCGCGAGACGCACGTACGACTGATAGCCACGGTCGGTTTCGAGCGCTTCCATCCAGCGCAGCCACATCAGCCGGAGCGCCTCCAGCGGACTGTTCGCGCCGCGCGCCGCATCCTCCAATATCTCGGAATAGATGCTGGCCCGCTCGCCCAGCATGGTCGCGAAGAGGTCCGCTTTGCTCTCAAAGTACCAGTAGATCGCGCCTTTGCTGAGATTGGCAGCGGCGGTGATGTCGTCGAGCGTGGTGCCGCCATACCCCTGCCGCGAGAAGACTTCGAGCGCGGCGGCGAGAATCTGGCGGCGAGCCAGCGGATCAGCCTGTTTCGGCCTGGGCATGCGCAACCTCAAATGTTTGCATACTATCTAGTCGGTATACGAATAGTATACGAGAATACGCGTGGATGTCAAGTGCTGCGTCCGCATTTCAGCCTCGACCTTTCCCGTATCCCGTCCGCGCCTGGAGATTTCGCTGCCGCGCACGAGCCCTCGCTCCTCGCGTCGTAGGGGCGCATCGCGTGCGCCCGGCCCGGCTTTACTCGCCCGCTGCGCGCTCGATCATCGTGCCCGCGCCCTCGTGCGTGAGCAGCTCGCGGATGAGCACATGCGGCTCGCGGCCATCCACGATGTGGACACGCGCCGTCGTCGCCAGGGCGCGCAGGCAAGCTTCGGCCTTGGGAATCATGCCGCCGGAGATGGTGCCGTCG
>DATGEP010000135.1:0-61118 GCA_035310125.1 Ktedonobacterales bacterium
CAATGCTGAGCCGGTCGCGCTCTAGATTGACGCGATGCGTGCCGTCGCGTGTCTCGATCTCCAGATATGCCATGCCGCCTCACCCCCTCGCTACGAGATACCGTCGCGAGCCGGCATACTTGTCCGCTTTGTTAGTCCGCACGGCTAGTATAGCACTGCCATGATAGTGTGGCTGAGGTGGCAGGACCATGAGCGTAGCTGAACTCTCTGAACGATAGGTCGTCGTTCAGAGAGTTCAGCAGTGTGCACTTGCGTTGAAGGCAGCAGAGTTAGCTGGCGGCTGCCACCAGATCTGGAAGCAGCAGCGCGGCATTGGGAGTGCCAAGGCCGGTCACCGCATCCCAGCCAGGCGAAGCTGAGTAGCCAGGAATTGATGACGTCTGGTTGTTGCCAACGGTTACGTCGTTGAAATCCGCCGCATACTGCGCGGGATTGCTGGCGATCTGGTAGAGCGCCGGATTGATGTAGCCAACATCGCCGTGGCCCTGGTTGTGGGCGATCTGATCCGCGAGCGCGACGAGGCCCGCCCACTGCGGAGAGCCACTGCTCGTTCCGCCTACCACATACCAGCCGGTGTCACATGGGTTGGAGCCGCCGCAGCCGGCGCTGCCATCTTTCGTGCCCGGCTCGGTGTCGTAGACCAACACGCCGGTGCGCGCGCTCGCCTGATAGGAGATATCAGGAATACCGCGCATATTCGTGTTCGGCCCTGGTGCGCCCGCGGAGCTGCCCACGAATGTGCTACCAGGTGGCAGGACGTCCTGGAAGCCTGGGCGCGGGAAGTAGATGCTGTAGCCGCCGCCACCGGCAATCCAGCCGACTTCGCGCTGGCCAGGGTTATGCTGACAGTTGGAAGGAGGCGAGGTGCTATCTACCGTCGTGCCTGTGGTGGTATCGGTGCAGAGATAGGTGCCGCCAACCGCTGTAACCAGCGGATCGGAGGCTGGCCAGATGATGCTGGGATAGGGGATCACCCCAGGATTCTTCACGGGCACCTTGAGCGAGTTCGTGGTGCCGCCGTCGCCTGACGACGCGAGAACCGTCACGTGGTTGGCCTGGGCGTCTACAAAGGCATGGCGCAGATTGAGCAGCGACGCCTGGCTACCAAAGGTGCCCTCACCAGCGCCAAAGCTCTGCGTGATGACGTCGGCCAGGTGATTGTCCACGACGTACTGCTCGGCGTTCATCATCTGCTGGAATCCCTGCACCCCAAGCGTTTCCGCGGTGGGGGTGGTGACGAGCAGGATGTTTGCCATCGGAGCAGTGGCATGCGCCCATTCGACGTCCAGGGAGACCTCAATGGACCAGAGGTTGTGGTTTTCCTGTCCTGTTCCGTTGTTGGGCGGAGGAGGAGTGGGGGGCGGATTACCCTGAACGTTGAGAATGCTAAAGGTTGGGTCGCCAGCCTGGCAGGTATAGTTCGCCTCACCACAAAGATGGTGGAGGTCGAAAGCGGTATCGAACACATTCAGGTCGTTCGCAATGGTGGAGCTGCCGAACGAGTCCACGATGGCGATCGTGATGCCGTTGCCGTTAATGCCGCTCGCGTGCAGTCCCGCATAGTTGTACGAGCCAGCCATCGCCGCCGGATTGAAGCAGCGGCGATTCACCGCGTGGCACGCGGACTCGGCTGGTGGGGTAGTACTCGCGGAAAGGAATTGCAGGTCGGCAATAGTTGGTGCGCCATCTATGTTGGCGGGGACAGGCTCGGGGGATACCGTAGAGTCAGCTCTGGCCAACGTTGAGTGGACGAATGCTGTCGCGACAAGCGCGGTAACCAGGGCGACCGCGATGATTGAAGTGAAGCGATACACGGTCTTGCGCGCAAAGGGTCGAGCCATGATGGTCTCCTCATTGGCGGATGCCGATCGCCAGAACCTGGCACACCTATGTGGCAGGTCAATACACGGAAAAGGCGCAATCCTCCTTTCGTTTCGTCTACGCGAATGACTTTTCGAGGCATGGGCGCGACTTCCAGGTGGGGTGCCTGCCAAACCCATATTATGTATGACGGGGTATGCCGTCTGAAAGGAACGCGCCGCGCGGGATATCGGCTGCTTCTCACACCACACACCCCGCTGCTCGTGGTGAGATGTGACGTCTGAAAGGACTTGGGTAAAACTACTGAGCGTTGGCGATGTCGTCCAGAGCGTCGGCTCTTTCGAGGGAGGAGAGGTCACCCAGGTTGGCGTTGCCAAGGTGACGTGCACGGATGAGCCGGCGCATCACCTTGCCGTTGCGCGTCTTGGGCAACTGGCGGACGAAGAGGACGGTTTCGGGCTTGAGGGCGGGGCCGAGCGATTTGACCACTTCGGCGCGAATTTCGTCGCGAAGCTGATCTGAGGGTTCAATGCCGAGGCGCAGAACGGCGAAGACGATGACGGCCTCGCCTTTCACTGCGTGCGGGATGCCGATGGCGGCGGCTTCTTCGACGGAGGGGTGATTGACGGCGGCGGACTCGACTTCGGCGGGGCCGAGGCGCTTGCCAGCGACCTTGATGGTGTCGTCGGAGCGGCCCAGGATGTACCAGAACCCATCCTGATCTATGACCGCGAAGTCGCCATGCACCCAGATTCCGGGGAAGCGATTCCAATAGGCGGCTTCGTACCGTTCCGGGGCGTGCCAGAATCCGCGTGTCATGCCGGGCCAGGGCTGGCGAATGACAAGCTCGCCAACCTGGGCGCGCACCGGCTGGCCGTTCTCATCCACCACATCGGCGGCGATGCCAGGAACGGGACCGGAGAATGAGCATGGCTTGATCGGTGTGATCGTGGTGCAGCCGAGGATGCCGCCAGAGATTTCCGTGCCACCGGAGTAGTTGATGATGGGACAGCGGCTGCCTCCGACGACCTCGAACGCCCAATGCCAGGGAACCGTGTTCCAGGGCTCTCCAGTGGAGCCGATGATACGCACCTTGCTGAGATCGTGACGACGAACCAGCTCGTCACCGTGCGTCATCAGGGACCGAATGACGGTGGGCGCGATGCCCATGACCGTGACGCCGTGGCGCGCGGTGAAGTCCCAGAGGCGGTCGGGCGCGGGATAGTCTGGGGTGCCATCGTAAATGGCGAGAGTAGCGCCGAGCATCAGCGCCCCGCTGATGGCCCAGGGACCCATCATCCAGCCGAGATCAGTGAGCCAGAACATGGTATCGTCGGGCTGGACATCGAAGAGATGCGCCATATCCTGAGCACCTTTGATGGGGAAGCCGCAGTGGACGTGGACGGCGCCTTTGGGGGTTCCGGTGGTGCCAGAGGTGTAGATGAGCATGTAGGGGTCTTCGGCATCGGTGGCGAGCGTTTCACACGCAGGTGACTGGCTATCTACCAGCTCATGCCACCAGAAGTCGCGCCCGGCGGTCCAGGGTGCATCGCCGGCGGTATGACGCACGACGAGAACATGCTCGACGGATGGCGAGTCGGCAACCGCGGCGTCGGCGGTCGTTTTCATTGGGATGAATTTGCCGCGCCGTGAGTAGCCATCCGCGGTAATGAGAACCTTCGCGCCGCCATCGCGCAGGCGAGTGGCGACCGCATCCGCGCCGTAGCCAGAGAAGCAGGGCATGTAGATGGCGCCGATCTTGCCGCAGGCGAGCACGGCGGCAACGGTCTCTGGAATCATTGGCATGTAGATGGCAACGCGGTCACCCTTGCCGACGCCAAGCGCCGTGAGCGCGTTGGCCGCGCGATTCGTCAGCGCTAGTAGCTCGGCGTAGGTGTAGCGACGGATTTCGCCGCTTTCGTCTTCCCATGTGATCGCTACATGGGTGGCGTTGGCGCCTTCGGCATGTTTGTCGAGCGCGGTGGCGACGTAGTTGAACTTGCCGCCCACGTACCATTGGGTCCAGGGGATGCCTCTGGAGGTGTCCATGACCTGCGTGTAGGGTTTCTGCCAGACAAGGCCGAGATCATCGGAGACGGCATCCCAGAACCAGGACGGGTCCGCGTTGGCACGTGCGAGTAAGGCGGGATAATCGGCGATGTCGTGACGCTGCATGAAGCGAAGTAGCCGGCTTTTCTCAAGATATTCTTTGGTTGGGCGCCAGGCTATCGGCTCGCTGAGGCTTTCCCAGTTGTCTGCGCCACTGATCGCCGGTGTCGCGTTGGTCTGTGTCGTATCGCTCATCGCCGCGCGTCTCCCTCGTTGTCTTGCCGCGTCGCGTCGTCGCGTGCGGCATCCGAAGCTACAATTCGCGAGCTATCTATCATTCCGTGACCTATTTTAGCACGGGCGCAGGAATGGCGGCGCATGGAGCACGAACGCCAACCAATCTTGTTTCCAGCGCTTGAAGAGGCAGACACGGGACGTGCGGACGACGAGTGAGGCCGTGGAAACAGGGAGAGAAAAGTGGCTTGCTTCGCGGCAAGCCCTCTGCATCGCGGTCCTATAATTCACGATGTGTCGTTTGATATGGCGAGATGAGGATGCGAGTGAATGGACCTATCTGTGGATATTCCCCTGAGTGAGCGGCAGCGCCGCCTACTGGATGTAGCTGAGCGGCTGGCGGAGCGTTTCGTTGAGCGCGCGGGCAAGCATGACCGCGAGGCGTCATTTCCCTTTGAGAACTTTGCGGATTTGCGCGAGGCGAGACTGCTGGCGTTGACTGTGCCGGAGGAATATGGCGGGCTGGGCGCGAACGAGCTGGATTTCGCGCTCGTGCTGGAACGCATCGCGTGGGGCGACGCTTCGACGGCGCTGGCGCTGGGCATGTCGCTGGCGAATATCGGCATTCTCGCCGAGGGGAAGCTCTGGCCGGAGCGGACACCGGCGCTGTTCCGTGAGGTGGTGGAAGAGGGGGCGATGATCAATGCGGCGCAGGCTGAGCCAAAGCTGGGCAGTCCCAGCCACGGCGGGATGCCAGCAACCGTCGCGCGGCGCGATTCCTCCGGCGGCTGGCGGATCAGCGGTCGCAAAATCTACACGACGGGGGCGCCGGGTCTGCGGTACTTCCTCGTGCTGGCGGCGGTGGAGGAACCGGATCGCCCGGCGCGCCTGGGCAACTTCCTCGTGCCGAACGACGCGCCGGGGCTGCGCATCGAGGAAACATGGGATGCGCTCGCACTGCGGGCGAGCGGAAGCCACGACCTCGTGCTCGAAGACGCGCTGGTGCCGGCTGACGCCCTGCTGGATGTGCGGGACGCCGGGACACCTGATCCGCGTGGCGTGTTGGGTCTGCCCTGGGCGCCGATCGCGCTCTCCGCTATTTATTCGGGGGTGGCGCTGGCGGCGCGCGATGAGACGGTGCGGTTCGCGGCGACACGCACGCCGACGGCGCTTGGTAAACCGATCTCCGAGCTGCCGGCGGTACGTATGAAGCTCGGCGAGATGGAGGAGCTGCTGCTGATCTCGCACCGGCTCCTGTATGGGCTGGCTGGCGATTGGGTGCGCTATCCAGAGATGCGGCCCGCGCTCAAAGGGCAGGCGCCGATCATGAAGTCCGTGACGACGAACAATGCGGTGCGCGTGACGGATCTCGCACTGCGCGTGGTCGGCGGGGCGAGCATGCAGCGGACACTGCGGCTGGAGCGGCTGTTTCGCGACGCGCGGGCGGGCCTCATCAACGCGCCGCTGGACGATGTGACGCTCCAGAGCGCGGGCAAGGCGGCAGTGGAAGCGTTTCAGCAGCGGAACGGCGGATAGCCGGCGCGAGCGAGGGGAACTCACTCCGGCAGGGCGCGCTCTAGCAGGCGCAGCCAGTTGCCGCCAAGGATGGCAGTCACATCATCGGCGGAGTAGCCGGCGCGTGTGAGGGCGTCGCCGATTTTGCCGAGGTCAGCCACGGAGTCAAGCTCGGCGGGGGTGCTTTCCACGCCGAAGCCGCCGTCGAAGTCGCTGCCGATGCCGCAGTGGCTGGCTGTGCCAGTAAGCTGGCAGATGTGGTCAATGTGGCGCACGACGGCATCCAGGGTGACGGGCGCGGCGTCGGGTGTCCAGCCGGCGACGAGAAAATTGTTGGCGAGCACGGTGCCGATGACGCCGCCGCGCCCAGCGATGGCGCGGATCATGTCGTCGGTGAGGTGGCGGTCGCCAGGAACAAACGCGCGGCAGTTGGAGTGGCTGGCGATCACCGGGCCGTCGAAACGCTCGATGGCCTGCCAGAAGCTTTCGTCCGCCATGTGGCTCATGTCGAGGATGACGCCGAGGCGCCGCATCTCGTCAAGGAGCGCGCGGCCCAGGCTGGTGAGCGGGCCAGGGGCGTTGGTGCCACCCGCGTAGCGCGAGCCGCGCCAGGTGGGGCCGATGATGCGCAGGCCGGCGCGCCACCATGTCTCTAGATCGGCTGGCTCGCGGATGGGATCGGCGCCTTCCAGGAGCAGCACGAAGCCGGTGGGGCGATCTTTCGGCGCGGGAGCGGCTTGCCAGTCGCGCATGAGCGCGGGCACTGCGGAGCGCCGCGTCATCAGCCGGACGCCGCGCTGCGGCTCGGCGGCAAGCTCGCGATAATACTCAATCTGTGCCCAGCCATCGGCGGTCATGGCTTCCTGCTCGCCCGGCTCGACGAAAACGGTGGAGAAGACGAGGCCGACGCCACCCTGTTTATGCTCCGGCAAGCCGACCATCGCCGTCTCGTCCATGCCCGTCAGCACGCAGCACGTCGCGCTGGAATGCGCCATTTCCAGCTCGCGGGTGCGATGGATGGAGCGGCGCACGTCGCGGTCGTGGTGCAGGGCGTTGTAGGCGATGTCTTCGTGGGCGTCGGTGAGGAACATTGGCGGGTGCCTCCTGGTGGGAGATGGATTTCAGCGGGTGGGATTGGTGCGTCGAATGGGTGGAACGAGGGACCGGAGCAGCCGGCGCATGAGCTTAGTATAGCGGAAATAGCCTCCCAACGGGTACCTCCTAGCGAGTGGCGATGAAGAGGCCGGTATCCTTCGTGATGTGGATCGCGCCGGTCGCGGCGATCCGATCGTCAAGGCTGCGGGCGAGGCGGTCAATATGCTCTTGCGGCGGAGCGTATTCCGTGGGCATAGAGAGCAAGTACGCCAGTAGCGGGCCAGATTCGGTGATGACAAGCCCGTCTTCGTAGCGGTCGAGGCTGACGCGCGCGAAGTGGCGGGCAAGCTGCTCCGCGCCGTTTTCGAGGCTGAAGCCACGCTCATAGTTTGAGCGGTCGGGCGCGGCGATGGACACGAATGGAGCGACCAGCTCTGTCATGCCGCGCAGGTGATTCTGGCCGTTGGTGGCGGCGAAGAGGCGGCCACCGGGACGCAGCACGCGCCGCAGCTCGGCCAGCGCTCGCTCGCGGTCGGGCACGTGGTAGAGCATGTGGTTAGCGATGGCGACATCGAAGGAGGCATCGGGAAATGGCAGCTCCTGGACGCTGGCCTCTGTCACGGTGAATTGGTCCGTGTGGGCGGCGACGACCTGTTTCGCGGTTTCGAGCATGCCTGGCGAGAAGTCGGTGAGGGTGACGTGCCAGCCGGAGGGAAGCCGGTGCAGGTTCTTGCGCCACAGCTCAGCGGAGCCACAACCAACTTCGAGGAGCTCGCCATCGAGGGCGAGGGCATCCAGCACATGGTCGAAGATCCAGCGGTGGAAGTCGTAGCCATTGGTGCTGAACTGCTGGTGAAGCTGGATACGGGCGTTCAGGTTGGAAGCATCGCGGTACTGCCGCGAGCGCAAGTAGACTGGGTCGGACCAGGCGGCTGACATGGGAACCTCACCCCTAGCCCCTCCCCCGCGAGGGGAGGGGAACGCGGGCGCAGCAGGCAGCGCCCCTACATGAGACGGGCGCAGCAGGCAGCGCCCCTACATCATCAGACGGGCGTCCATGCGGCGGGCGTCCACCAGACGCCCCTACGAATTGGGGGCGAGCATGGGGATGTTGACGCCGCGCTCGCGGGCGGCGGCGATAGCTTCGGGATAGCCGGCGTCCACGTGGCGCATGACGCCGGTGCCGGGATCGTTGGTGAGCACCCGCGAGAGTTTTTCGGCGGCGTCGTTGGTGCCGTCGGCGACGATGACGACGCCGGCATGCAGCGAGTAACCAATGCCTACGCCGCCGCCATGATGGAAGGACACCCAGGAGGCGCCGCTGGCGGTGTTGAGCAGCGCGTTGAGGATGGGCCAGTCGGCGATGGCGTCGGAGCCGTCGCGCATGCTCTCTGTCTCACGGTAGGGCGAGGCGACGGACCCGGAATCGAGATGATCGCGCCCGATGACGATGGGCGCTTTGACCTCGCCGCGGCGCACCAGCTCGTTGAAGGCGAGGCCAGCTTTGTCGCGCTCGCCGTAGCCAAGCCAGCAGATGCGCGCGGGTAGCCCCTGGAAGTGGATCTTTTCCTGGGCCATGCGAATCCAGCGATGGAGCGATTCGTCTTCGGGGAAGAGCTCCAGGATGGCGTCGTCGGTGCGCTTGATGTCGGCGGGGTCGCCGGAGAGGGCGGCCCAGCGAAAGGGGCCTTTGCCGCGACAGAAGAGCGGGCGGATGAAGGCGGGGACGAAGCCGGGGAAGTGGAGCGCGTCCTCGACGCCGGCGCGCAGGGCCTGTCCGCGCAGGTTATTGCCGTAGTCGAAGACGACGGCGCCCATCTCGTCGAAATCGAGCATGGCGCGGACCTGATCGGCCATGGAAGCGAGCGAGCGCCGCTCATATTCTTGCGGGTCGCTCTGGCGTAGCGCGGCGGCGGCTTCAAGCGACATGCCGGCGGGGATGTAGCCGTTGAGGGCATCGTGGGCGGAGGTCTGATCGGTGACGAGGTCCATCTTGTCGCCACGCCGGACGATCTCAGGGAAGACTTCGGCGGCGTTGCCGAGAAGCGCGATGCTGCGCGCGGCGCCTTGCGCCTTGTAGTCTTCGGCGCGACGCAGGGCGTCGTCGAGGTCGGTTACCATCTCGTCGAGATAGCCGGTATCCAGGCGGCGCTGGATGCGATGCGGGTCTACTTCGACGGCGAGGCAGACGCCTTCATTCATAGTGATGGCGAGCGGTTGGGCGCCGCCCATGCCGCCAAGGCCGCCGGTGAGGGTGATGGTGTGCTTGAGGGTGCCGCTGAAGCGCTGGCGCGCGGCTTCGGCGAAGGTTTCGTAGGTGCCCTGTACGATACCCTGCGAGCCGATGTAGATCCATGATCCGGCGGTCATCTGGCCGTACATGGTGAGACCCATGGCTTCGAGGCGGCGGAATTCGTCCCAGTTGCCCCAGTGTGGGACGAGGTTTGAGTTGGCGATGAGGACACGCGGCGCGCCGGGATGGGTGCGGAAGATGCCGACAGGTTTGCCGCTCTGCACCAGCAGCGTCTCATCGTTTTCCAGCTCGCGCAGGGAGCGGACGATGGCATCGAAACAGTCCCAGTTACGCGCGGCTTTGCCGGAGCCGCCGTAGACGACGAGGTCGTCAGGGCGCTCGGCCACGTCGGGATCGAGGTTGTTCATGAGCATACGTAAGGCGGCTTCTTGCGCCCAACCTTTGCAGGTCATTTCGGCGCCGTGCGGGGCGCGGACCGGGCGCGGGCCGCTGTGGCCGCTAGTGGTGGAGAATGGTGGCTGTGATGGCGTCATCGCGGGAGTCTCCTTCGGTGGAGCAGGGGGCCGGCGGTTGAAACCGCGCCTGGGTGGCCTGCGGCCACGAAGCCCGCCTGTGCGGGCTGGGATTCGAGTGGTCGCCGTGTGGGTTGTCTTCGCACGATAGCATGCAAAGGTGGGGTAGGGCAAGACGAGGGCGGACCTCACCCCCGGCCTCTCTCCCATGGGGAGAGGGGAGAATCGGTTGCCGTTTTTGCCGCGATTCGCATTTTCGTATGGGGTTGCCGGTCGCGGTTGCCGATTCTGCCGCGAATCGTGGCGTGCAGAGGGATATGGAGCAGGTGAGGGGCATTGCCGATTCTGCCGGAATTCGAGATTCCGATTCCAACCGCAGAGAGCGCCGAGCAAGTGAGGGACATTGCCGATTCTGCCGGAATTTCGATTCCAACGCAGAGAGCGCAGCGTTTGAGGGAGAGCACGCAGAGAGAGAAGGAGAGGCGGTTGCCGATTCTGCCGGAATCTGAGGGGGGTGTTTGTACCTGATGGGTTCAAAGGGCTGCCTCCTGGATGTGGTGAGTTTGCGTACTCGTATGGAGGCAGCGTAGCGCATGGTGACGGGGCGGTGCGACGGTCACAGGCGGTCAGGTGCGGACATGAGTTTTGGTGAGGGCAGGAGCATGGATCGGCAGGACACCAGCGGTGCCAGGGGCGCACGCGGTGCGCCCGTACAGCCCGACAACGAAAGTCGCCCCTCTCTCACAAGGAGGGGGGGAGCCGTTTCTGCCGCGATTCGCGGTGCGGAGGGCGCACGCGGTGCGCCCGTACGTCGATTTTTTCCGATGATGAAGTCCGGCGGGCGACGTCTCTGCTATCCCCAGATGGTAGGCAGGTGATAGCTTCCCATGCCGACGGCCAGCTCGCCGCCGTGGTGTATGTCGTGCCGCAGCACATGGAAGAGAATCTCCTGGCGCGTGCTGGGGCCGAAGATCTGGCGCTCCCTTTCGGTCAAGGTGGCTGGCGGGTCGAAGACGTATCCGAGGTCGGCAACGGTCCAGTGGGCGAGGGAGCGATGGATCATCGCCCAGGTGGCTTCGAGTCCGGCGACCAGCTCGGCGGTCGAATGCACGGACTTGCCGTTCTCTTCCTCCTCCCAGTGCATGTAGGCCGTTTCTTCGGGGGTTGCCGCATCCATCCACAGATGGAACCACCAGAGCCGATCGTTGAGGATGTGCTGGACGAGCATGCCAATCGGCCAGTGGGTGGGCGCGACGGGCAAGGTCAGCTGCTCGGTCGAGAGCGGCGCGACGGCTTTGAGCAGGTCGCGCTGAAACTGGTCCCAGCCCTGATAGACGGTGGCGAGCGAAGGTGAAAGCGAAGGGGTGTGTTCGGTCATAGCGGTAGGTTCTCCATATACTAGCGATCAGCGAGCCTATGTACACTGGGGCCAGACGGTGCCGTCCGGCGAAGAACGACGCCCGTCTATATGCGCTGACGCAATCCTTCCTCAATCGAGGTCATGTGCTCGGTCGCATGCCCCGCTCTCCCGGCAAACAAGTCGCCGGTAGTCTGGTCAGCAACGACAGTGGGCACCGAACTGGCCAGCTGCTCATCGGTGAACTGTTGCAGGAGGTCCAATGTGTCCTGCCGCGCCGCTAGGTAATCCGCTGCCAGCATCTCCATACTGTCGTCATGGTGCGCGTTCACGTAGGCTTGATTGACGCTGGCGACGGCCAGCTCCAGCCGCTCCTCCTCCTCTGGGGTCAGCGCGCTCAGATCGCCCAGCTTGCCCGGCAGCGTCATTCCCGCCGGGTATTGAAGGCGTAAGATAACGTCTGGAGTCTCGCCGGCGAGTGTACGGCGCAGCAATTGCTGGATGTTGCGCTCGCTTTTCACCAGGTGAGCCAGATGATCCTTGGCGCGCCACGGAGCTTCTCCGGGAACTACACTCGCCGTTGCCGGGCGCTCCAGGTCTTGCGGGCTCAGCCCGTGAAAAAACGCCATGACCTGCGTCCGCGACGCCGCAAGGGTGTCCAGAATCTCAGCGCGAGTTGGCATGATTCCTCTCCTGGAAGCCAGTGGGAAGTTGGGTGGGCGCACGCGGTGCGCCCGTACAAAGCCGCGCCCTGGGGTAGTTGTAGCATCCAGGCCAGATTCTGGCTTCTTCTATCTTGCTCAGTTTTCACGCTGGACTGTCGCCGCTGGCGGCGGTGTAGCACGCGGCGGGTTGGGAGGAAACGGGCAGGGACGGACGGGGACGGTCGCGAGGTAGTGGCTGGATGCGCTACTGATGTACGGGCGGGCATGTCATATCAATTTCTAGCGGATATTCGCGGGCCTACATCCTGGGCCGATGGCGGGCGCGGCGGGCAGCGTGCCTACACCCCCATCGAGGCGGGCGCAGCAGGCAGCGCCCCTACGGCATCCACGGCAGGCAGGCGGGCGCACGCGGTGCGCCCCTACAGGATGGTATCAAGCCCGTGGTGAGGGCCGGCGTGCGACGCGGTATGTGGCGCAATGATTCGCCCACGACGACCAGCGGGGAGAGCGCGTGAATTTTTGGTGGAATTCATGCGTCTCTCCCCTTTCACCGCTGAGCACAGTTTCCTGGCGCGCTGTATATCGCAGCATACTACGCCGAGGAACAGCGGTCATGCAGCTAAGCACGGCCGGTTGGTGGAATCGGGCATCAGGCGGCCTTGCGAGTGGGCATACGCGAGAAGTACGCATAGAGCCATGCCCCGCCGACGCCGCCAAGGAGCGGACCAATGAGGTAGCAGACGATGTAGGCGCCCCAATCAGTGGTGACGCCGAAGAAGAGGTTCACGATGTCGGGACCAATGGCGCGAGTGGGGTTGACGGAGCTACCGGTGGCTGGGCCAATGAACATGATGATGACGGCGAGCGAGAGGCCAATGGAGAGGCCAGCCCATCCGGCGGGCGCCCGGCTATCTACGGCGGTGGCTACAATGGTTATGACCAGGATGGCCGTACCCAATCCCTCAGCGATCAAGCCTTGCAAGAGGTTGGTGTTGGTGGCCAGAGACGGCGCGCCCAGGGAGCCGTACTTGGCGGCGAAGCTCCCGAAGACGATGGGAATACAGGCGGCACCGATGAGCGCGCCGATAAGCTGGCCCACGACATATGCGGGGATTTCTTCCGTTGGGAAGCGACCAATGCTGGCGAGGGCAATGGTGACGGCGGGGTTGACATGGGCACCGGAAACCTTGCCCACAATCATCACGATAATGAAGAGCGCCAGCCCAAACGCGAACGCGATGAGCAATAGATCGGCCATCGTTATCGCACGGTGGTTGAGATGCGCGAACACACCGACCGAGGCGACGGCGCCACAACCGAGAAAGACGAGCAGAAAGGTGCCAACGGCTTCGGCGATGGCACGTTCTCTTAAACTTGGCTGTCGTACCACAGTACATTACTCCTCTATTGCCCATTACTCTCATCGCGCGCTCCTGACACCGACGGAGACATTCCCCAATGGTGCGGCGCGCTCGACTTGCCAGGCAGTTCTCTAGGTTTAGACGGTTGAGCGGGGCGGATGGGCACCACCAACTGCCATCTTTGCCGCGAGCTGGACACTCCACCGCCGGGTAAGCAGGCGTCCGGCGGAGGCGCCTACGAGTGGTATGGCGCCCGGCGCAATGTGGTGAATGAGCGCATGGCGTTCCAGGGCGGACGGTCACCGATGAGGCGGTGTTGCGCGAGGGATGGGGGCAATCACAAGATGCCTGGTGATTTTTCCGCGCGGGGAACGCGGATGGTGACGGCGGTGCCATTGCCTGGCTCGCTCTTGACGGTGAGGCTCCCGCCGACGAGCGCGATGAGGGCGCCGTGGGTGAGGAGGCCGCTGCGGGTGCCGCCTGGGCCGGGGGGGAATGTATCGGTGTGGGAGGCTGTGTCTTTCGCTCCGCGCTCGTCGCGCGCGGCTTCGTTTTGCAGACCGACGCCGTCGTCGGCAACGATGATGGTGACCCAGGAATCGTCGGCGGCGAGGGTGACACGCACGGTGAGCGTACGATGGAGGTCTTCACCACGGGCGTGGCGTCCAGCGTTGCGGACGGCTTCGAGCGCGGCGCCAAGGAGGAGATCAGCGACAATGGGCGGCAGCGTGTCGGCGGTGGCGGTGGCCTCCGGTGTGACATTCCAGTCCAGGGTATCGAAAGTGCCGCGGAACTCGCCATCTAGCGAGGAGCGGAGCGCGCCGACAAGCCCATGCTCCAGGCGGCGAGGATTGGCGGCGGGAGCGGCGCGCATGAGGGCGGCGAGGTCGTGGTGGGCGCGGCCCAGCTCGCGCACAACGTCGCCCAACTCGGCGCGCGAATCGGGCGGCGAAGAGGCGGAAGGTGAATCGGCGGGCGCGAGGGGGCCGGATTGCGCGGGAGCGCCAGCCAGGACAGGTATGGAGTTACGGCTGCGCAGCGCTTCCAGCCGGAGCATAGCCAGATGGAGGCGAGGCAACACGTCGTCGTGGAGCACGCGGCGCGGCAAGGCGGCGCTCAGCTCAGCTTCCAGGCCGCGACGGCGGGCCAGCGAGGCGACCGCCTGCGCGGCGGCGAACTCGCCTACGGCGTCCAGGATGCGCTGGCCACAGGCGCTGGCGACTGCGAGGTCGGCGGAGGTGTAGCCGGCGCCGTCGGTGCGTGGACCGAGGGTGAGGCGGGCGACGACGCCACGCTCGTCGCTGATGGGCAACACCCACTCGCGGGCGGAGGGTGCGCCCGTCAACTGGCCGGCGGGTGCGGTGTAGCTGAACGTGCGGTGAATGCGGCCGGCGGTGAGGGAGAGCCGGCCTCGCGAGGCGCCAAGCACATCGCGGCAGAGGCTGGTAAAGAGCGCTTCGACGCTGCGCTCGACTTCCTGGGGATCGGTAGAAAGCCACCCGGCATGCCCGGCGGTGAGGCTGGCGATGAAGGGGCGCATCTGGGCGAGCAGCCGGTCGTGCTCGCTGTAGGATTGGCGTGTGAAGAGGGCGTAGGTGGCGGTGACCAGCGCGACGAGCACGAGGAGGTTGGAGAGGGCGTCTGGCTCAACGGCATCCATCCAGGCGACGACGGCGGCGAGAATGCTGGCGACGACGACGGTGCCGCGCCAGTGGCTGAAAAAGCCGTGTTGGGGCAGGCGGCGCTCGATGAGCACCCCCTGCCGAACGACGGCCCAGCCAATGACAATGCCGAGGCTGGCGAGCGAGACCTGCACGAGCAGATCCGCCGCGACGAGGATGAGCGGGACGTGTCCCGGTGGGCTGGGTGGGACGCCGATGGGTAAGCTGACGGAAACGGATCGCAAGAGCGCGTTGTGCTCGGCCAGGGCGGTGAGGATGCCGATGAGCGCAGCGACGCCACCCGCGCACATCATGCAGATGGAGGCGACGAGCAGCGCGGGTCGGGCCTGACTCCAGGCGTCAGTGGCATCCCAGAGCAGGTTGGCGGGCAGGATGTCGGCGGAGCTGGCGCCTTTCACCGTGGAGGGACGGAGGCGCCGTTTGATGAGCGAGGCCCAGGGGAGACAGGCACAGGCGGCGACGTAGAACACAAAGGCGATGCCGAGCGCGGGCAGCGCCGGTGAGGCGGCGATGGGCAGCGGGCGAACGGCGCCGCGGAATTGTAACGAATTGCCGAGGAGGCGGATGAAGTCGCCATAGTGGCTGATGACGGGCCAGTTAATGAGGGCGAGCAGTGCGGTGAGTCCACCGAGACTGCCGACAGCCAGCAGGGCAGGGCGGCGGAGGCGGTGGAAGGCGCCCGTGAGGCCGGCGTAATGGATGCCTGTGGCGGCCCAGAAGAAAGGCGCCGCGAAGCCTGGAATCCAGGAGAGGTGCCACCAGAAATCGGTGGGCGAGGAACCGACGGGAACGCCCGCGCCAACCATCGCGCCGTGGCAGAGGAAGAAGACAGCGCCCAGCAGCAGCCCGATGCCGCCGAACCAGGTGACGTTGCTGCGGCGGTTGCCAATCAACAGGACCGTCAAGCCCAGCCAGAGGAAGGTGATGAGGCTGAAGACGGAAAGCGCGATGGCGAGGAGGGCCAGCGCTGGCTGCAATGCATGCTCCATCACGACCGTCCCTCACCCGCGCCGTTCTCGAAGAGCGGTGTCCAGCCGCCGCGCCGGTCGGGCACCAGGGCACGGCCTTCTTCATCCCAGATGATGGGGCGATCCATGACGTAGATGAGCGTGGCGCGAGCACGGGCGACTTTCTCGTCGGTGGTGCTGTCGCTCAGGCGCCAGGCATCGTAGATGCGTCCGTTGGTGCGGCTGACGGCGCGGGCATCGCGCAAGCCGAGGCGCGTGGCGATCTGCTCGTTGGTGAGGCCCTGCGCCACCAGCTCGACGACACGCAGCTCGTTTGGCTCCAGCAGCGACCGTGGTGAGGTGGCGTCGCGCTCGCGGACCTCGTCTACGCGGTCTTCGATCTCAGGGTCAATGAAGCTGCGACCGGCGATGGCATCACGAAAGAGCGGGATGAGCATGGAGGGCAGCAGGTAGTTGCTCTTGCGAACGTAGGCGTAGTGGCTGAGGATGCCGGCGGCGCGGAACTCGCGGAAGTAGGAGTCGTCGTCCTGGATGGAGTAGAAGACGACGGGGAAGCGCGGGCGCTCACGGCGGATGGCAATGGCGGCGCCGACGCCGCTGCTGGCTGCCGCGCCAAGCTCAGGGTCGCGCAGCTCCACATCCATCAGAGCGACTTCCGGGCCGGTAGCGTCCGTGGCGCTCGATTCGAGGACGGCGAGGGCTTCGCGGGCAGTGGACGCCTCGGCGACGACGCGAACATCGCCGGAGGCCTCCAGCCCTTCGCGGAGCGCCTGACGGACGGATTTATGGTCTTCGACGAGTAGCAGCCGGATCACGTCTCTCCCCTTGAATGCGCACGAATCACCCAGAAAGCGCGGTGTGCCTGTCCGCATCTATCCGCATCATGGGACTATGTAGATTGGCGGCGTCCAGCATGTCTGTTACTTCCGGGTAGAAGCTGCTATCGCTCACTATATCACCCACGCTCCGTGCGGCGCGCACACGTGAGTACGCCGAACGGGGGCATAACGTGGCATCTGGTACACGGGGATGTGGGTGTCGCCAGAAACCGTTGGGGTGTGGTAGGCTCTAGGCAGTATGTGTTCGTGGCGAGTATGGGTGCCGGCGCGCGATGTGGATCGTATGTGCGAGATAGCATATTCGGCATCCCGTTTCCAGTGGTAGATGCGCGGACGCTTGAGGAGGCATTCACTCATATGGGGTCAGTAGTTCCGATTCTTATCGTCGTCGTTTTCTGGGTGCTCGTGGGCATATTCGCTGTGGCCATCTTCCGCCGCTGGCTGAACCTTCCGAGCGAGACTGAGATCGAGGCGGGGCATGGGCATGCGACGCAGCAGGACACGCTTGAGCAGACCGTAGCGCACTAGCTCGCGCGTCTTTCTCCACATGACAACGTATCTGGGCGCCGTATTGCTTGAATGGATGGCGAATGCCGCCAGGGCGACATATAATCTCAATGAGGATGTAGCTTCAAGCATGCCGGAGGGGTGTTTGCGTCCTCCGGCCGCGTTGCGTTGACTGGCGAAGGCACTATGGCAATTACACTGAAATCGCGTGAGCAGATCGGGCAGCTGCGCGCGGCTGGGCAGCTCGTGGCCGAAACGTATGAGATTCTGGCGCCGCACATCGTGCCTGGCGTGACGACGGCGGAGCTGGATCATATCGCGGAGACGTTCATTCGGGGCAAGGGCGCGCTCCCTGTCTACAAGGGCTACGGCGCGATGGCCGACCGGCGCGGGCGGCTCGTGCGTCCCGGCTTTCCAGGAACGATCTGCGTCGCCGTCAATGACGTGATTTGCCACGGGATACCCAGCTCACGCGAGGTCCTGCGGGATGGAGATATCATCGGCATAGATATCGGCGTGGTCTATCGCGGCTGGGTTGGCGACTCGTGCAAGACGTTTCCCGTGGGGACGGTGGATGGGCAGTCTAAGCGTCTGCTGGATGTGGCGCTGCGCTCAATGGAGATTGGTATCGAGCAGGCGCAAGCGGGCAAGCACCTGGGCGACGTTGGTGCGGCCATTCAGCGATACAGTGAGGGGCTGGGGTACTCGACCGTGCGCGAGTACGCCGGACATGGGGTAGGCCGTATGCTGCATGAGGATCCGGTCGTGCTGCATCATGGGCAGCCGGGTACGGGGGTGGAGCTGCGGCCCGGTATGGTCTTTACTATCGAGCCGATGATCAATGTGGGCGGGCCGGAGACGAAGGTGCTTGCTGATCAGTGGACAGTTTGCACGGCGGATGGCTCGCGCTCGGCGCAGTTCGAGCACACGCTGGCGATTACGGAGAACGGCCCGGAGCTGCTGACGATACTGTGAGCAGGGGCTTATTCACGGGAGCAGGGCATTTGAAGTATTCTCCAGTGCCGGCGAGCCGCGCCTATACGATCTTCATTGGGACACTGCTCGCCGGGTTGGTAGTATATGGCATCGTGACCGGCAATCCGTATGGGTATGTGATTGCGGGCGTGTTGTTCGTCTTTATTGGATTGCCCGCGCTCGTCATCATCGTGCTAGGCCGGTCGCAGTGGCACCGGCGCAATCCGCTGCACAATGGGCATGACGCCGCGTTGGACGCGACAATGCCGGTGGATATGGCGGACCGGGGCGGGACCGCTGGCGAGGGCGACGAGCGACGCTGAGAGGGTGCAACAACCCGCTTGCGCCAGTTGCGGGTCATGGTGCTGCCGCAGCATGTACAACTCCGGCCGAGCGGCGTTTCGGCTATGCGCCTTCGATCTCTCTTGTCAGCTATCGCGATCTCCGCATCGCCCGCGCCTCAAAGTGTCACGGAGAGGCCGGCGCCTTCTTGTAGCGCGGCGTGGTAGACCAGGCTTGCCGCCGCCAGATCCTCGCAGGCATGCCCCATCGCTTTGTAGACGGTAAGCTCGTCCGTGGAGTGGCGACCCTGGCGCCGGCCAAGTAAGACGTCGCCAAGCTCCGTGCCGCTACTCGGATCGAAGCCAGCCAGCTCAGCACATCCGGCCGGTGGGGGATCGAAAGCCAGCCGGGTTTCCACGAAGAGGCGGCCTCGCGCGATCACTGAAGGCGCCAGCTCGCCGCCCGGTGGCTGGTAGCCAACGGACGTGACATGCGCCCCAGGCGAGAGCCAGTCGGGGCTGATCACCGGCTCCCCGGCGTCGGTGCAAAGACACACGACATCGGCGCCGCGCACGGCTTCCTCCACGGACTCCAGGGCGCGCGCCCTGGGATCGGCGCTCGCGAGTCGCTCCGCATGGGCGAAGCGCCGCGAGGCAATCCGAATGTCGGAGAATGGGCGCACGCGGGGAAGCATCCGCAGATGCGCGCGGCCCTGCACGCCAGCGCCGACTATCGCTAGCACGCGGGCGTCCGCGCGAGCGAGCAGCCGGGTTGAAAGAGCGGCGGCCCCAGCCGTCCGCAGCGCCGTGATGGAGGTTCCGTCCATCACGGCAAGGGGAGCGCCTGTTTCGGGGTCGAACACACACATGAGGGCTTGATGGGTGGGGAGACCGAGCTGCTCATTGCCGTGAAAGACGGTCACCAGCTTGACCGTGACTTCGCGGTCTTGCTGATAGGCTGGCATAGCGAGCAGAAATCCACGCTGCGGGACGGTGACTTCGTTGCGCGCGGGGGCGACGACGAGGCCGGCGCTCAGCGCGCGGAAACTCTCGGCGAGCGCGCCAAGGAGCGCATCGAGATCCAGGAGGCGCTGAACTGTTGCTTGATCGAGTATCAACATGGGCAGGTGATCTGCTCGCAACTCTCGCGACTTCGCGCGCCACAGCTTACTTTCTTGCCTGGACCTCCAGCCAGAACAGGCACCTGCGCACGCCCCGGCTGGCTATCGATACAGAGTATACGATACTGTGGTGATGGCGTGATGCTCCTGTGTGACGGACATTGTTGAGGTCTACGTCAGGCGATTCGTTCGTTGAACAGATTGGGGGATGTAGCAGAATCCTGTTCGCGTGCGGAAGGAGAAAGGAAAGCGATGGGCGAGGAAGTAGTCTATGAGGCGTATGTCGAGATGCAGCCAGATGGGTCGTGCCTGGCGCAGCTGCTCGATCTACCAGGGTGTTTCGGGCGCGGTCCCGACGAAGCGAGCGCGCTGGCGGCGCTTTCCGCCAGCATTCCGCAGTACTATGCCTGGCTGCGCGACCACGACGAGTATACGCCGGAGGTGCAGGGGCCATTCACGGTGACGCCGAAGCAGGTGGAGCGGGTCCAGATCATCAACGGACGGCTCGTGGGGGCGTTCTTCGCGCGGGAGGACGAGGCGGCCACGAGTGAGGATTTGGATTGGATGCTCGCGCTGCTGGATTGGGCATACAGCGACCTCCAGGGGCTGCTGGCCGCCTTTCCCGCTGGCGCGCTGGAGCATCTCGGCCCAAATGGGCTGAAGCCGCAAAGCATTGCCGAGCGGGCGGCACAGGAGCAGTTGTGGCTCGTTTCGCGAATCGAGCTACACCCCACTGTGCCGCGCATCGAGCAGCTTCCGGGCACCGCGCTGGACCGGCTGCGCCAGGTGTGGCAGGCCAGTATCCACCGGTTGCGCGGCACGAGCGACGAGGAGCGCGAACGCATCCTGGAGCACGACGGCGAGCGCTGGTCGGTGCGCAAGGTGCTGCGCCGGAGCGTGCTGCACGCGCGAACACAGCTTATGCACGCCAGTCACTTTACGGAGACGGCGTAGCGACGGCTTCACGGCTGGCGTGAACGCCTCTACGGATGCTTTCACGCGGCATCTGGTCGCCGTCCGCGCTCGCGCAATACGGCCCATGCGCCGGCAATAGCGATTGCCCAGACGGGCGCCATCGTGATGATGAAAGGTCGCAGGGTGTCGCTCGCGGAGTGCGAATGACGATCAAATGCTGCGAAGGCCAGCACTGTGCCAATGAGCAGCACGGCGAACGCGATAGCGATGCCCATGATGCGAAGCGTGCGCATATCTCGACCTCCCGCTTCTTTTGTGATGACCACCTGGCAACGGTCTGTCTGAGTATAGTCAGACGACCGGCTGGCTTGCCGGCACGCGGGTGTATCGCTGGACGTGCTACACTGCGTTGAGAGCATCCTCAGGTGCGGCATGTGACTACCTGGAGCACAAAACAGTAATGGCGACAGACGCGACAGAATCGGCAATTGGCGGAAACGCAGCGCATTCAGCAGGTGCGGCGGCGTCCGCGGATCCCGTCGTGCGACGGAAGATAGCAGTTGCACGGCGGCGCGAGGGATTGGTTCCGGCGGAAGGCGCGCCGAAAGCGGCAAAAACGGCAACGCCCTATGACCGCTATCCCAGCTATCTCGCGCTGCACGCGACGGGAGAGCTAGCACGGCGCGCCGATGCCGCGTGGGAGCTGTTGCGCGGCTGCACTGTTTGTCCGCAGAACTGTCCGCGCGACCGCACGCGCGGCCAAACGGGGGCCTGCCATTCCGGCGCGGAGATCATCGTTGGCTCGTGGAATCTGCACTGGCGCGAGGAGCCGCCGATCACTGGCACCCGTGGCGCTGGCACGATCTTCTTTGGTGGCTGCCAGGCGCGCTGCACGTATTGCCAGAACTTCTGGCTGAGCCAGATGGGCAATGGCATCCGGGTGGGGCCGGAGCGACTGGCCGACATGATGCTCTCGCTCCAGCGCAAGGGCGCGCACAACATTGATCTCGTCACGCCCACGCACTTCGTGCCGCAGATTCTCAAGGCGCTGGTGATCGCCGCCGACGCTGGCCTGCGTATCCCGCTGGTCTACAACTGTGCAGGCTACGAGCATCTTCACGTGCTGAAGCTGCTGGATGGTGTGGTGGACATCTACCTGCCGGACGCCAAGTACGCCAACAACGCTGAGGCGCTGCGCACGTCCAAGATGCACCACTACGTCGAGTACAATCGCGCGGCGCTCAAGGAGATGTATCGTCAGGTCGGGGGGCTGGTGGTGGATGAGGATGGCATCGGGGTGCGCGGACTGGTCGTGCGGCATCTCGTCATGCCCAACCACCATGCTGGCACGCGCGAGGTGCTGGGGTGGATCGCGGAGAATCTGGGCACAGACATCGGCCTGAGCGTCATGGATCAATATTTTCCCGCGTATAAGGCGCACAACGATCCTGATCTGAGCCGCCGACTGAGCTGGGCGGAATATCGCGAGGCGCTGGATATCGTCGAGGGGCTGCCGTTCGAAAACCTGTTCTTGCAGGAGGACCTCACGATGTTAGATACCTCGGACGCGATATAAAAAGGACTGATAGGCTGATCTCGGTCGTTATGATCTGGTGGGGCGTGCTGTCATCCATCTCAGGGGGAATGGCGCGTGTATTTCGGGGTGGACGGCGCATCGCGTGGCACGCGGAGAGCCATCAGATTTCTTGGCAGCGGCTGTTATAATCAGGAATGGCGTTCGAGACGGCTTGTGGAACAGAGCCACAGCCCAATCTCCGTCTCGGCGGGAGGCAGCATGAGCGACACGGCCACATTGAGCCGGCTCTTCTCCGGTATTGAGGCAGATCTTGAGGTAGTGGACCAGACATTCCAGGAGCATGCGACATCGGGACTGGAAATCCTCAACTCAGCCGCCGCTCATGCGCTTAGCTCACCGGGGAAGCGTGTGCGTACGGCCCTCACCTTACTTTCGGGCAAGCTGATCGAATACCGCTTTGAGAAGCTGTTGCCGCTCAGCGTCGCATTCGAGATGGTCCACCTCGCGACGCTCGTGCATGACGATATTCTGGATGACGCTGACACACGGCGCGGCATCCCCACCATCAATGCGCGTTACGGCAACAACGTCGCTATTCTGCTCGGTGATTATCTCTTTGCCAAGACGGCGGGCCTGATTGCCGACGTAGAGGACTTTCGCATAGATCACCTCTTCTCGGAAACGGTCGCGAGCGTCTGCGAGGGCACCATCATCGAGCTGCTTTCTACGCGCAAGCTGGACCTTTCCGTCGAGGCGTATTTGGAGCGCATCAGCCGCAAGACGGCATGCCTGATGGCAGCGTGCTGTAAGGGCGGCGCCATCGTGGGCGGAGGCAGCGACGCGCAAGTGGCGCTCATGGAGCAATACGGGCTGAATCTGGGCATCGCCTTCCAAATCATTGATGACGTGCTCGACTACGCCGGTACGGAGGCGCTCATCGGGAAGCCAGCGGGCAACGACTTGCGGCAGGGACTCGTGACGCTCCCTTTGATCTATGCCCTCAAGCATGAGCATAACGGACGGTGGGAGCGCGTTGAAGCGGTCCTGCGGGATCCAGCGCCGCATCCGCGGGATGTGGGCGAAATCGTGCAATGGGTCAGCGATGGCCCCGCCGTTACGGAGGCGCTGGCTTTCGCACGCCACTACGCCAGTCGCGCACGCGCGATGCTTTCGGAGTTCGCCTCCTCGCCGGACCGCCTGGTGCTTGAAGAGCTGGTAGACTTCGTGATCGCGCGCAGCAGGTAAGGGGAGCGTATGGCAACGCCCAGGTCAGAGCCGGTGTCCCGCTTGCGCTCGCAATTCGAGGAGGCGGGCGGCAAGCCCACCTATGTACGGCAGATGTTCGGGCGCATCGCGCGGGTGTACGATTTCATGAACCGGCTGATGACCGCCGGATTGGATGTGCGGTGGCGCGCCTTCGCTGTCAGTAAGATCGCGCTTGGCCCCGGCCAGGTTGGACTGGATATCGGCACTGGGACAGGCGATCTCGCGATCGCGCTGGCGCATGCCAGCGCGCCGGACGCGCGGGTGATCGGCGTTGATTTCACGCCGGAGATGCTGGATATTGGCCGGGCGAAGGTGGAGCGCCTCGGGTTGGGTGATCGTGTCGAGATGCGGCAGGGAGATGGCGAGCGGCTAGATTTCGCGGATGGCACCTTCGATGCGTGCTGCTCTGCGTTCGTCGTGCGCAACCTCGCGGACCTGCCGCAGGGATTTCGTGAGATGCTGCGAGTGGTGAAGCCGGGCGGGCGGGTCGTTTGTCTGGAGATGAGCCATCCCTACGACCCTATCTTTGGCGCCGCATTTCACCTCTATTTTGACCGTATCGTCCCACTCATGGGCAAACTTTTTGGCCGCGCTTTCGAGGCGTACAGCTATCTGCCTACCTCTGTCTCGGCCTTCCCCGATGCGCCAGCGCTCAAGTCCCTCATGGAGGTGGCTGGCTGGACGGACGTGCGGTACTTTTACCGCGTGGGCGGAGTTGTGGCTGTGCATACTGGCACGAAGCCAGCCGCGGTGAGCAGCGACAGCAGCGAGAATCGGTAAGCGATGGCGGGGCCGGCGCTAAGCACTCAAGTCGCAGGAAGAGCTCGGGTTGCCGCAGAATGTTGTCTTGCCGCCGACGATGGCAATGACGCTGATCTGGGCTACGGATGAGTTTTCGCTGGCTTGAGCGGTCGGACTCAGCTTCAGGATGACGAGCGACTTATTTGGCTCACTGCCGGTTTGTGTGAAGGCGATGGCACCACCGATTCCCTGGTAGGGATGGCTCGCGTTGTATTGGAGCAGCCAGAGTCGAACGGTGGTGGGGTCAGGGAGCTTCAACTGGCCGTTGACTGTCTTGATGGCGTGCGCGTCGGCACTGAGCAGCACACGAGTGCCGTCGTAGGCGAGAATGCTGCTGGCATCGGCATTGGGTAGGCCGATAGGTTCCGCGTTGGCTCCGAACTGCCCGGCGTAGTCATCGAAGAAGCCGGGCCGTGTCATGTTGATCCCGTTCTGGCCCCATTCGCCAGCATCGGCGAAGCCGGCGATGTAGAGCGAGGCGAGAGGCGCAGGGGTGGTGCGCACAATGGCGGCTAGCGGATCGCTTCCCATCCCTAGCAGGGCGGGCGTCAGCGAGTCGCTCAATGCCAGCGCTCTCATAGAGGTGCCGTTGGCGGCGTTGGCGGCGCTGACGGCGGCGGCAAGGTTGTAGCTATCCTGGTCGCTGCCAGCGATGAAGATGAGCGTATCTGCCTGCGCGACCGCCTGGGCCACCAGGCCATTGAAGTCTTTGACGGTGCTGACGTCGGAGGTAAAACTGGCGTGCGTGGCAACAACGACTTGGCTGATATTGTGGTTTGCCCGTTGCAGGAACGCTGCCGCCGCTGCCGCACTCTGAGCATTCTGGGGATCGCTCAGCACCAGGATGCGCTGCGCGTTGAGGCTCGTCACCGCCGCATCGGCGAGATTCGCTGCTTGCTGGCTGATGGCGGGTACGAGGGCGAAGAAGTTGCCGTGGTTGCCCTGGAGCGCGTCGGCATCGGCGGTGGGCGAGACGATGGCCAGACCGGTCGGCGCCAGCACAGAGATCGCCAGCTCCGTTTGCTGGGACTCCGGCCAGCCAATGATACCAACGAGGTGTTGCGCGTTGCCAGCCTGAATCTCTTGAAGCAACACGTTGCATGCCGTGCTGGCGTCATCGGAGTTTGGGCCAGAGTTGAGGATGAGCACACGGACGCGTAGACCACCAGGCAGCAATTGATTCGAGTTGATATATTGCTGCGCGAGAAAGACGCCTTGCAGCTCGGCTCGTGCCTGTGCGGTATCGGAGGGGGCGCCGAAGGCTATCGCGGCGACCACAGTGACGGAGGGAGCGCCGGAGGACTGAAGCCTCAAGTCCTCCAGATAGATGGCCGCTTCTGCGTCAGATTGGTCGCTGGCGATGGCGCTTTCGTAGTCAGAGAGCGCGCTATGCGAATCACCGGAGGCCAGCGCGACCGCCGCGCGTTGTTTGAGATTGTTGTCGGTGCGCTGTGTGTCAAGCACGAAATCGCCGCTACTGAGAGCGATGCCTCTGCTTTGATAGAGGGCGGCGCGGTCGTCCGCGGTGGCGGTGCTGGTTGCCCTGGCGCCAGATGACAGATGGGGCGAGACGATGTACAAGACGCCGCCGCCAATCAGGACAATGAGCGCCAGTATCGCACCCAGCAGCATGAGAGGATTCTGGGCTGAGCGGCGGTGCGGAAGCACCAGGCGGCCCTTCGCGTCACGGACGGGGGCCAGGGCTGAGTGTGCGCTTGCGGGATCACGCAGGTCGTCGGGAACATGGGTGGCGCGTCGCCCGGAAGCCAGCGGCCCCAGCACAGCACGAAGCTCGGCGACGGACTGATAGCGCTGCGTGGGGGATGGTCGCAGCCCCTGACTCAGCGCTTCCTCAAGCTCCAGCGACACTTCCGGGTTGAGCCGCCTGGCCGGCTGAAAGAGCGGCGTCGGGCGCGGCGTTGGCACGGTGCCAGTAACCATGTGGTGCAGCACCGCGCAGACCGCATAGAGATCGGAGCGGGGTGTCGCCTGACCGCGAGACTGTTCGGGGCCAGCGTAGCCGGGGATGCCGGCGGCCTGGCCATGCGCTACGACGCCGTCGGGATGCAACAGAAGCGTGGTTGAGACGCCAACCAGCACCACCTGACCGCTCTGACGCACGAGGATGTTCGCGGGGCAGATGTTGCCGTGGATGAACGGTGGCCGCTCGCGCTCGAAGCGCTGCAATACATCGAGAACCTGGAGCGCATACCCGATGGCCTGTGTCTCGTCGAGCGACCCGCGTGCCCGCGCGAGGCGATCTGACAGCAACTCGCCGGAGGGCATCTCGAAGACGAGGAAATGCCGGCGCCGCTCGGTGAAGTTGTCAATGAGTGGTGGTAAGCCGCCGCCACGGGCCAGGTCTTCGAGGCGCTGCGCAAGCACGCGGCGCACACGCTCCGCATCCTCAGGGAAGGCGCTGTTGATGAGCACTTCCTGGATGAGCACGCGCCCGTTGGGTTGCTCGATGTCGCTGGCGAGCATGACTGGCGGCTCGTTGCCTTGTGGCTCCGGAGCACCAGCGGGGTGGAACCGCTGAATCAGCCGGTAGCGCCCACCCTTTAGCAAGGTGCCGGGGCCGAGTGGCTGAGCCAGCGCCATCCCCCCCTGCGCGGGCGGCTGCCCAGCGCCCGCGGGGCCGCTCACATTTACTGGCCCCATGGGGCGGATGTCCATCGAGGGGGCGCTGTTGACCATGGGCGGCGCGGGTCGGGAGGTGGCGCCTCCTGAAAGGGCGCCCAGCGCGGGACGCATTGAGCCATCGGGCAGGATGGAAGGCACACTCGGCCCGAAGGGGGATGCGGCGTCGAACGGAGGGCGCGCGGGTGTGAGGGGTGGCGGGCCGCTAAAGGTTCGCCCAGGAAATGGCGTGCCTTGAGCCGGTGGGGGTTGATATGGATCTGGCATGCGGCCCATGCCGGCGCCCTGCTGAGAATCTGTCAACGGCGGAACGGAAGGGATCTGCCCAGTTTGCTGGAGGGTTCGTGCCAGCCATTGTGGAATGCGGTCATGCCCCACAGGAGGCTGCGCGTCTTCTTCGCGGAAGACACCGTCTATCATCTCCGCACCGCCGGGCGTCAGGCGCGGCGAGGACGGAGCGGACCACGTCATGCCAGCCGGCAGCGCCGCGCCACATCTGGCGCACTGTGTCGCCATACTTTCGTTTATTTGCCCACAGCGCGGACACTGCATGAGTGCGACCCCCTGGGTGAACTGTAGTGAGGCGGAGCATCTGCGCGGCGAACGGCAGAGCGATGGCCATCTCCGCCATTCTAGGGCATGCGGGGTCGTCTGACAAGCGTATGAACGCTCTGTCACCAGACGAAGGCAAGCCGGGTTCCAGATTGCGAGAATGCGCGCGGAATCGTTACCATTGTGAACGGTTGAGCGACGTTTGTGTATCGGGTGACAGACGGATAGATGAAGATGGCCGCCGACGTACAGCCGCCGAATGAGGCAGAGATGCCAACGCTGCCGCCACCACCTGGTGCGACCGCACCTATGGAGCGCGCAGCGGCGCCCGCGCGCAGTACCGTTGGCGATTCGTGGAGCTGGCTTTGGAAGGATACGTTAGGGCGGGTGGTGCCGCTGACGGCTGGGGCGGTTATATTTGCCCGCCTTACCCGCGAGGGACGGCGCGAGGCAGGTGTCACGAGGAGACACCTCGGGCGGGATGTGGCGCTGGGAGTCGTGGCGGGCATTCCAATGGCGGCAATCGCCGCCGTGTTTCGTGGCTGGGTGGCGCCGAACTACCGGCTGCCCACACCGGCGGATCAGGCATTGCAAACGGGATTCTATTTCGGGCTCAACGCGCCGGCTGAGGAGCTGTTTTGGCGCGGGACGGTACAGGCACTGGCTGAGAAAGGAGCCGCGCGGCTGCCGCACATGCGGCGAGCGGCACCGTGGCTGGGATGGGCGTTCGCTACTACGACTTTTGGGCTATATCACCGTCTTGGTAACTGGAGCTGGCGCTCCATCGCGGGGGTGACAGTGGCTGGCGGCTTCTTCGGTGCGCTCTACCAGCTTCAGCGGCGCCCGCGATCATTGCTGGCGCCGGTGCTCGTCCACGGTTTCGCGACAGCGGGATTTCTCAGCTGGGGGGATGTGTACCTGCATCTGCGCGGGCGCTATCTGAGGGCGAGACGTGTGGAGCGGGCGCCGGCTGAGGGATACGCGGGCGCTGGTGGCACGGCTGATGGTGAGCAGACATCGCGATAGCGCATGCTACATCTGGCTACATCTGGGGAGGCGCTCGCGGCCATCAATGGCGGCGCACAGGACGCGCGGCGGCGGGCGTCCACCGGACGCCCCTACGGGCCTGTGGCGCATGCCAACGTCCCACCTGGATTCGGTATAAAGGCGGCATGGACAGCCGATGGTATACAATTTGAAGTGGGCGTGGATTGAGCGCGTGCGTACGGAAAGTGGGAGCGGAGTATGGCAGAGGAGCAACGGGGGGATCCAGCGCGGTATATTCGCGAAGTGACAGAGTATCGCCAGCAGAGAGATAAATCTTTCGCGACATCGCCGGATACACCCATCCCAGAGGAGCAACAGGGCGAGCACTTTGGCGGATTGAAGTATTATCCGCCGGATTTGGCGTTTCGCGTGGAGGCCGAAGTGGTCCCGTTTGAAGCGCCGCAGGTGGTGATGCTCGGCTCGACGAAGGGCGACATCCGCCGGCAGCTGCGCTACGGCGAGCTGCGCTTCCGCGTGCGCGGCGAGGAATGCCGGTTGATCGCGTTCAAGGATGTTGACAATGCCGAGAGTCCGGAGCTGTTTGTGCCGTTTCGCGACGCCACTTCAGGGGGCGAGACCTATGGGGCGGGGCGCTATCTCGACGTGGAGGAGGACCGTGAAAGCGACGGACCACGGAACGTGATTCTCGACTTCAATCTCGCGTATAGCCCGTGGTGCGCGTATAACGTCGCGTATAGCTGCACGCTGCCACCGCCGGAGAATACGCTGTCTGTCGCCATCGCAGCAGGCGAGATGTCGTATCCGGTTGACCATTAGCGACGAGCGGGACGAGTAGTGATCGCGGGGCATTCTTGGGCGACATGTCGTCACTCGCGCACGAAGGCCGCGACACGAACAGTGTATGGGTCCGAAATGTCCTCCTCAGGAACAACTGCCCGTGGCTCTTGAGGAGGACACGTCTTGTGACGGTGAGGAGGTGCCGGCACGAGCATCTTTACGCGGACCGGCACCGGCAGGATGTCAACCGCTGCATGAGGTGCTGAGCTGTGGATTCGCCTCGACGGGGCTGATTATCGTCCCCGCATAGCGAGCCACATTTGGTGTCCCATACTCGGCATCCGCTCCGAAGCTGGCCGTCGTCACGCTGGCAATGACGTTGCCGAAATTCCACTGACATGACATACCATTGCCAGAGATGGACGACTGCTTCCCGATCGTCCAGAACGGGTAGAACGCCGCACCGACCGGTGGCGCGGTACAGCCGCTGCCCGTGCTGACGTTGCAATTTTGCTCCGAGCCGGCCAGATCGGTTTCAAACTGGATGCTCGGATAGGAATTGCCCGCGGCGTCGAAGGGGCCGGTGTACTGGAATGGCGTTGGGTGCGTTGCCGAGCCATCAGGCCAGTCAGCGATATACGAGCTGCCTTCGAAGTCGAGATCGCCGTTCTGATAGTAGTCATCCAGGCAGCCGGCAATCGGCCAGGAGACTGTTTGGGTGACGCCGTTAATCGTGACTGGGCGCGGGCCAGCCGGGAAGCAGTTGGCGTCCGATTGCTCGCAGAGTCCACCGCGTGGGCAGGCGAGGTTGCCCTCTGTGGTGCTGTTGGTGCAGCCACTGGCCGTGCATGGTCCTTCGCCGGTACCTCCCGGCTCGAATGCGCTGTTGCAGGTCTGGTAGCTTTGTGGGTCGCTGAATGTCTGGCCACCGAGGTTATATGAGAGCGGCAGGCTGTTGCTGACGCTGCTGCATGGCTCGAAGTGACCCAGCTCGTCCTGCATCAGCACGCCGCCTTCCAGCGCTGCCCACGGCACCTGGTTCTGCACCGCGGCGGTGTTGTACTCGGCATGGAAGCTGAATGGCGTGCCGTTGCACGTGTGCAGATTAGAGTGCATGAAGCCATTGGATGCGCTGGCGACCATGTAGCCGACTTGCCCGGTGGATAGATCGTCCACCTCGGTACGCAATCCGTCAGCTGTGTCTTTGAGGATCACGCGCAATGTATCGCCCTGGTTCATCAGGAGCGTGTGGCTGTTGGGCAGGAAGGAGCTCACGTCGGAGAGCTGGGGACTGGGCGGGCCGGTGGGAATGCCGTCCGTCTGGATGTAGGAGAAGTTAACCGGCTCGACGCACGAGCGGTTGCAGTACGTAAAGTTGTAGCCGCATTCCAGACTATCAATCGTGAGCGCCGCACAGTAGTGGGCGGGGTCGCAGCTAAACGCATCTACAAACGTGCCGTAGCCGGGGGGATAGAATTGCAGCTCCATGAACGCGGAGCCGGCGTCGGTTGCCGCACCCATGCCCGTGTTGGAATCGCTGTCAGGACTACAGGGATTCTGTGGGTATGAATTGGGATCGCACATTGGCAGGCCGAACCACGGGGCGGCGCTCAGCTCGGCGTAGTCGCTGACGGTTGTGCCGTTGGGGTTGACCGTCGGCGTGCCTGCCGGGTCATGGGCGAGTCGCATGAAGTAGGTCATCGTATTGGCACTGTTGGGTGCGCTGGAGATGAACTTGACCGACGGCTCGTCGTGTCCGACGTAGTAGTTGTTGTCGTAGAAGCGAGACGCCTTGCCGTTCACCTTTGCCCACGGGTCCGTGCACAGCCCTCGCATTCCAGGTTTCACCGACTTATAGATGTTGCTCCAGCCGTTGCAGTCCATCTCGCCGTAGCTATTTGGCGTGACGCCGCTTGAGGCAGTAGCATGCAGGCTTGCGCCCGCGAAGGTGGCCAGCAGCAATAAGGGGACGATACCAACCAGGGCCAGGATGCGGACGATTGGTTTTTGCAGCCAGGATCTCACATCTTGCTCCTCTCTGACATGGCCGCGCCATGTCTGGCGGTTCACTACGCTGTCTGGTAACTCATATGCCTATTCAAGGATAACGCATGAGATGTAGCGGTGTTAGGGTATGGCGAGTTAAGAATCTTTCCGCATCTCTCTAGCAGCCGGTGCGAAACGTTACAATACACGTAGGCGATAGACCATGCACGGCGGCAAGAAGGCTGCCATGCTCTGCCAGACGGGCGACCGCCTGGCTATCCGCGCCGGAGGTGAAGTATGTCGAAGAATTGGCGCCAGGATCAGCTCGGCGAGGTGATCGCCCATGAGCTGAGTGACCTGATTCGCACGCGCATGAAGGATCCGCGCATCGGTTTCGCGAGCATTACGGACGTGGATCTCTCGGCGGATCTGCGCCATGCCAAAGTTTTCGTCAGCGTGATGGGTGACACGCAGGAGCAACATGACACGCTCGACGCCCTCAATCACGCGAACGGATTTCTACGGCATGAGCTCGCCCAGCGCCTGACCGTTCGCCATACGCCGGAAATCGCGTTTCGTTTGGATGAGTCTATCGCGCACGGCGCGCATGTGCTCGACCTCATCAATCAGGTGAGCGAGGGCACGGCTGCCGGCGCGGGCGCTGGGGCGTCCAGGAGCAGGCGCGCGAACAGCGCTGAGTCAATTGACGACTGAGTAGAGTCTGGGCGGCGGCACTTTCGCGCTTCGGCACGCGCCGGGCGGGATGGTCCGCCGCCTCGCTATGTACAATGAAAGCGTCTGGGAATTGATGGGTAAACACGTGGAGCTAGCGCTTGATACGCTGAACGGGCAGCAGGCGGCGCGCGCGCGCATCCTCGCCGCGGGCATTGGGAGCGAGCTTGCCGAGCGCGCCTGGCAGATGATCGAGGACGCGCGCCAGATCGTCATCCTCGCCCACGAGCATCCTGATCCCGACGCGCTTGGATCCGCGCTCGGCCTTGCTTTCGCGTTGGAACCGCATGGCAAGGAGTGTGTCATCGCCTGCGCGGACGCGGTCCCAGCGAACTATGATTTTTTGCCGGGGTGGGAGCGCGTCGTCAGCGCACTTCCCCATGAGAATTTCGACCTCGTCATCGCGCTGGATGCCGGAGAGCTGAGCCGTTACGGCTCCCTCTACACGCGCCACCAGAGCTTCTTCGACCGGGCGCCGATTCTGAACGTAGATCACCATATCACGTCGGTGGGGTGCGGGCGCGTCAATATCATTGATCCCGTTGCGGCGGCGACGGCGGAGCTGCTCACGGTCTTTCTCTTGAATCGTGGCGCGGAGATTGGGACGGAAGCGGCGAAGTGCCTGCTGGCGGGCATCATCACCGATACGCGCTCTTTCGAGTTTGACGCGACGACGGCGCGCACGCTGACGGCAGGGGCGTATCTGGTTGGCAAGGGCGCCATCCCGGATGCCATCATCAAACCGATGTACCGGATGAAGCCGCTGGCGAAGGCGCGGCTGTGGGGGCTGGCGCTGCAGACGATGGAGAGCGCGGCGGGTGGGCGCGTGGTCTGGGCGGCCATTCGCCGTGAGATGCTGACTGCCAGCGGCGCGACAACGGATATGGACGACGGCCTGGCCAGCTTCCTGATTGATATTGAGGGGGTGGGCATCGCGGCGCTCTTCAAGGAGCAGACGGATGGCAGCACCAAGGTGAGTATGCGCTCCGTCGCGCCCTACGATGCCGCGAAAATCGCCGCGCACTTCGGCGGGGGCGGCCACATGCGCGCGGCGGGCTGCACGCTGGCAACCGGTGTTGATGAGGCGGTGCGGACGCTGATGCCGCATCTGGTGGCGCTGATCGAGGGCGTATAGCTGTCGCTTGCGGAGTAGGGGCGGCGTTGAGGGTCAACGCGCTTTACCCTTCAATCACCTCCGGCATGAACTGAGCGGGGGCCAGCGTTTCCGCTTCCAGCACGATGACATCCATACCGGTTGCCGTGCCGGACTCGTGCCACTCGCCGGCCACCCAGAAGGCAGCCTGTCCAGCCACAATTGGGTGGCGCTCCGGATGCTCACCCCGCACCCATCCTTCGCCATGGACGACGAGGAATAGCTGTTGCCCGACTGCCTGGTGGAAGCCAACAAGCCCGCCAGCTTCCAGGTGCATGCAGCCGAGCTGGAACTCACCAGCGCCGCGCTGTATGGGGGACAACACGAGGCCCGCGCTCCCGAAGCGCGTGATGGGATGGCCGGCGGAGGTGTCGAAGCGAAAGAGCCGCATGGTTCTATCCTCCAGGTTGTCGCCGCGAAGCGGTAACCTCGTTTATCTGCGCACCCGTTTCAAGGGGGCGAGCACAGTGGTCGCGCACATTCTATTGGGAGCGCTTGCGCTCAATAGGCGACGGATACGGCAGCGTGGCGTGATGCTGGGTCGTCGAGCCGTTTCAGGATAGCATCGGCGAGGTCGGCGCGCGAGATGAAGCGGCCACGCGGCAGATTGCGGTTGATGGCAGTGCGGTAGTGGCCGGTGTGGGGCCGGTCGGTGAGCCGCGGCGGACGCAGAATTGTCCATTCGAGGTCGCTGTCGCGCACTTCCTCCTCCATCCGCGCCAGGTCCGCGTAGGGCGCTTTGAAGATCGCCCGAACGATGGGTTTCAGCACGAGGCGATCGAATAGCACGTCGCCGTCGCCCACCACGAGCGGGTTGGCGCTGATGCAGACCAAACGCTGGACGCCATTCGCTCGCATGGCGCGCAGGATGTTGCGCATGCCGGCTGAATAGAGCGTAACGGGCGTTTCGCGTGTGGTAGAGCCAATACAAGACACGACGGCGTCCTGGCCAATGACCGCCTTCTCGACCGCAACGGGGTCGAGCACGTCGCCGCGCAGGACACGCAAGCGCTCGTGCTGGAGCGTAACGCGCGATGGGTTGCGGGCCAGCACCGTTACATCGTGTCCCGCCGCCAGCGCCTGATCAACGAGCCGCGAGCCGGTTCTGCCGGTCGCGCCGAAGATAGTAAGCTTCACTGTGGATCTCCTGGAGTATTTGCTTTGGGTAGCTTGGGGCCGGATTGTTCTATTGCCGTAGTGGGGGCCAGACCGTCAATCAGGGTGCGCGCGATCTCGCTCGCGAACTGGTCTTTGGGGAGGATAGTTGATGCCTCACCGGAGACGTGGCGGACCTGCGTGTAGTTGAAGCAGACGCCGAGCAGCAGCGTCGCGACGGCGGCGGGATTGGCGTCCGCGCGGACACGCCCCTGCCGCTGCTCCGCATCAAGGTAGGCCGCGACGCTGCGCAGGGCGGCTTCGGGGCCGGTGCCCAGGCTGCGAAGCCGCGCGTTGTGGGCGGCGGCGAGGACGGGGTCTGAGGCGAGCGCCACATTCAGCGGCATGACATGCGCGAAGAACTCCACCGCCGATGCGGCGACTTCTTCCAGGGTTGCCATGACCGTGCCCGCACCAGCGCGCGCCGGCAGCTCGCCGATAAGCCGCAAGAAGTGGCCGGAGAGGCGCTCGTTCATCACGGCGAGCAGCAGCTCGGCCTTGTCCGCGAAGTGCCGGTATAGCGTGGCTTCGGCGTAGCCAGCCTCGCGGGCGATATCTTTGGTCGTGACCGCCATAATTCCCTGCTCGCGGATGATTCGCTCCGTCGCGTCCATCAGCCGCTCGCGCGTGCTGACCGGTTTGCTCATGTTATCCCTCTCTCACGCGTGAGTGATTACCCACTCACATTGTACTTGAGTAATCGCTCACCGTCAAGAGCAAACCGATCTCGCGCGAAGTGTGTCTGATACCGAATGTGGGGAGGCGCTCGCGGCCGTGAGCGACCGTTGCTGCTCAACCTCGGTGCGCCTGGCGGCTTCGACATCACGCCCTGGGCGGATCCGGGCCAGGTGATTGACGCTCACTATGGTGGGAGGTGTGGGTGGTGAGGCTGTCATCACCGTATCGGCTGAGAGATGCACAAGCGGCCAGCGGCAACTCATGCATCTCGTTCAAGCGCTACTTGCGCCCTTTCATTCTTCGCGAGCAGAAGAAAGCGCGGCGTACGATGTGGAAGAGACCAACTGATGCGAGGTCGTTTACTTGACCTTTTCGGAGATGGCCTTGGCCTGCGTGAAGAGCAGCAGGTAGTCGCGCCCGCCGGCCTTGGAGTCGGTTCCGGACATATTGAAGCCGCCGAAGGGATGAACACCCACGAGCGCGCCGGTGCTCTTGCGATTCACGTAGAGGTTGCCGACGTGGAACTCGCGCTCCGCCCGCTCAACTCGGTCGCGGTCGCTGGAGTAGATAGAGCCGGTGAGGCCATACTCGGTGTTGTTGGCGATGGCCAGCGCGTCGTCGAAGTCGTCCGCCTTGAGAATAGCCAGCACCGGCCCGAAGATTTCCTCCTGGGAGATGCGCGCCAGTGGGGGGACGTCGCCGAAGATGGTTGGCGGGATGAAGTAGCCAGGATGATCGAGCGGCTCGCCACCGAGCAGGAGCTTGCCTTCCTGTTTGCCGATCTCGATATAGTCGTTGATCTTGCGAAAGGCGTTCTCATCAATCACCGCGCCCATGTAGTTGCGTTGTTGGGTCGTGTCACCCACCGTCAACACGCGGGCCTTCTCCAGAATCTTCTCGACGAGCTGATCGTAGACGGGTTCGGCGATAATCGCTCGCGAGCAGGCTGAGCACTTCTGTCCCTGGAAGCCAAAAGCTGAGGTGACGATGCCTGTCGCGGCGGCATCCAGGTCCGCCGTCTCATCTACGATGATCGAATCTTTGCCGCCCATCTCTAAGATGGTGCGCTTGATCCAGCGCTGTCCCTTCTGAGGTTTCGCGGCCATCTCGTTGATGCGCAGGCCGACTTCGCGCGAGCCGGTGAACGAGATGAAGCGCGTGAGCGGATTGAGCACCAGGGCGTCGCCGATGGTGCCGCCAGGTCCAGGGAGAAAACTCACGACGCCCGCGGGCAAGCCCGACTCTTCCAGCAGGTCCACGAAGCGCGCGGCGATGAGAGCGGCGGTGCTGGCTGGCTTCAGCACGACGGTGTTGCCCGCGACAAGCGCTGAGCTGGTCAGCCCAACCATGATCGCACACGCGAAGTTCCAGGGCGGGATAACCGCGCCAACGCCGAGGGGGATGTAGCGCAGCTCGCTCTCTTCTTCCGGGATATGTGTCAGGGGCTGCTCACTGCCGTAACGAAGCGCCTCGCGACCGTAGAACTCCAGGAAGTCAATCGCTTCGGCGGTGTCGGCGTCGGCCTCGACCCAGCTTTTGCTGACCTCATAGATCATGATCGCGTTGAAGTAGAAGCGGCGCTCGCGCATCAGCTCAGCGGCGCGGAAAAGGTAGCCAGCGCGCTCGCTGGCGGAGGTGTACTGCCACGTTTGGAAGCGTTCCCAGGCGGCTTGTACGGCGGCGTTCGCTTCCTCGACGCCCGCCTTGGCGAAGATGCCTACCACCTGCTCGGGATTGGCGGGGTTGATGGACGTGAACGTGGCGCCGGTGTAGCGCCGCTCGCCCGCAATGATCAGCGGGTAAGTGCGCCCAAGCTCGGACTCAACCTGGCGCAGCGCCGCCTCCTGCGCACGGATGTTTTCCTCATGGGTGAAATCCGTAAGCGGTTGATTCACAAATGGCGTCGTAGCGGTCGCTTGTGTGCGATTGGCCGTCACCATGCGTAGCACTCTCCTTCGAGCGCGGCCCCGGCTCGATCCGGAAGTAGCCGCGAAAATAGCAGTGGCGTGGACAGAGACAATTATCGCGCGTCATTTCTTGTGCGCACTGTGTCTATTGTACAACCTGACGCCGGCTGGTGTGGGGAGCGCACGATGACGTCAGGCCGTCCTGGCGAACTGCCGCGAGATGCATGCGCCCTACCACGTAGTAACGTTTGCACTATGAGGCAATTCGTGCGCAATCAGTGGAGATGACAGGCGATGATGGATGTCCAGATCATGCGGCACATCGTGGACGAGGTGGAACTTGGCGCACTGCCTGATGTTGTCCAGGCGGCGGCGCTGCGCTGGTGTGGGCAGGAGGAGGTGAGCTCGCTCAGCTATGTGCGTAGCAGCGCCAACCATCTTTTTCGCTTCTTGCACGAGGGTCATACTCGCTATCTGCGACTCGCCCACGCCGCGGAGCGTCGCCCCTCCGCTATCGCGGCCGAGCTGGACTTTGTTCACCATGTCGCTCGCACGGGACTCGCTGTCGCGCGCCCCGTGGCGTCCGCGAATGGCCGGCTCATCGAGGACGTGTCCAGTCGGGGGCAGCATTATTGGGCAGTGGTCTTTGAGGGGCTGCCGGGCCGTCAGCTCGAATGCGACGAGCTCGATGAGGCAGGCTACCGGGCTTGGGGGCGCGCGCTGGCGCTGGCGCATCGTGCCTCACAGACCTTTCCTCCTCATCCCGCTCGCCCCGACTGGCGCGACGCCCTGCGCGCCGCGCTGCGCACGCTGCCAGCGGAAGAAACTCCCGTGGCCCAGATCCTTGCCTCGGGCCTGCGCTGGCTCGACACGCTCGCCCTCCAGGACCGGGACTACGGACTGATTCACGGCGATTTTGAATTGGACAATCTCATCTGGGATGGCGAGCAGGTTCAGGTGCTCGACTTCGATGATGCGGCGTATGCCTGGTATGCGGTGGACTTCGCGGCAGCACTGCAAGATGTGTGGCTCGCGGACGACACGAGCAGCGCGCTACGCGAAGCGCGCATCACGTGGTTTTCGGAGGGCTATGCCACGCTGCGTCCGCTCCCCGACGGGCTGCGAGCGGCCATGCCGCGTTTGCTCACGCTGCTGCTCGCCCTCAAAGTGGCGCGCCTACTGCGGGCCTACGCGACCACAAGCGATGCAGGCAGTCCCGCGTGGCTGGCCCAGATGTGGACCGCTCACCAACAGTGGTTGAAGGTGAAGCGTGCGGCCCTCATCTGGGAATAATGAGCGCGACGTCCAACTCGACTCCCTCCCAGACATGGGCCAGGACGAGCCGCGGCAGAGCAGCGTATGCAAGCCGGTACCCGCGTAACAGCGGACGAGGATGATGGGCGGGGCATGGCCGATTGCAGCATCGGGATCTGCCCGGCGCCAGGCCAGAATGAGGGCGCTGCCTATGATGAGGTCGCATGCACAGGTGAGCCCCATCCGCAGCACGGCGCGCACCAGCAGCACGAACAGTATCTCGCTGGCCGGAGCTCCGGCGGCGGACAGTGGGGGAGCGGATTGCTGATCCATGACGCATCATCTGTGGGTGACGCTGCCCGCAGATGATGCGAATTGCCGCGATACGAGCCTACCGGCCGTATTGCCGCGAGCGTTCCCTGCGTGAATGATCTGCGAACGGCTGGGCGCGCTCGTCTCCATATACAACTGGGCGGCGTGCTGGGCGGGCATTCGTGGGCAGGAACGCGCGGTCTCCGCGCAGTGGCTGGGCAGGAGCTTGCGGGGCAATGGATACTATCGCGGGAGCATCCGGAAGAGGCATCTGAGCGAGCGGCCAGGGGCGCGGCTGGAGCATGATGCTGAGGCCGCGCTGAATCTTCTTCCAGGCATCCATGTCTTCGGGTGTGAGCAGGGTGATGGCTTCACCCTCGCGCTCCATGCGTCCCGTGCGGCCAACGCGATGGGTGAAGAGCTCGCTGGACTCGGGCAGCTCATAGTTGATGACCAGCTCGATGGAGTCTACATCTATGCCGCGAGCCGCGACATTGGTCGCGAGCAGCACGGGGACATTGCCGGCGCGGAAGTCCGCGAGCACGCGGTCACGCGCGTTCTGGCTCATGTTGCCCTGGAGCGCGGCGACGGTGTAGCCCTGGGCGGTGAGCTGCTTGGCCAGCTTCTTGACGCCGTGCTTGGTGCGGCCAAAGACCAGCGTTGTGCCCGAGGCATCGCGGCGGCGGTCGAGTAGCGCCGTGAGGGCGGCGAGGCGGCGGCCCTGGGGAACCATGTAGACGATTTGGGTGATAGCCGGCGCGGGGCGGCCTTCGGTGGAGTCGGTTTGCAGCCGCACCGGCTCGCGCAGGTAGCGCTTCGCCACCCGGTCTACCCATTCGGGCATTGTCGCGCTGAAGAGCGCCATCTGTCGTGTGGGGGGTGTCGCGGAGAGGATGCGCTCCACGTCGGGAGCAAAGCCGACATCCAGCATCTGGTCGGCCTCATCGAGCACGGCGATGCGCAACTCTGAGAGATCAAGGTCGCCCTGGCGCAAGAGATCGAGCACGCGGCCGGGCGCGCCGACCGCAACCTGTGCGCCGGCACGTAGGGCTTCGCGTTGCGGACCGAGCGAGCGTCCGCCGATGAGCTGGGCGACACTGACGTTGGCGTCCAGCCCGGCGAGCACTTCGGCCACCTGGCCGGCAAGCTCGCGCGTGGGAACCAGGACCAGGGCCTGTAGCTGGCGGCGGCGCGGCTCAATGCACTCGATGAGCGGCAGACCAAAGGCGATGGTCTTGCCAGAGCCGGTGCGTGACTGTCCGACGACATCACGGCCAGCAAGGAGCGGCGGGATGGCCTTTACCTGGATTGGTGTGGGCGTCTCAATACCCATGCGAGCAAGCGCTCGCACAGTGCGCGGAGTGGCGCCGAGCTGGGCGAAAGCGGAGCGCGTGGTGGATGCTTCGGTGAGAGAGGCGGGAATAGGCCGGCGGGTGGCGTTGGAGATCTGGGCAGGAGCAGCGTAGGAAGCTGGTTGAACAGAACTGATTGTGGGCACGTGTAATCCTTGTATCCGAAATCGGTGTACTGTACGGGCTGGCGCGAACGTGTACACGCCAAAGCTCGTCCTTGTTTCGTCGTCACACGGATCGGATACGCATCACACAAAAGGTCCGCCGTGCCATCGGGCGCCGCGGACCTTCTACGAGGCCGACTGGGAAGACGCACAATTACAACTGGGGCACAGGCGATCGGGGTGTTGCCGCGATACGGCGAGTGCCACATTAATAACGCTACCAGTATATACTGTAAACTTGCCCGAGTCAAATCGAGAGTACGACGTGGGTGCGCGTCACAAACGGGCGTCCGGCGGACGCCCGTACGGAGGCGGAAATAGCGTGCCGTGGCTTCCGACACGTCGCGCCGTTGCGGACATGCGACGAACGTCCATACGGAGCGGCGCCCGCGCGGGCTGCGTCCCTCTCTGTGAATGGAAGCGTACGCCGCGCGACGTGCCAAAAAGTACGGATTGTGCGGCAGCGGCGATCCGTGTTATACTACGCGATGGCATTCTGATAGGAGGATAGCATCATGTCGGTGGCCCCGCTGGTCCGGGCGGTCGAAGAGCAGAATATGCGTGAAGACCGGCCCGTATTGCAGCCTGGAGATAGCGTGCGCGTCCATTTGAAAGTGGTTGAAGGCACGCGCGAGCGCATCCAGGTGTTTGAAGGCATCGTGATCCGGCTGAACGGCGACGCCGTGCGTAGCACGTTCACGGTGCGCCGTATCGCCCATAACGTCGGTGTGGAGCGCAGCTTCCTGCTGCACTCGCCGCAGATTGACCACGTCGAGATCGTGCGCCATAACGTGGTTCGGCGCAAGAATCTCTATTACATGCGCGGTCTGCGCGGTAAGGCGGCGCGTCTCAAGGAGCGCCGCGACTAACAACGCCTCGTGCGCGGGGCTGGACCAGTACATGAACAAGCGGAGGCAAGCCGGGAGCGAGCGGTAGCCTCCGCTGTGTTGCTATGAGAGCGCGGAGAGCGTCCGACGAGAGCGATGCGCATGGACGAATCACCTCAGCAATCCACATTGCCGCTGGATGCTTATCCGTCTCCGCATGTCCGCTGCGGACTGGATGAGGTGGGGCGCGGCGCTCTCGCCGGACCACTGGTGGCTGCCGCTGTCATTCTGCCGGACGATTTTGTCGCGCGTCTGGGTCCCCTCGTACAATTCTTGCGCGACTCCAAGACGGTTGCCGCGCCGCGCCGCGCCGAGATGGCTGAGCAGATCCGCGCGCATGCGCTGGCCGTTGAAGTAACTGCGATTGCCGTGCCCCTCATCAATCGCCACGGTATCGGCTGGGCCAACCGTGAAGCCTTCCGCCAGCTCATTGCCCAGATTGACGCCGACGAGTATGTGGTTGATGGCCGCGTGCGTCCACCGGCGCCACCAGATCGGATGGCGCGTGTCCGGTGTCTTGTGAAAGCTGACGCGCAGATACCCGCCGTCTCCGCGGCTTCACTCGTCGCCAAGGTGTACCGGGACGCGCTCATGTGTGAGCTACACGTGCAGTATTCGGCGTTCGCATGGAATCGGAACGCCGGTTATGGCACGCCAGCCCACCTCGCGGCGCTCCGCACGTATGGCCCCTGCGCGGAGCATCGTACACTCTTCGTGACGACGGCGCTCACCGGAGGCCAGAAGGCGCGACGACAGCGGAGGCCAGTGGCGCAGGCGGCGCTGCTCCAGGATTCGTCTGAATAGGCAGGTTGTCATACGACACCCTGCGCTATATAGCCGCCGCATGCGGTATCCTTACAACGGAATGTATCGGTTGAAAGGAGCATACTGTGGCCGCTCGATTGAATCCCCAGCCGGAAGATAGGTTTACATTTGGCCTCTGGACCGTTGGCAACGTTGGTCGCGATCCCTTCGGCGAGCCGGTGCGCGCGCCGCTCTCACCTGTCGCAATCGTTCACCTGCTGGCGGAGGCCGGCGCGTATGGCGTGAACTTCCACGACAATGATCTGGTGCCGATTGATGCGACACCCGCTGAGCGTGAGCGCATCGTTCGGGACTTCAAGCAGGCGCTCGATGACACCGGACTGGTCGTGCCGATGGCGACGACCAACCTCTTCTTCGATCCCGCATTCAAGGATGGCGCGTTCACGTCCAACGACGCGCGGGTGCGGGCCTACGCGCGCCAGAAGACCATGCGAGCGATAGACCTCGGCGTGGAGCTTGGCGCGAAGATCTATGTGTTTTGGGGCGGACGGGAAGGCACGGAGACTGACGCGGTCAAGGACCCCGTTGAGAGCTTGAAGCGCTTTCGCGAGGCGATCAACTTCCTGGCCGAATACGTGCGTGACCAGAAGTACGACCTGACCTTCGCGCTGGAGGCCAAGCCCAACGAGCCGCGCGGCGACCTCTATCTGCCCACGACCGCGGCGATGCTCGCCTTCATCGAGACGCTGGATCACCCTGATATGGTCGGCGTCAATCCTGAGTTCGCGCACGAGAGCATGGCCGGGCTGAACTTCGTGCATGCGGTGGCGCAGGCCTGGGAAGCCGGTAAGCTCTTCCATATTGACCTGAACGATCAGGTCTTCTCGCGCTACGACCAGGACCTGCGTTTCGCGTCCCACAACCTGAAGACAGCGTTTTTCCTAGTCAAGCTGCTTGAAGATGTAGGCTACGGCGGCAGCCGGCATTTCGACGCGCACGCCTATCGCACGGAGGACGCGGAGGGCGTGAAGGACTTCGCGCGCGGCTGTATGCGCTCGTATCTCATCCTGAAAGAGAAGGCCCGCCAGTTCAACGCCGACCCAGAGATCCAGGGCTTGATACATGGAATCAAGGCTTTGCGAGAGGGGATGGCGCAGTACCTCGGCGAATATACGCCCGCGAAGGCGACCGCGCTGAAAGAGGCGATTTTCGACCGGCAGGCGCTGGGCCAGACCGCGCTGCACTACGAGCGCATAGACCAGCTAACTATCGAGCTGCTGCTGGGGATGCGCTAAATGGACGATCCGCCACTCTTCGACGGACACCACGATGTGCTGCTGAGCCTCTATCTGCCCGACCGGAGCGCTGGACGCTCGTTCTTCGCGCGGCGCAAAATCACTCACGTGAACTGGCCGCGGGTGCTGCGAGCGACCTGGCGGGCGTAGTTTCGTTATCTTCGATTCGACCGGCGAGGAGCGTGCCCATGCCCACACCCTCTCTCTTTCTTGGCATAGACCTCTCCACAACGGGCGCCAAAGCCGTGCTCATTGACGGCGGCGGCGGAGTGATCGCCAGCGCAACTACGGCAATCTCGCTCTCTACGCCGCGCCCGCTCTGGTCTGAGCAGGATCCGCTTGAGTGGTGGGCCGCTACGGTGAGGAGCGTCCGGCGGGCGCTGGCAGAGGCTGACGTCGCGGGAACGGCTGTGGCGGCGGTTGGACTGACCGGCCAGATGCACGGATTGGTGGCGCTGGGCGAGTATGGCGGCGTGCTGCGTCCGGCGATTCTGTGGAATGATCAGCGAACGGGCGCCGAGTGCGACGAGATCCGCGCGTGCGTGGGCCGGGAGCGTCTGATTCAGATTACCGGCAATGACGCGCTGCCTGGGTTTACTGCTCCCAAGATTCTCTGGATGCGCAACCACGAGCCGGAAATCTATGAGCGCATTCGGCATATCCTGTTGCCCAAAGACTACATCCGCTTCCGGCTCACCGGCGCCTATGCGCTGGATAAAGCGGACGGCTCAGGGACGCTCCTCTTCGATCTCAAGCGCCGGAACTGGTCCGAGGATGTGACAGCCGCGCTGGAGATTCCGCTGGGGTGGCTGCCGCCAACATTTGAGGGAACGGAGACGACGGGGACGGTCAGCGCAGAGGCGGCGGCGGAAACGGGACTCGCCAGCGGGACAGCGGTGGTTGCGGGGGGTGGCGATCAATCGGCGCAGGCGGTGGGTGTGGGCGCTGTCGAGCCGGGGGTGCTCGCGCTCACCCTTGGCACGTCGGGGGTCGTCTTTGGCACGACAATTACGCCGGAGATTGAGCCACAGGGGCGGCTCCATGCCTTCTGTCATGCCGTGCCGGGCCGGTGGCATCTCATGGGGGTTATGCTCAGCGCGGCGGGAAGCCTGCAATGGTATCGCGACACGCTGGCGCCTGACGTACCCTTCAATGTGCTGCTCGACGAGGCGGCGACCGCGCCGGCGGGCTGCGATGGCCTGCTCTTTCTGCCGTATCTGAGCGGCGAGCGCACGCCGTATGCCGATCCACTGGCGCGTGGTGCGTTTGTGGGGTTAACGCTGCGGCATCACCGCGCGCATCTCACGCGCGCCGTCTTGGAGGGTGTCGCGTTTGGCTTGCGGGATTGTTATGACCTCATGCGGCAAGCAGGGATGGGCGACGTGCGGGAGGTGCGCGTCTCCGGCGGTGGCGCACGCAGCGCGCTCTGGACGGGTATTCTGGCGAGCGTGCTGGAAACACCGCTGGTGCGGGTGAGCGCCACGGAGGGCGCGGCTTACGGCGCTGCTCTGCTTGCGGGCGTGGGCGCCGGCAACTGGCCAGACGTGCCAGCCGCATGCGCGGGTATTCACATTGCCGGTCAGTCGGAGCCCAACGTGGATGATCGCGACGTGTACCGCCGCCTGCATCCCGTATACCAGGCCCTCTACCCCGCGCTCAAATCATCGTTCGCGCAGCTGTCCGGATAGGATGGTCCGGATAGGATGTCAGGTGAGGTCGTGCGCGAGTTGTCGGTGGGTGAGGGGCCATCGCCGAAAGAGACGCTGCCGCCAGCTCAGCGTTCGGCGCCGGGCGGTTGCGTGCGGTCGCGCGCCCTCGCCGCCAGGCAAAGGGCGCGCATCTGCCGCCATGATCTCATTGCAGAGCGTCACACACTCCGCACAGATGTAGATGCCGTTCGGCCCGGCGATGAGGCGCCGCGTCTGCTCACGGCGCTTGCCACAAAACGAACAGTCGTATCCGTGCGATGCGCGTGCCATCGGATACCCCTCTCGTTGTTCGATGCGGCCAATCTTCGGCGCAGGCGTCCAGTCGCACGCTCGCTGGGCATGCTACTGTTGTGTTGGCACGACGTAGACAGCGGTGCCGTAGCACAACACCTCGGAGACGCCCGCGGTGATCTCCGTGGCATCATAGCGGGCGGCGATGATCGCGTTGGCGCCCAACTGCGCCGCGTGCTGGATCATCAGCTCATAGGCGTCCTGCCGGGCGCGCTCGCACAGCTCGGTGTAGATGGAGATGTTGCCGCCCACGATTTGTTGGAATGCGGCGCCGATGTTGCCCACCACACTGCGCGACCGCACGATGATGCCACGCACAATTCCGTAATTGCGCATGATGGTCACGCCCGGCAGCTCGAAAGCCGACGTAACGAGGGCATGATTGAATGGAATGCCTTGCTGTTGTGGCTGCGCGTATTGTGGCGACATTGGCTGCTCGTACATGGAGTCACACTTTCTCGGTCGCGGCGCACACATGCGTGTCGCGCGGCTTGCTCACGTATCGTTTGGAGCGTCCCAACACACATGCCTCCTTTGGGTGTGTGCTTCGCTTCACGTACGAAGCGACGGGGCGCAGGGTTTTGCGATGCGCCGAATTTCGTAGCGGCGGGGTTGCGTGGGCGCTCCGATACTCCGATATGGCACAGCGAAGACACACAGTGGGCGACACGCGCGTGAGGGGACCGGCCCCGCATGAGTCAAGGCGTACTATTCGCGCGGCTCGCTGCTTCCCCAGAGCCGCCGGGTGAGCCGGGTGCCGAGATAGTAGCCCAGCGCGCCGAGTCCAAACGTAAGCGTGAAAAACGCGAAGGTCGCCCAATCGGCGGCGGAGGCTGCCTGATAGACGGATATCACGAGGATGGCAGCGAACATACCGGCGATCAGGCCGAGCACCAGACCCATCGTGCAACCAACATGAGCCAGGTTGCGTCCGCGTAGCTGTTCAAGCATAGTATCTCCAACGGTACATATTGCATATCGTCCGGCGCTGGCAGCCGCACAGACAGGGTACCACAGCCACGCCACCGGGGAAACGTCTTGTGCGATGCGCTTTAGGACAACCAACGCAACCAACGTGATTGGCCGACGAAGGTCTGTGGAGTCAAACTGGGTCGACAAGCATACATCGGATCGTTGTGTGTGCCGGTCGAATGGCTTATGTGTCGGGCGATGGACGTGTGAACTCTTGCATACGTCGTTTGAGTGTGGTACGCTGCCGACACGCAGGGATATTGCGGGCCAGGGAAACCTGGCGAGGCACGATCTGGCACGTGATGTGCACGTCGTGATGGTGCTCGCGAGTCGCATAGATCGGCGAGCGGGCGAGCTGCACGGCACACGCGGCATGTATCGGGTCTTCGGATTGAAATGTTGTCGTTCGTAGACTGAAATCCGGGCACACCGAAAGGGCTGATTACCTCAGGCTGTGCATCAGGTAAGCGGTTTTTTCGCGTTCCCGAGTCACTCCGCCAAGCCGGCGGAAGACAGCGTCCGCTCGTGCGAGGTCACGAACACGTGTATCTACCTGCCGAGCCCACGTCATCTCCTCTCCGTCGAGCGCCGCGAGTCGCTCACGCTCCGCATTGAGGCGCGAGCGCAGCACGCGAGTGCCCGGTCAACAATCCACACCGAGTTCTGGGAGGCACAACATCATCTGACGCTCGCGGTTGAGCGTACCCACGGCTTCACGCGTATGAGCTGCCCGCACCCCTCCTGCGCGGCGCACGCCTGATCTGCCACGGTTTTCGATGGTCCTGGTGTCTAGTTTCCTCTCGGTGATTTCCGCCACCTTGCTCTCCGGCCCGGGAAGCAATGTAGATTCTTGGCGGATAAGGCGACGACGCTGTCGTAGCATATGGCCATCGGTGTACGTGGGTAGTAGCGAACGCGAGCTCTGGCGGTCGATTCCCTTTTTCCGGTGATCCACGAGAACCTTCGAGAAAGCGGAACGGAATCGGACCCAGTCGCTTGTGCGGCACGTACGGCAGTAGCGGATTCTGTCGAGCATCTTCCAGAGATTCGCCGCTGCCGGGACAGGTATCTCCAGCACTTCAGGCAGGTCGGGAAGAGAGAAGCTGTTATGGACCTAGTTAAGCGGTTAGAAGAGTACCGGGAGCGGGAGCGCGCACTGGGGTGGGAAGGAAACTTCAAAGACTACTTCGAGATCGCGGTGCGCCAGCACGCGATTGCGGAGCTTTCACACGAGCGCATCTACAACATGATCATGTCCGCCGGGTCAGAGGTGAACCGGCTTGGTGAGCCGCGCTATGCATTCTTCGCCAACGAAATCTTTGGCATCGAGAAGCCGCTGCAACAGATCGTGGAGTATTTTCACTCCGCCGCGCAGCGCCTCGAGGTGCGTAAGCGCATTCTGTTGCTCATGGGGCCGGTTGGCGGCGGCAAGTCCAGCATTGTGACGCTGCTCAAGCGGGGGCTGGAGTCCTACACCAAGACGGATGCGGGCGCCACGTATGCTATCGCGGAGTGCCCGATGCATGAGGAGCCGCTGCATCTCATCCCCCAGGAGATGCGCGCGGACATCGAGAAGGAGTTCGGCCTCTACATCGAGGGCGACCTCTGTCCGCAGTGCCGCTGGCTCCTGGAAAACAAGTACAACGGCAAAATCGAAGGGGTGCCGGTCAAGCGGATGGTCTTCAGCGAGAAGCACCGCAGCGGCATCGGTACGTTCACGCCGTCAGATCCAAAGAGCCAGGACGTCGCGGAGCTAGTAGGCGGTATTGACCTCTCTACCATCGGGGAGGTCGGCGTCGAGAGTGATCCACGGGCGTATCGGTTCGACGGCGAACTCAACATCTCCAACCGTGGGCTGATGGAGTTCATTGAAATTCTCAAGTGCGCGCGTGGCAGCTCGCTTGTATTCACGCCGCTTGGCATCCGCCGGCTGGACTCGTTTGCCCACCCCGATCACCCGGCTGGCACGTCGCGCCCGGTTGACGTACAAATCGCGACCGAGACCGGCATCGAATCGGCGGCGCACCTCTATCACAAGGGCGTCTCAGCGACCAAACGCGTCGTGACACGCCGTGGGTACTTCTCGGAGGGAACACCAGAGCATCGCATTCTCGTGGTCAACGATGACGGCGTGCAGGTGTGGCGCCGCCACGACGAATTGAACGTTGGCGATTGGGTGGTGCTGCAGAAGGGACAGAACCTCTGGGGTCGTGATGTAGACATCTCCTGGGAACCGCATCGCCTTGCCGAACGGATGCATGTGCCGGACCGCATGTCGCCGGAGCTGGCTCGCTGGCTTGGCTATCTCACGGCGGAAGGCGATACGCGGCCTGATGGCATGGTACGCTTCGCGAGTGTTGACGAGGAGCTGCGAGCTGATTACGCTCAGCTCACGCAGACACTTTTCGGCATCCAGCCGCGTTTCTACTCCAAGGTCGTTCAGTTCAATAGCGTCAGCGTGCTTGACTTCCTACGCTATCTTGGTTGGAAGACCGGCGCCTACAACAAAGAGATTCCCTGGTCAGTGCTCCAATCCTCGCGCGCGAGCGTGCTGGAATTCCTCGCCGGCTACTTTGCCGGCGACGGCACAGTCAACTTGCGGGGTCGCCTCTCGTGGACGACCGCCTCAGAGTGGCTGGCCGAGCAGATACAAATCGTGCTGCTGAACCTGGGGATTGCCAGCCGCCGCTTCACGACCTTGCAGCGCATGGCACCGGATGCCGAGCGCAAGCCGTACTGGAACATCCTCGTTGGCGGCGAGGATGCCGACAAGCTGGCCGCGCAGATGGGTCTGCTGCCGCTCCGCAAGCAGCTCACCTATGAGCAGCGCCGCGCACAGCAGCCGCGCGTCGGGCGGACCGACACGCTGCCGAATACGGCCGGCTACTGGCAGGCTGTCTCCGACGAGCTTCAGCAGGTCGTGCTCACTCGCGCGCGGGCCGTGGCCGGCGCTGGTTATCGCGACCGTGAGGGCGCCCACCAGATTCTCGGCGGAGATTACATCAACCTGCACGGGCTACGCACTGGCACGAATAGCTGCACGCGCGAGATGGCGACGACGATTCTTGCCAAGCTGGAGGGCTGGGTTGAGCCACCTCCTGGCCTGAGCGCGCTGCTCAATCCGTCCCAGCTCTACGACCAGATCGTCTCCATCGAAGACAGTGAAGCGGATTGCTGGGACTTCAATGTGCCCGGCTCCAATACGTTCATCGCCAACGGCCTCGTCAACCACAACTGCGATGAGAAGTTTTTGTACGTCCTGCTGACGCTCTCGCAGGAGCAGAACATCAAGACCGGGCGCTTCTCGATGATTTACGCCGATGAGGTGGTTGTGAGCCACACGAACGAGAACGAATATACGGCGTTCGTCGGCAACCGTAAGTCCGAGGCGCTTCAGGACCGTATCATTCTCGTCAGGATACCCTACAACCTGCGAGTCACCGACGAGATCAAGATTTACGAGAAGCTGCTGTCGCAGAGCTCGCTGACGGATGTGCATCTCGCGCCGAACACGCTGCGGATCGCCAGCACCTTCGCCGTGCTCACCCGGCTTGAGCCTTCCAAGAAGGCGGGCATGAGCCTGATGAAGAAGCTGAAGCTCTACGACGGCGAAGATCTCGAGGAGTTCAAGCAGAAGGACATCAAGGAGCTGCAAGAGGAGGCGGTGCGTGAAGGGATGGATGGCATCTCGCCGCGCTACGTTATCAACCGGCTCTCCAGTGCGTTGGTGCGCGACAAGGTGAGCTGCATCAATCCGATTGATGCACTGCGTGCCCTGCGCGACGGGCTGGATCAGCACACGGGCATCACGCGCGAGGAGCGCGAGCGCTATTTGAATTTCATCAGCGAGGCCCGCAAAGAGTACGACGAGATGGCCAAGAAGGAAGTCCAGCGGGCATTCGTCTACTCCTTTGAGGAGTCCGCGCGAATGTTGCTGAACAACTACCTGGACAACGTCGAGGCGTTCTGTAACAAGACGAAGGTTCGTGATCCCTTCACTGAGGAGGACATGGACCCGGATGAGCAGCTCATGCGCTCGATCGAGGAGCAGATCGGCATTACCGAGAACGCCAAGAAGACGTTCCGCGAAGAGATTCTGATTCGCATCTCGGCGCTGGCGCGTCGCGGGCAAACCTTTGACTACACGAGCCACGAGCGGTTGAAGGAAGCCATCGAAAAGAAGCTGTTCGCCGATCTGCGCGATGTAGTGAAGATCACGACATCCTCCAAGACGCCCGATGCTGAGCAGCTCAAAAAGTCGAATGAGGTCGTGAACCGGTTGATTACGGATGCCGGTTATTGCCCGATCTGCGCGAACGAGCTCCTGAAATACGTCGGCTCGCTCTTGAATCGCTGACCGGCGCACCTGGTTGCGCGGATTCGCCCATATGCACAGCCGGACGTTTCCGCGCACATCCGGCCGGCGTCCTCTCGCCGCGCCGCGCTCCTCCCGACCGGGGCGCGCGTGACGGGAGGGCGCCTGCCGGATCACAACCCTCCCTACAAAGCGAACGCACGCCGGGCAGGGCAAAGTCTGGAGACGCCCATGCAGACATCCTCTATCTCACAGCAAGATTGGTCACTGCACCGCAAGGGACAGATTGACCAGGAGCGGCATAAGCAGAAGATTCGTGAGGCAATCAAGAAGAACCTCGCCGATATCGTCAGTGAAGAGAGCATTATTCTCTCCGATGGCAAGAAAGTCATCAAGGTTCCAATCCGCTCGCTAGAGGAGTATCGCTTTCGCTACGACCCCGGGCGGCAACAGCATTCGGGCGAAGGCAACGGCGATAGTCAGGTTGGCGACGTGGTGGCCGCTGAGCCGCGCCAGGGTCGCGGCAAGCGGGGGCAGGCCGGTGAAGAGCCGGGCGTGGACTATTACGAGGCTGAGGTAACGCTCGATGAGCTGGCGGCGATGATTTTCGAGGACCTGGGGCTACCTTTCCTCGAAGAGAAGAAGCTCACCGAGATCGAGAGCGAGGCCGTGCGGTTCACGGACGTGCGTAAGGTCGGCCCGCTGGCAAATCTTGACAAGAAGCGCACGATTCTGGAGAACATCAAGCGAAACGCGGCCAAAGGTGATGCCACTTTCCACAACATCAAGAACGACGATCTGCGGTTCAAGGTGTGGGAGCCGACGATCAAATATCAGTCGAACGCCGTTGTCATCGCGTGTATGGACGTCAGCGGGTCAATGGGCGAGTTCGAGAAGTACATTGCTCGCAGCTTCTATTTCTGGATGGTGCGTTTCCTGCGCACGAAGTACAACAACGTGAAGATCGTTTTCATCAGCCACCATACTGAGGCCAAAGAGGTGACGGAGGAGGAGTTTTTCACGCACGGCGAAAGCGGTGGCACACAGGTATCGTCGGCATACGAGCTGGCGCTCCAGATTATCCAGGAGCGCTACAACCCCGACGATTGGAACATCTATCCGTTCCATTTCTCCGACGGCGACAACCTGCCGTGGGACAATGAGCGCTGTGTCGCGCTGGTGCAGAAGCTCATGGAAGTTTGCAATATCTTCGGCTACGGCGAGATTCGCGAGGGGCACTATCGCTCGCCCAGCACGCTCATGTCCGCCTTCAACAAGATCCAGGACAAGAAGTTCATCGCCGTCACGATCTCCGACAAGGCCGAGGTGTATCCCGCGCTGCGTCGCTTCTTCGCCACGCGCGACGCCGTCCCCGCGCCATAACATGAGCTGGCAATCCGGGTCTTCCCACCGCAAGCTGGGAAGGGTCGGAGCGGAGGACGCTACCCTATAGGAGAATCTCCCATGACCGATATGACCCCAGACGAAAAGTATGTTGCCGAGCTATCGGATGCGATAGACAAAATCTGGGAGATTGCCCGGCGCTTCAACCTGGATCCGTACCCGGTGCATTTCGAGCTGGTGCCCGCCACCATCATGTATGAGTTCGGCTCCTATGGCCTGCCGGGTCGTTTCAGCCACTGGTCGCGCGGTAAGGCGTACTACCGCATGAAAACGGAGTACGATTATGGCCTGAGCAAGATTTATGAGCTGGTGGTCAACACCAATCCCTCGTATGCTTTTCTGATGGAGCAGAACGACCTACTCCAGAATAAGGTCGTGGTGGCGCATGTGCTCGGCCACACTGACATGTTCAAGAACAACGTGTACTTCAAGCACACGCCGCCTAACATGATTGACAAGGTGAGCGTGAATGCCGACCGTATTCGCCAGTACGAGTACGATCACGGCACCGCGGAGGTCGAGCGTTTTCTGGATGCGGTGCTCGCTATCGAAGAACACATAGATCCCAACCTCCGCATCAAGCGCAAGGATGAGCAACGTGGCGACAAGGATGACGACGCGAAAAAGGCGTCGCACGATTCGCCATACGACGATCTCTGGAGCCTTGCCGAGCGCGAGCGTATTCGCGCCGCCGAAGAGGAGGCCGAACGCCTCGCGAGCAGCCGTCATCGGCGCTTCCCCCGCGAGCCGCAGAAGGACTTGCTGTTTTTTCTTGCCCAGCACGCGCCTAATCTCGCCGACTGGCAGCGTGATATCCTGCTGATCGTGCGCGAGGAGATGATCTATTTCGTTCCGCAGATGCAAACGAAGATACTGAACGAAGGTTGGGCCTGTCTGGCTGGTAGCAGCCTCGTTCTCACCGAGCACGGCTTGCTCCGATACGACGCCCTGCACGCGCGGTTGGCGATGGGTGAGCGCATGACGGTTTGTAGCGGCGGCGCCATTGATCGCGTTACCAACCGGCACATCCATCACAACGCGCCAACTATTCGTCTGCGTACTCGCCGCGGCCTGGTGCTCGAAGGCGCGGAGGAACACAAGCTCAGCACCGGCCCGGACCAATGGATCGCACTCAAAGACGCTCGGATTGGGCAGCACATCCCACTGACCGTCGGAGACAACATCTGGGCACGAGACCTGGTGCCAGTACCTGTTCCTGCTCGTGTACAGCATGCGCAGGCTGAGGATGTGGCCGTGGCAGCCGGCGTGGGCGCCCATACCGACTACCGCAATTTTGCGGGCAAGACGACATACGGCGCCGACCGCATAGCGACCGCTATCGAAGCGGGTGGTTTGCAACATGGTCATGCGGGTACATCAATCCACGCCACGCGGCTCCCGCTCATCGCACCTTCACATATTACCGAGGAGCTCGGCGAATTTCTCGGTTATCTGATCGGCGACGGCAACATCCACACATCGAAGAATGCCATTGGATACACGACGGGTGATCGTGAGCTTGCCGATCGCTACGCTGGGCTGGTGCGGACGCTGTTTGCCATCGAGCCGAAGGTGATTTGGGACGACCGAGCGGTCAATGGCAAGGGCGGTCGCTGGCGAGCGGTCTTCTATTCGGCGAATGTGCTGGAGCTTCTCCACGCACTTGGCATTGATCTGCATGCCAAGGCAGGGGAGAAGCGAATCCCTGACCGGATTTTGCAGTCGCCGAAGTCTGTCGTCAGCGCCTTCCTGCGCGCATACTATGATTGCCATGGTTGCGCATCCGTACAGTCTGGGGTACGTCTCTCCACTTTCAGCGAGTCCATCGCTCAAACACTACAAGTCTTGCTCCTCAACTACGGCATTCTTTCTCGCCGCTACGGACCAAACATCCTCATTGCGGGGGCGTCAGCCAGGATTTTTGAGCGGGAGATTGGTTTCGGCCTTGTGCGAGAAAAGGCGAATCTGCGCACATATCTCGCGCGGCATCAGTGGTTTAAAGTGGAGGACCCAACCGACGAAATAGTTGGCATTGAGCATGGCGTCGCGGATGTCTACGACATTACCGTGGATCGTACGCATCGCTATATCGCCAACGGTATGCTGCATCACAACAGTTTCTGGCACTCACGTATCATCCGCGAGCTGGACCTGACCGACGGCGATATGACAGCCTTCGCGCAGATGCACGCGGGGGTGCTCGCGCCCAATCGCATGCGCATCAACCCCTATCACCTGGGCTACAAGATGCTCGAAGACATCGAGCGGCGTTGGGACAATCCTACTGAGGAGCAGCGGGCTAAGGGGTGGCTGCCGGGCAAGGGCCGTGAGAAAATCTTCGAGGTGCGCGAGATCGAAAGCGATGTCTCGCTCCTGCGCAACTATCTTACGAAGGAGCTTATCGAGGACCTGGACCTGTATCTCTACCAGAAGGAAGGCGACGAGTGGGTGATTGCCGAGAAGAACTGGGAGAAGGTGCGCGACGGCATCGTCGCCAGCATGACCAACTTCGGCTCGCCCTATATCACCGTCGTGGACGCCGACTTCAACGGCAACACGGAGCTGCTGCTAAAGCATCAGTTCGAAGGGCAGGAGCTCGATATCCCCTACGCGCAGAAGACGCTGGAGTATGTGCAGTACATCTGGTCGCGGCCGGTGTATCTCGACACCACGCTCGATGACCAGCAGGTTCGCCTCAGCTACAATGGCGAAAAACATATGCGCACCGTGCTGGAGGAAAGCTAGGTTTCCTGTTGACCGCAAGCGAGAGGGCACCGGCTGGCTGCCACTATCTCGCTCGCGGCAAGCTCGCTCACAGCAAAAATGCTCGATGGATCATAGCCGGATTGCCAGCATGAATGCCGTCAATCCGGCGGCCAGCAGCGCGGTGATGGGACCCGTCAGGATCCACGCCACTACCATGTTGCCCGCGACGCCCCAGCGCACCGCGGACAGCCGCTGGCGGGCGCCCACGCCCATCACCGAGCCGGCGATCACGTGTGTTGTGCTCACGGGCAAGCCCACGCTACTGGCCGCGATGATGATGGATGCGGCGGATGTCTCCGCCGCGAAGCCATCCAGCGGGCGCAGCTTCACGGTTCGCATGCCTATCGTCTGGATGATGCGCCAGCCACCGAAACTCGTTCCCAGACCCATCGCCGTCGCGCTCAGGATAATGACCCAGACCGGCACATGAAAACTCGCGCTGGCCGGCGCGCCCTCGTAGGCCAGCACCGCGGCGGTGATGACGCCCATCGTCTTCTGCGCATCGTTGGAGCCGTGGCTGAATGCCACGAACGCGGCGGAGATTCTTTGCAGCCAGCTTGAGATGTCCGTTACGGTATGCGGCGCGGTGCGGCGGAAGATCCACACGAGCGCGATACCGATCATATACGCAAGCAACAGGCCGAAGACTGGCGACAACAACAGCGATAGCACAATCTTCAGGATACCGCCGCCTTTGAGCGCCGCGAAGTGTGCGGGCGACTGAATCACCGCCGCGCCGATCAGCCCGCCAATCAGTGCATGTGATGAGCTGCTTGGCAGACCGAAATACCACGTGATGAGGTTCCACCCGATGGCCGCCAGCAGCGCCGCCATGACAGCTACCGGGGTGAGCGCGGTCCGTGCCGCCACGTCGGTGCCGATGGTCTTTGCGACCTGGGTGCTGACGAACGCACCCACAAAATTCAAGATGGCGGCCATTAAAATGGCCGTCCATGCCGGCAGCACGCGGGTTGCGATGCTGGTAGCGACGGCATTGGCGGTGTCGTGGAATCCGTTCGTGAAATCGAAGGATACCGCCACTACGATCGTGGCGATCAGAAAGGCGAGAGGCAAGCCACCCTGGCCGGTGGGCGCAAGCGCCGCCAGGAATGGAATGGCGTGTTCAAGCATATTTCAGCAGTACTCCGTACAACACATCCGCCACGTCCTCACAGTTATCTATCGCGCGTTCCAGGTGATCGTATATCTGTTTCCATTTGATTATCAGTACCGGATCAGGCTGACTAAAAAGCTCTTGAATGCCGCGCCGATAAATGTCGTCGCCTTCGTTCTCCAGGCGGTTGATCTCTGTCAGCCGCTCGCGGACGGCCGCTCGATCGCGGCGATTGCGCAACAATGAGACGGCTTCGTGCACCTGGCTGGCGGCACTGACGATGACACTCGCTAGCTCGATAGCATTGGGGGTGGGCTCTGTCACGCCATACAACACGAAATCGTCCGCCGCCGCCTCGACCAGGTCTAAAACATCATCTAGCGCTGACGCGATGGCCGCGATATCCTCGCGGTCCAAAGGTGTGACAAAGATACGGTTCAGCAGGTCGTAGATCTCATGAGTCAGCTCATCGCCTTTGTGTTCCACCGCCTTGATTGCTTTGGCCTTGGCTTCCACGTCGGAGTACTCGTTGAGCATCGTGAGAAGCAGCTCCGCGCCGTATCGCGCGTTGGCCGCCGCGTCCTCGAAGAGCCGGTAGAAGCGATCTTCGCGGGGTTGCAGAATAGACATCGGCATCCTCCAGGTGGAATACGGAGCCTAGACAAGCAATAGGTATGCCAGGTATGCCAGGTATGCCAGGTATGCCAGGTATGCCAGGTATGCCAGGCTTGCGGGCAGAAGCGCGCGGACGGCCCTATGCAGGTATGCGGCGTATGCGGGCAGCGCGCCGCTACGCGACCCTCCAGCGTGATTACTGGGGCCGGAATTTAGGGTACCGCGTTGGCGGTACCGTGCGCGATGAAACGCGAGCCGTGTCTCGCCATCTCGAATTATACGTGGGTGGAGACTGCGTTCGCCATAGGGTTTGAGTCCCCACGCTACGGCAATGCCGCCCGCTCTGGCTGCGTTGACACCCCACCGTACCCGGCATATACTGACCGGGACCGCAACCCGATACGGAATATCTCACGACGTGAGGATAGGACGGCCAGCGATTCGGCGGCATGACGCGCGAGCTGGGTCGCTCCGGTAGCAGGAAAAAAACGCATGACCGGTCCGGGAGGATCATCAACCAATCGCGACAAGCGGCGCCAGTCGCGCCAGCAACAGTTGCAGCAGCGACAGCTTGAGAGGCAGCGAGAGCGAGCGCGTAAGCTCCGGCAGCAGCGCATCCAGCGTATCGGTGTATTCGCCGCCGGTATTCTCGTCGTCGCGCTCATCGCATTTCTGATTGTCCATGCAGCCATCGGTAGTGGCGGCAATAGCGGCGGCGGCACGAGCACCGGCGGCACCACCATCACCGGCACTGGCACCTATACCACGGCGGTAGATGGAACGCCACGGGATACGATGTCGTGTCTGGGCAGTGAGGGCACCGTCGTCCACATTCACATGTATTTGGAGATCTACGTGAACGACCAGCCAGTCCAGGTGCCGGCGAACACGGGTATCGTCCAGTCCGCGACTGGCGGCTGCTTCTACCCACTGCATGTGCATGACGGCGAGCCCAACATCATTCACGAGGAGTCGCCAGTGCGGGCAACTTACACGCTGGGCGCGTTCTTCGATTTGTGGGGCCAGCCGCTGAGCAAGACGCAGGTGATGCAGTACACTGCGGACGCCACGCATCCGCTGGTCTTCGAGGTCTTCGACGGCAACGGCAAGCTCACTACGTACACCGGCAACCCGCTGGCCCTTCCGTTGCGTGCGCACGATACCATTGTGATCCTCTACAATAGTCCCAACGCCAAGCCATCCCCGTACACGAACTGGAATGGGCTGTAGACCAGGCCGAGAAACCATCTACATCTGCTGTACGAGCCACCACGTTCAACTCTGGACGTGGTGGCTCGTTGTTTTGGTATGGGTCGCACAACGCGCTTGATCTGTTCATGCCGTTGTGAGCCTCCTCAGACGATTGCCACGACTACGTGTGGCCTATGTCACACCGCTTGCCACCTCATCTATGCTATACTGCGGGCGCTGTGGGACTGGGAACGCCACAGGCCGCCCTGGCACGTTACATAGATAATGACTTCGCGCTGATATGTGGCTTGGTGGAGGACCCGCATGACGTTGAGGAGCCGAGAGCGATGGGGAGCGCTGGCGGCCGCGATGCTTTGCCTTGTGTGGGGCATCGCGCTCTTTTCCGGCGCACCCCTCTCGGTGTGGGCCGCGTCCGCCGGCATGGCGCAGCGCGCCACCGAGAGCCGGCCGCCCGCAGGCGTCGCCTACGCCCGGATAGCCGTCGTGCGCGTCCTCACCTACTATGATGGCACCGCTAACGGCGATGCAGCGCCCATCCCCGTGCTGACTCCTTGCGCCGCGGATGGTGTACTCGTGGGTACCACGGGCGCCAACCTTAACTCATTCGACTATGTGCTGACACCTACCGCGGCAGTCAACCCCATCAGCCCGTGCCAGGGAGTGCAGGCTGCCTTCGCGCAGCTCTACGGCAACGCCACAGGCTGGAGCATTGGTCGGGTCCAGGTGCTGCTGGATGTCGCCTATACCGGCGCTGGCACCAAGCAGATGGGCACCGTCGCATTTAGTATTGACCCTTCGCAGATCGTCACGAACGGTGGCGCCGGCTCGACCCCGCTGCTCGCGCTGGCGGTGGCAACGCCGCAGGGCACGCACGATCTCCCAGTGCTTTCCGTTCCGCAGCCATCCGATTCTGCCGCCACAGGTGATGCTAGCGTTCTCGACCTTACCGACTATAATGGCCAGCCGTTGGGGCGCAGCTCGCTGAATCGCGACGAAGTCGCGACCACGCTGTATCCGATTGCGCTGCCGGCCAGTCAGCTCAACGCCGCGCCACTGCCCGCGCCCACCAAGCCGCCGACCGCGACGCCGCTCGAACAGACTGTAACCGGCGGTACGGCGGTGCCGCCGACCGCGACGCCGCTCGTGCCAACGGTCGCGCAGAACACTCCCACACCACTCAGCGCAGAGGTGGGGTTGGGCGCGCCAGAGATTGACTCGAACGGACGGCTCATCGGCATGGTGATCCCTGATGCGCACGGGAATCATGTGCTCGCATCATTGCGGGATGTGACGAAAGCCATCGGCGCCGTGACCGGTCGGTCTGGGGCACTGATGTCACAGTGGCAGCAAGGTATCTCCGCGTACTACGCCAATCCGCCACAATACGAACCAGCCGCTGGCGCATTCGATAGCCTTGCGCACGAGTATCCAGATTTCGGAGGTATCGCGCTTTTCCAGACCGCCGCACATCAGCAGTCTCCCACTATTCCGTCGCTCACGAAAACGAGCGGCGGCACGGCACCCGGCGCGTCCGGAGGTGGCCTCACGGCGGAAGAATTGATGATTGCTGGCGCGGTCGTGGCGGTGGCGCTCCTGCTGATCGCGCTCGCATTGGTGCTCTTGCTCCGGCGCAGACAGCGCCGAGCGTCGCTACCCGCACTGCCGGCGATTCCACCAGAAGAGGCAATGCTCGATCTGCTCCCACCCAATGTTTCACTGGACATGCTGGATACTCTTGAGCATGTGGTGCCACCGGCAATAGACGGCCAGCCCACCCGGCCGCTACCCGCTGTTACCGCGACCACCATCGAGAATCAGGCGACGCTACGCATCCCATCTGTACAGCCTGATCTGGCGCGCATTCGTAAAGGGCTGGCGTTGATGCCGCACGCCGCCGGTATCACTGATCCGGGTATCAGGCGCGCTGGTGAGCCGAATCAAGACAATATCCTCGCGCTCGCGGGAATCCGCATTGTCGGCGGTCGCGCACAGCCGTGGGGACTGTTCATCGTCGCGGACGGCATGGGTGGTCATCTCAATGGGCAGGATGCCAGTCGCATTGCCATCGAGACTGTGACAACCACGGTGTTACAAGTGATGACCACGAGCCAGCCGGTGAATGACGAGGCCATTCTGAGCTTGCTTCGCGAGGGTGTGCAGAAGGCCAGTGTGGAACTGCGTCAGCGCAATCTCGCGGGCCGGCAGGATATGGGCACTACCCTTACGGGGGCGCTTGTCGTGGACGACATGGCCTACGCCATGAATGTCGGCGACAGCCGCACGTATCTCATGAGTCCTGAGACGGGACTGCGTCAGATCACCACCGATCACTCCGTCGTCGCCTCGCTTGTCGCGGCGGGCGTAATCCGTCCTGATGAGGTGTATACCCACCCACGCCGCAATCAGATTTACCGTAGCCTTGGCGGCGAGCAGGATGAAGTGGAGCTGGACACCTTCGAGGTACCGCTTCAGGCTGGTGACAAACTACTCATCTGCTCGGATGGACTGTGGGAGATGGTGCGCGACCCGCAGATTCAGAGTATCTTGCGCGGCACGGCGGACCCTCAGCAAGCGGTGGAATTGCTCGTGCGCGAGGCAAACACCAACGGTGGCGACGACAACATCGGAGCTGTCGTCGTGCGGCTGCTCGAAGACGTGCCGCAGCATCCACAGGCGGGTATGCGCGTGATTGCGATGCCGCAAACCAGCGCATCGGATGCATCACAGGCGCCAGCGAGTGGGGATAGCCAGCGCGGTGTCTGATGAGCTGTAGCCCGTTTGTTGCGGAATTTGCCGTGCAAAAGTGCGCATGCTATACTCGCGCCAACGCGACACGTAGAAATGATGGTTTTGCGTATTCTCTCAGTCGCTGCCGCCGGCCAGCAAATGCGGTGGCAAAAGGCTTGCGGTATACGCTCACCGGCCACCATTCATCGTGGACCGTATGTGTTCTCGTTTTGCGCTTATTTCTGCTGCAATGCAATACGGAATTCCCGATGCAGATGTCGCCATGTGAGCGACTGCTCATTGAAGCGAGGGGGGCCAGGGTAGGTGTCGGTGCGATGATTGCGCATCGCTGCCGATCCGGCGGGAGTTTCGTGGAGGTGCCACATGGCAAACGCCGGCTGGGGGTATGGACGCCCGGCTGACACGGACACAGGGATTCTACAGGTTCTCACAGGCTTCATCACCCAGGGCGGCCAATTGTACGGCGCTCGTCGCTGGGCGGAGAATCCCTTGACGCTCACACATGTGCGCTGGCAGGGACCAGGAGGCGCCGCTGTCGAGGCGTTTCGGCGTCCCGATATTGATGACAATGGTTTCGATAGCGAGCGGCAGGTGTGGGTGCAGCTTGCATTGACTGTTCCGACGAACTATGCTACGTCATCGGGCGCCGACGCGCCGTGGCTCCCTCTGGACGTTGGACGAGAGAAGGCGCTGGAATGGGGACAGGCGCTCCGGCAGGCGCGCATCAGTCGCCAAACGCCGGGACACCAGTCCTACAGCGGTGGCTCACTTTCGATGCCGCGCATGCCGGTCATGGAAACCCGCGGGCAGCGCCAGCCCGGCGCGCCATTTAGCACGCCTCCTTACGCGGGGACGCGTGGCCAGCCAAGCCACCCGAGCTATACCGCACCGCGTCCTTCGGTCCCGTCCACGCCGGTGCCGGTGGATATGGAGCCGACGATGCAATACTCGACGGCCACCAATGCCCGGTTTCCCGCGAACGGTGAAGATCGCCAATTCACCAATAGCTGGCAGCGCAGGCAACTGGATGCGCCGGAAGTTGCCGTGGTGCCGTGTGTGGATGTCGAGCTCCCTCCGGCAATGCCTGGGGTCGTTGCAACCGACTACCGCAGAGATTTCGCCCGTGATGTAGCCATGCACTTCACGAGAGCCGCACGAGCCATTCCGCAGGTGCGCGAAGTACGTGGCTGGATGCGCGGCGACCATATGGTGCTGGCGGCGCGCTTTGTGGTCGCGGCAGGTAATCGCGCGCCTACCCGCGCAGAGATGGATGGTGCGGCGCAAATTCTGGCGGATAGCCTTGCGCAACGCACGCTTCCATATGTGCGGCTCGGCTTTGCCGACCCTGGTGAGTGGGTACAGGGAGCGGCGCTCCCTGAGTAGGGGCGTATTGCTCGCCTGATCCTTGAAAACCTGGAGCAACGCGCCGGTCCCTCGCGAGGGACCGGCGCGTTGCTCACTTTCCGCTACCAGCCAGTAGAGCTAGCGGCGCCTTCGCCGGTGCGCTCAGGAGTCTGCCCTGGGAAAGGCCGCGGCGCGACAGGAACAGGTGTGCTGACAACGACGTCGCCGGCGAAGCGCGTGCGCACGACCCAGGTGA
>DATGEP010000136.1:0-9547 GCA_035310125.1 Ktedonobacterales bacterium
CTGAATTTCCAGATGCATGCTTTCATCATGGCCCCTCTCCCGTCTCGCACACCGAGTTGGGGTCGGCGAAACGACGCTGCCGGTTTAAGCTGCGGTGTTCCGGCCCCAGGTTGCGCGCAGTTGCTGCAACGTATACGTTTCGGGAACACCCCTGGGACGTCACGAGCCCCCTGGGCCCTAAAGCGCCTCTGGAGTGACTGGGGGGCGTTGTCAACTTGATGGGGACAATCTCGCCGGGATCTGACGAGCTTTGGCGAGCACGAGCCATCGCTCCAGGTCACCTTCGGCGGTATCAGCGACACTGAAGCACTCCGCACGGTCGAGTTGTTCGCCCAGCGCGTCATGCCGGCCTTCACTGACGAATGTGTCCCGGCCATGCCCGCCCAGGCATGACGAACGCGGGCGCGCAGTTTGCACGCGTCCTGGAGGACATCGGTCAGCGTGTGTTGCGCGAGCTCGAAGATCTGCCGGACGGAGCGCTGAACCGTGCGGTAGCCCTCCCCGAAGCCAACACCCTGTTTGCGCTGGCGACCCACCTGGTGGGAGCGGGTGAGTTCTGGGTGCTGACGATGATCGGTGGGCGTGAGATAGCGCGGGATCGGGAGGCGGAGTTCCACGCCAGCGGTCAGTATCAGGACCTGGAGCGGCGCTACTCTGCCTGGATTGGCGCTGCTCGCGACGTGTTGTGGGCCCTGACTGAGAACGAATTCGACCGGCTTGTCAGTGTGCCGCCCGAACGCAAAGCGGCCCTTGGCGATCAACCGCTGACCGTCCGCACCTGCGTGCTTCACGCGATCGAGCACAGTGCCCTGCACCTCGGGCACATCCAACTCACGCGGACGATCATCACTCAGGCTCGGTCTGACCAAGGGCGCGATCGGCGTGGCAACATACAGTGAGCACGCACCCGGCCACGCTTGCCGCGATCCTGAATGCCTGTGCCCGGTGTTACGATGCGCCGTGGCATGGTGCAGGAGCAGGCGAGCTTTGGCGCGCTCTTACGCCAGTACCGACTGCGCAGGGGACTGACCCAGCAGGACCTGGCTGGGCGTGCCGGGCTCAGCGGGTTCGGCGTAAGCGACCTGGAGCGGGGTGCGCGTCGAAAGCCGTATCCGCATACGCTCGCCAGACTGGCAGGGGCACTCGGCCTGTCGGTCGCGGAGCGGTCCGCACTTGGCAGGACAGCGCGCCGCAACCAACGCGAGGGCAAGCCGGCCGTTGAAAGAGCCGAGACCCCTGTTCCGCTGCCGGCCGTTGAAAGAGCCGAGACCCCTGTTCCGCTGACCAGCTTCGTCGGCCGCGAGCAGGAGTTGCGTGAACTGGAATGCCAACTCGAAGGGACACGCCTGCTGATCCTGACCGGGGTAGGCGGAATCGGCAAAACACGTTTGGCGCTCTCGCTGTCCGAGAGCGTTCGACAGCGGTTCAACGAGTCGGTTGCCTTCGTCAATCTGGCACACGTAACCCACGCGGCGCGGGTCCCGCAGGCCGTTGCCAGCGCACTCGGCGTTCGTGAGCAACCGCCGCGCGCGCTGGTCGATACCGTGGTCGACGTCCTGCAACCCAGGCGCCTGCTGCTCATCCTCGACAACTGTGAGCACCTGCTTGGCTCCTGCGCAGAATTTTCGTACGCGGTGCTCAGGGCATGTCCACGTGTGCGGATTCTGGCGACGAGCCGCGAGCCGCTGGGCGTGCCTGGTGAAACCGTGTGGCAAGTGCCGCCACTCGAGGTCAACGCCGCGCAGCGGCTGTTCCTGGAACGTGCCCAGGCTGCCGCGCCAGACTTCACGGTGCCTGAACAACAGGTACATGTGCTTATGGGGATCTGTCAGCGCCTGGACTGCCTACCACTCGCAATCGAGTTGGCTGCAGCGCGAGTACGCTCACTGTCAATCGAAGTCATCTCGCAAAGATTGGACGAGCGTTTTCGACTGCTCGTCGGCGGAAGCACCCTCGTGCCGTCGAGGCAGCAAACGCTACTTGCCACACTGGATTGGAGCTACAGCTTGCTGTCGGCGAGCGAAAAGCTTCTCTTCGATCGGCTCTCCGTATTCAGTAGCGGCTGGACTCTCGATGCGGCCGAAGTCATCTGCTCCGATGACACGCTCAGCTCAGATACGGTTCTCGACACGCTGTCGCGGCTCGTCGATAAGTCGCTGGTCGAGGTGGAGCGACGTGATGGGCAAGTCGTGCGGTATCGGCTCCTGGACACGATCCAGCGTTATGGTTGGCAGCATCTGGAGTCACGTACCGATTCGACAGCCGTCGGTGAGCGGCACGCGTCGTTCTTCCTTGAATTCGCCGAACGATCGGTGCCGCGACCGGTAATCACCGATCTCAGGTTCGAAGAGGTCGAACGCGAGCACGACAATCTTCTGAGCGCCCTGCACTGGCTCATTGAACGGGGCGAAACACAACAAACGCTGCGGCTGGGTGCCGCGCTCGGTCCCTTCTGGTTCTTTCAGAGTTATTTTGACGAGGGTCGAGCCTGGCTAAACCAACTTCTGCGGCTCCCGACAGGCGCCGTACCAACACCGGACCACGCGGAGGTGACGTATCGGGCGGGGCACCTGGCGTGGTGCCAGGGGGACCTGGTCGCCGCGGGGCCGCTACTGGAGGCGAGCGCCGGGGAATGGCGACAGTTGGGCGATGGCGGCCAGCTTGCGCAGCCGTTGTCCGTGCTCGGGCATCTCGCCCGGAGCCAGGGTGACCTCGTGCGGGCGCGGTCCTTCTATTCGGACGCCATCGCCCTTGCCACGGCCGGCAGGAACCCCCGAGCGGAGGCGAATGCCTTGTTCGGTCTGGCTCAGACTGCGGTCGATCTCGGCGACCTGCTCGAGGCCCGCGCGGCAGCCGACACAGCGATTGCTCTCGCCCAGCGGCATGGCTGGATGACATTCATGGTTGGTCTCCTGCAGATCCGCGGACTGGCGGAGGAGCAGGACGGCAACACATCGACGGCTCGCAGATTTCTGGAGGAGGGACTTGCACGGGCAAAGGAACTCGGCCCTCGAGGAACCTGGTGGGTGCTGCTAGTGCTCCCGTACCTGGCGCGAGTCGTTAGCAAGCAGGGCGACCTTCGGGGCGCTCACGCGCTAGCCCAGGAAACGCTGGCACTGGCGCGTGATGTCGGCGATCGCCAAGGACTCACGCGCGGCCTGGAAGTCTGCACCTCACTGGCTGCGGCACATGGTCGCCACGAACTTGCCTTGCGCTTTGCTGGCGCTGCCGCTGGCATCCGCACTTCTATTGGCGCTCCTTTATCCGCTCCCGAATTAGCAGAACTGGAGCACTCGTTGACGAAAAGCCGGTACGCGCTCGGCGGCGCAGAGGCGGACGCAGCATGGAGCATCGGCCATGGATGGACCGTTGAACTCGCGTTGCGCGAGGCGCTTGCCACTGACCTCGCAATCCCGCCCGGGGTGGCGCCCGCGTCAAACAGGCCAGGTGGACTGACTGCTCGCGAGCTGGAGGTCGTGACCCTTGTTGCAGATGGTCTGACCAATCGGCAGATCAGCGAGACCCTGGTGATTTCCGAGCCGACGGTCGTCCGCCATATGAGCAATATGCTCGGCAAACTGGGCCTCGCGTCTCGCTCGCAAGTGGCCGTGTGGGCCGTTCAGCATGACGTGGCCGGAAGAGTGTTAGCTAGAAGATACAAGGCGACCTACAGGTTCCACACGATGCGTTGGCGGCCGCACCGTCCGCCCGCTGCCGCCGGTCTGCCCCGGTCCGGCGGAACTCCTCGATCACTTTGATGTTGCGCGCGTAGCGCTCCTCAGCTTCGGTTGGCATTCGAAACAGGATAAGTGGCTGGCTGCGTAGCCGTGTACTCTGTCGGCAACGGTAAGCAGGTCCCGATCGATGCACGATCCAGGCACTCCAGCCGGCTGTCCGGCGTGTAGCACCGACCTGCCGTCACGAGCGCGCTTCTGCCCGAACTGCGGGCATGCCATCCAGGTGGTCGCTGGAGCAGGCCGCTGGGCGCACGGCGAAAGCGAGCGCCGCATGGTCAGCATCCTGTTCGCGGACGTGGCAAACTCGACCGCCCTGGCCGAGAGCATGGACGCCGAACGCTGGGCCAGCATCATGAACGGGGCCTTCGAGCGCTTGACGCCCGCGATCACCAGCTACGACGGGACGGTCGCGCGATTGATGGGCGACGCACTGCTGGCTTTCTTTGGCGCGCCCGTCGCACATGAAGACGATCCAGTACGCGCTGTGCGCGCAGGGCTGGATCTGATCGATGCTGCTCGCGAGTATGCGGCCAGAATCCAGCGCGAGCACGGCGTAGTGTTTGCGGTCCGTGTTGGCGTCAGCACGGGTGAGGCTGTTCTGGGTGAAGTCGGCACCGAGGTCATGCACGAATATACGGCCATGGGTGATGCGCCCAACGTGGCGGCTCGCCTCCAGGCCGCGGCGCCACCCATGGGGATCCTGATCGCCGAATCGACCCATCGCGCCGTCGCCAACCTCTTCGACTGCGTCGATCGCGGCCCGTTGCGCATGAAGGGCAAGGCGGAAGGAGTCCGGGCCTTCGAAGTGCGAGGCGCACGGCCGTCGTCGCCACGATTCGATGCCGCGCCGCCGAGCGCGCGCAGCATTGGTTCACCGATGGTCGGCCGCGACACGGAGGCCGCGTTGCTCGTCGCATGCCTGGACGGTGTGCTGGCCGGCCACGGCGGCGTGGTCGGCATCATCGGCGAGCCTGGCCTGGGTAAATCGCGGCTCATCGCCGAGGTGCGTCGACAGACGGAGGCGCGTCCACCGCTCTGGCTGGAAGGAAGCGCGCTCTCGTACGGACGTACGATCAGCTTCTGGCCCTTCCGGGAGATGGTGCGCGGCCTGTGCGACATCTCACATGCGGACGACGCCGCGACCGCCATATCCAAGCTGCGCCAACGCATCCAACCTCTGTTCGGCGAGCAGATTGTCGAAGTGCTGCCATACCTCGCAACACTGCTGGCGCTCGACATCCCGGCGGAGCTGGCGGAACGGGTCAAGTACCTGGACGGTGACGCGATACGCCGGCAGATCTTCCTGACGGTCAAACGGCTCTTCGAGCACCTGGCCCGCGAGCGCCCGACGGTCATGGTGTTCGAGGATCTGCATTGGCTTGACCAATCGTCAGGTGCGCTACTCGATCACCTGTTGCCGCTCGTACGCGACGTGCCGCTGGTGATCATGGGGCTGGGGCGCCCGGATCCCGAGACGCCGGCCGCCACCTTGCGGACCACGGCTGCCCACGACTACGCCGAGTGCTACACCGAGGTCCGCCTCAAGCCGCTCTCGGACACGGAGAGTGGGAGGCTGCTGCGGAACTTGCTGCGGGTCGACGCCGTGCCACCGCGTCTGCGCGACCGGATTCTGGCCAAGACCGAAGGCAACCCCTTCTTTCTAGAGGAGGTCGTTCGAAGCTTCCTGGACCTCGGCGCGGCCGTGCCGGAGCCCAGTACCGGACGGTTCGATGCGACCACAGACCTGGCGAGCCTGAGCATTCCCGACACCGTGCAAGGCGTCATCATGGCGCGCATCGATCGCCTCGGGTCCGACCTCAAGCAGGTGCTTCGGGTGGCGTCGGTGGTGGGACGCACCTTTTCTTATCGCGTGGTGGCCGCTCTGAGCGACGCGAACGGGCATCTCGAGCGCAGCCTGGCGGACCTGCAGGAGTTGGAGCTTATTCGAGAGCACCGCCAGCTGCCGGATCTGGAATACGCGTTCGAGCACGCGCTGGTCCAGGAAGCGACCTATCAGACGATCCTGATGCAGCGTCGTCGCGAACTGCACCGGCAGGTCGTCACCTGCATCGAGACGCTGTTCGCCGACCGTCTGGAGGAGTTCTACGGCTTGCTTGCGCACCATGCCGCGCGGGCAGAGGACTGGGACACAGCTCTGCACTACCTGTTGCTGGCTGGCGACCAGGCTGGCCGGATGGCGGCCGATGCGGAGGCGCTGGCCCACTATCAGCAAGCGATGGAAGCCTACGCGCGCGCCTTTGGTGACAAGTGGGACCCAATCGAGCGCGCCGTGCTGGAGCGCAAGATTGGCGAGGCGCTCTTCCGTCGCGGTGAACTGCAGGACGCGCTCGATTACCTGTACCGTGCGTTAGCGCTGCTGGGCTGGCGCCAACCCACGCGCCGCTGGGCGGTGCGAGGTGCAATTCTGACGCAAGTCGCGCGCCAGGCAGCGCATCGGTTCCTTGCCAGCTTCGGTTCGGCCGCCATGCGGGTCGATCCATCGGGCGAAGAGCGAGCAACCATCTTCCATCTGCTGAGCTGGATCATGACCTTCGTGGACCAGGAACGCTGCATGCTGCTCTACTTGCTCCTGCTGAACGAATCGGAGCGTTCGCGCGTGCCGATCGGGATCATGTCGGGATCCATGGCTCTTGGCGTGATGTGCGATTACGTACCGCTGCGTCGGCTGGCCGAGTTCTACAACCGGCGGGCGGTCACGCTGGCCGAGGCGGCAAGCCAGCCGGTCGCCCTCGGCCAGGCGTACCTGGGGCAAGGCATCCACGAGTATGCGGTGGGCAACTGGGACGCGGCGATCGTTACTCTGGGGCGCGCGCGGGCGAGCTACTGGAGTGCTGGCGAGCTCCGCGGTTGGGGGCTGGCAAGTATCTTTTTGCAAGGAATCCTTTTTCGGCGAGGTCAGTTCGAATACATGGGTGCAATCGCCCAGGACGTGGTGCGCGTCGGGCAGGACGGTGACGACCGGCAGTTGCATGGCTGGGGTGCGGCGTTCCTGGGAAGGGCGCTCATCAACAGCGGGAGCCTGGAGGAAGGTCTGCCCGTCCTGCGGCAATCGCTGGAGTTGTGCAGATCGAGCGCTGACCAGGTCATGTCGTCCGCGGCCGCGGGCTTGCTCGCAACCGCCCTCCTGCGGCGCGGCGCCTTCGAGGAGGCGTGTCAGCTCGTCGATGAGGGCAGCGCTGCACTCGATGCCTCAGGCCTGAAGTCGGCTGGCTGCATCCATATGCGGTCGGCGGCGGCCGAGGTGTATCTGGCGATGGCAGCGCAGGCCTCAGGCAGTCAGCGCATGACACCGCTCGCACGAGCCCGCAAGGCCATTGACGCGACCATGACGCTGGGGAAGTTGCACGCCGATGCCGCCTCGCTCGCCTCGTGCTGGCGTGGCACATACGAGTGGCTGAACGGCAAACCCGCGGCGGCCCGCCAATGGTGGCAAAAGAGCATCAACCTGGCAGAGGAACTGGAAGCCACCTGTGTGCTGGCCCGAACCTGCGTCGAGATCGGCCGCTACGCTGGCGATGCGGACGCCGTCCAGCGTGGAATTGCGCTCTACGCGAGCATGGGCGCCGACGAGGAGCGCGTGTTGCTGCTCGGGCCCGCGGCGCAAGGATAGCCGCGTCGGAGCCCGCACGCGTCCGCGAGCCGCTATCGGGGGGTCAACACACAGAACTCGTTGCCATCGGGATCGGCCATGACCACCCGGTCAACATCGCCCTGGCCGATGTCGATTCGAGTCGCCCCAAGGAAGACAAGCCGGTCGACCTCCGCTCGCTAATCGCCGTGTTCGGGCGGAGCAACGTCGAGATGAAGCCTGTTCTTCGCGATCTTCGGGGTTACTGGCGGACCCCAGGTGATGAACGGACCGGTGCCGTCCTGCACGCGGATCGCGGTCTCCGCGTCCTGATCCCAGACCAACGGCCAGCGGCGCACTTCGCTCCAGGCCAACGGTAGTCGTGACGCACCATCTGCCAAGTCAGGGATCTATTGATCCACGCTTTCAACGTGGCCGCAACGATGTGCTTAACCTGGCCTTCGCCAGCAATCTAGTGGTGTGTCCGGTAAAAGTTGACCGGAATGAGGACTTCCGGTGAGGGTTGCGGATCGGTAAAGATAAGGGCCATGGAGGTTGATGCATGGCCCGCCCGTCGTTGTTCGTTCGGCCGCTGGAGCAAGGCGAGATGGAGTTCCTGGCGCATCTTAGAAAGTCTCGCCGCCAGGCGCTCCGCCAGCGCGCGCAGATTCTGTTGGCCTCGATGGTGTACACGCCTGTGTATCAGATCGCGCTGATCTGTCAGACCGATGAGGCGCATGTGCGCCGAGTCATTCACGCCTTCAATGACTATGGCTTTGAGAGTCTGAACCCAAAAGTCGGCACTGGTCGGCCGCAGACGTTTGAGCCGGCCATTCGCGAACGCATCGTCGCCATTGCACTGGCTCCGCCGACGACCTTGGGCGAGCCGCTGACGCACTGGTCGTTGCGACGGCTGAAAGGCTACCTGGAGCGTCGTCGGCTGGTACGCAGCATTGCCATCGAGACGCTGCGCAGCATCCTGCGCGAGAAAAACGTCACGTTCCAGCGCACCCGCACCTGGAAGCGCAGCACCGATCCCCTGTTCGAGGAGAAGGCCACCCGCGTGATGGCGCTGTACCGCACGTGCCCGACTGATGGGGTGGTGGTGTGCTTCGATGAGTTCGGGCCAATTTCGCTCCAGCCCTACCCTGGCCATTGTTACGCTCAGCGCAAGCGGCCTTGGCGGCGACGAGCTACCTATGTGCGCAGAGGTGGAGTCGGCTACTTCTTCGGTGGATACGACCTCCACAGCGACGTGCTGTTCGGTGGTTATCGTCTGGCCAAGACCACCCACGAGGTGCTCGCGTTCTACAAGTGCATTCGACGGCGCTATCCCGATCACCTGCGCATCTATCTGGTCAACGACAATCTGTCGCTGCACTGGACACCGCAGATCCGCGCCTGGGCCGAGTCGCACAACGTCGAGTTGGTTCCGACGCCAACTTCCGCCAGCTATTTGAATCGCATCGAGTGCCACTTCCGACCCTTGCGCGAGTTCGTGGTGAACGCCTCCGACTACGCCAGCCATGCGGATGTCGCGGTCGCCTTCCGTCGGTATCTCCACAGGCGCAATACCGACCATCTCAACAGCCGCATCCGTCTACTCGAATCCAGGTCAAAAGTTGCCTGACACAGCACTAGGCAAGGGGCTCGGCCCCTTGAAATCCCCGAGTTGAAGCAGGCTTGTTGACCCCGGGGAACGGCGGGCTGCCTACGATGGGAGTGTCAGCCACCATCCGTACGGAGGCCCGCCGTGAACCCGTTCGTCGAGCACCACCGCGAGAGTATTCGGTTTCAGTACTCGTGCTTCGATCGTATGCTGCTCAACGCCGTTGTTCAACCCATGCAGCAGCCGGCCAGAATCGTCGGTTTCCTGGACAAGTGCCGTCAGGTGCCGTCGATCACCAAGGCCTACTTCCGCTCGGTCTCGGAGGACTATCACCGGTTCGTCGCGCATCTGGCCGCAAGCCACCGCGTGCAGATCGTGCAACCGCCCAAGGGCGTTCGTCGCGAAGACTGGGTCGAACCCTTCTATCAGCGTCTCGGCACGCGCTTCGGCATCGCGGTCATCTTGAAGAGTCGCGAAAACGCGCGTATTGCGGTCAGCTACCCGACCGCCAGCGGTGGCAACCGCATCGAGGTCTACACCCGTTTCGTGTGGCAGTACTACTTCTATGTACGCGACCAGGACTGGGGCCGCATGTTCCTGCGCATCTGCCCG
>DATGEP010000137.1:0-1219 GCA_035310125.1 Ktedonobacterales bacterium
CGGGGACGCTCCTATGTCCAGTCTCTCGTTTTGAGAGGGGTCCAACTTTGACCCCTGGGGTTCTCTCAGGCGGCTGCACTGACAACGACCTCCTGGGGCTGCGCGCCGGGGCAGAGCTGCCACAAGCGCCAGATGGCGCGGACGATGTAGCGCTTCAATGCGCGGAAGGCCTCGCGCATGGTCTTGCCTTCTTGACGACGTCGCGCGATGTAGGTCCGCGCCTGCTCGGAGTGTTGGGCCTGGGTGAGGACAATGCGGTAGAGAATCCAGTTGAGCTGCCGGTGACCACCGCGGTTGAGTCGGTGGCGCACGAGTCCAGCGGAAGAGGCTTCGAGCGGTGCGGCGCCGGCGTAGGCGGCGAGCTGAGCCTCGCCCTCGAAGCGTCGACCCGGACCGAGGATGGCAGCAAGCTGGCCAGCAGTCAGCAGGTCAACACCAACCATTTCAGTGAGGGGTGCGAACCCCTGCTCTGCGAGTGCCCGGATCCGCTTCGCCAACACCTCAGCCTGCTCACCTGCGACGCGAGCTCGCGTGGCGAGTCTCCTCACCGCAGCAACCCGCTCACGCTGCAAAGGACTCGTCGCCGGTGCAGGCGACTCGTAGCCCTCGAGCAGTCGCATGCGGGTCCGCACCCGCCGGTTGCGGAGGCCGATTTTGTATTCAGGATCGATCTGCATGAGCAACGCGTGGATCTGGTTGCGCAGCCTCGTCACCTCGGCCAGCGCGTTCTCTCGTTCGCGGACGAGGAGGTCCAGGACGGCCGTCTCGTCCTCCTGGCCGACACGCGGCAACGTGCTTCCTTCTTGTCTGACGAATGCAGCGACTGCGCGCGCATCGAGTCGATCCGTCTTGCCGCGCTTCCTGGCGCTGCGACGCCCGAGGGCGGTCCACCTGGAGTTGACGTCGTAGACGACCTCGCCCTCTACCACAAGGTGTTGCGCGAGCCCGCGACCGTAGGACCAGGCACCTTCGACACCCCAGACCCGCTGACCGCCGAAGACGACGGCCCACTCGCGCAGCTCTTGCCACGCGCGGGCAGAGTTCGGTCCTTTCCAGACGCCCAGCTGACGACCGGCTGCATCAAGCGCGACTGCGACGTGAACTCGTTTGTGTGCATCGACTCCGATCGTGATCATTCGCACCTCCGTGCTCGGGATGGAGGCCTTCGGGCTGACAGGACTTTCTCGGGTCACGAGCACGCTCCTATTAGGTCAAGCCC
>DATGEP010000138.1:0-2606 GCA_035310125.1 Ktedonobacterales bacterium
GTTCACGCTGCCGATGCTGTGCAAATCGGAACCACGAAGAACACATTGGTGGCGATTGCCGCTCCGGCCGCCAGCAACTACGCCAGGACTGTGCGGAGTCCAAGGGCGCGAGGTCCGGGCTGCAGGCTAACAGGCAATCCAGTAGATTGAGCGAAGACGAGATGCTGACGAATTGCAACGCGGTGGCGGTTTTGACCGCGGATGATCTAGAACGTGCGAAGGCGTTCTATACCGAGACTTTGGGACTACGCCTTCAAGATTTCCCTGTCCCTGGAATCGCCTTCTTCGTGGCTGGCAATGGCACGACGATTAGCATATATGAGAAACAGGGCGCACAAAGACCAGACAACACAGCCTTGGGGTTCGTCGTGCAAAATATCGAACAGATGGTGGAGGAACTCAAAACACGCGGCGTTGCGTTTGAGGAGTACGCGGGTACGTACATAATTACCACGGGCCCCGTGAAGACGGCCTTTTTCAAGGACACTGAGGGCAATATTATTGGCTTGAACCAGATAGATACTCACTGAGGCTCGCCCAGCGAGCGGCTGCCCAGGCCGCCTGCCGCCTCGATCGCACTGGCTTGGGATGCCGACGCAATTCGTACGGCTCTTCAACCTTCACGCGCTAGCGATGTCTCTATGACATGGCCGGCGTGCCGCCTCCGCGCGTAGTCGCGTCCGCCAAGCCCGTTCCACACAGCTCCCGCTGCGGCTGGCCGCCTGAGATCCATGGCCGAGCGGCAACGGCCATTCGTTCACTAAGACGTCCAGACTGCCGACAGCGTCGGCGGGACGAGCCCTTCGCTGCCCGCCGACTACGTGCGCGCGCTCGGACGTCCGTATCCACTGAGCCGAACACGTCGACCACCCCCGGCCAGTGCTGGCGGTGCGCCCGCCTTCTTAGGAGCTGGTGGCTGATTTGGCCAACTTGAGCTCGAAGCCGACGCCGTCGTTGACGAGCTCGCCCTGACCGAAGCGGCTGCGAGCCACAACCGACTCGAGCCTCGTACGTGTATAGGCGGCGCGCAGCAGGGCGAAGCGGAAGATCAGCCGCATCAGGACCGCGTTTATCGCCGGCAGTCGCATGCTCTGGATCTCGTGCTCGATCGCATCAGCCGGCGCATCCTTGCGCAGGTCGTAGATTGACACGTTGCCGCCGGGGCGCAGCACACGGTGGATCTCATTCAACGCCGCCACGGGTTCTGGGAAGTTCTTGAAGGCCGCCTGGCACACGATGAAATCGAACGTGCTGTCCGCGAAGGGCATGCGGGCAACGTCGCCCTGGCGGAAATCGATTGAGACACCCGCCTGCTGCGCGTTCTCGGAGGCGATGCGCACGAATGAGTGGCTGATGTCCAGACCGGAGACGCGGTAGATGCCGCGCTTGACCAGCTCGATCGACAGGTAGCCAGGGCCAGGCGCGACCTCGAGGATCGCGCTACCGGCTGGCAACCGCTCGGCGATCTTGGCCGCGGTGATCGGGAAATCGGGGCGGTCACGGGTGCTGCGCGCGTACCAGGCGGCCAGGGGGCCTTCCATCTGGAGGCCGGCATAGGGCTTACGACGGTTGTGGATGACTGAGGCGAGACTGCTCATGTGCACCATAGTATCTAAGATACTAGTGTCTTGTCAACTAGTGGCTGTAGACTGTCGCAGACGTATGCCGGCTGATTCCCCGCTGCGCGCCTCGCCGCTGGCCATGACGGTGTTGTTCATGCTCGTCGCGGAGCCCCTCCACCCGTATGAGATGCAGCGCCGCATGAAGCTCTGGGGCAAGGACCTCGTCGTCAACGTCTCGCAACGCGCCACCCTGTACAAGCTCATCGACCGACTCCTCGAGGCCGGGCTCATCGCGGTGCGTAGCGTTGAACGCGATCAGCGGTTTCCCGAGCGAACCGTCTACGAGCTCACCGACGCCGGGGCGCGCACGGCGCGCGCGTGGCTGATCGACATGCTGGCCGTTCCGCGCAACGAGTTCCCGCGGTTCCCGGCCGCGCTGTCGTTCGTCATGATGCTGGAACCCGAGGAGGCCCGGACGGTGCTCGAGCAGCGCGCCGCTGGGCTTCGCGAGCAACTCGCAGCGTTGGACGAGGCGATGTCGCCATCACGCGGACCACTGCCGCCGCGGGTGACGCTGCTCGACGGCGAACTCGTGCGCACGATGCTGGCGACCGAGCTGAGCTTCGTGGAGAGCGTCATTGCTGAGCTGCGGTCAGGCACACTGAGCTGGAGTGAAGCCGAGCTCAGGGAAGCGGGCAGCCAGTTCCTCGGCGACTAGTGGGGTGTCCGGGAACGATTGACCGGAATGAGGACTTCCGGTGAGGGGATGGAATCGGTAAATATGAGGGCCACAGAGGTTGATCCGTGGCCCGACCATCGTTGTTCGTTCGACCGCTTGAACAAGGCGAAATGGAGTTCCTGGCGCATCTTAGAAAGTCGCGTCGGCAGGCGCTGCGCCAACGCGCGCAGATTCTGATGGCGTCGATGGTGTACACGCCCGTGTACCAGATCGCGCTGATCTGCAAGACCGACGAGGCGCACGTTCGGAGAGTCATTCACGCTTTCAACGACTTCGGCTTTGAGAGTTTGAACCCAAAAGTCGGT
>DATGEP010000139.1:0-1910 GCA_035310125.1 Ktedonobacterales bacterium
AGCTCAAAGCGAAGCTGCATGCTTGTTACTCCTCTGCATAGCCGCCTCGCGTATGCTACGCGCGGGCTGCATTACCCAACATGGTATGACACTTCGTGGTAGTTATGCCAGACGGTCTCTCGGCAGAACATATCTACCGAGCCACCTGCCCCATGTCCAGAGTGCTACGCTTTCCCGTCCCGGATGGGTGATCGCATAATCCCTCGTGCGCGGCATCGCGGCTGTGCGCATGAAGGGGTGTGTATCCGCCTGGCGAGTCTTCTAGATGCTTTTTCGCGTTCTCAGACAGCCAGATTCCTTCGCGCTGATAGATGCGGTAATGCCAAACAAGAGCATTTGTGTAGATGCGACCACTCTCGTGATGAAGTGCATCCGCCTCATCTCGAAGCAACGAGCAAGCGAGCGTGACTACCCCAATCACGAAATACGACTCCAGTGTGTGGTAGCGGTTGACAGGAAAGCATTCAACTATCATCTTAATCATGCGCGACTCTGGAATGCAACCGGGAAACGTATCTCCCGGAGCGTGCATCCATGCGCTGTGAGGTCATACATCATGCTGTTTCTCTTTGATATAGACGGCACACTCGTGCGCCGCATGCCGCCCGCGCACCGCCAGGCGATCTGTGATGCCGCGCGGGATGTTTTTGAGGTCGAGCTGGGAACGGATGGATTGGGGCAGACGGCGGGGATGACGGATACCGCCATCGCGCGCCGGGTGTTGTTGGCGGCGGGCATCTCAGAGATGGAAATCGCGAATGGCCTGCCTGCGTTTTTCGCCGCCGCTTCAGACGCCTATGAACGCCACGTGCCCGCCGACCTGCGCCCATATCTCACGCCGCACGCCCGCGAGTCGCTGGAGTGGCTGAGCGAGGCGGGGGCCGCGCTGGGACTGGTGACCGGCAACGTCGAGCGCATCGCGTGGACGAAGCTACATGCCGCCGGGCTGGATACCTTTTTCGGCTGCGGCGCGTTCGGGGATGAGGCCGAGGCGCGCGAGGAATTGCCGCCGCTGGCCGTCGCTCGCGCCCACGCTACCTTCAGGCGCGACTTTTCGTTGGCAGACACCTATGTCGTCGGCGACACGCCCGCTGATATCGCCTGCGGTGCGGCGTCGGGCCTGCGCACCATCGCCGTCGCCACCGGCCCCATTCACGATCTCGACACGCTGCGCGCCTGTGGTCCCGACTTCGCCTTCGAGGATTTGCGCGAGCTGGTGACATTGGAGATACAACGAGAGGTTGGCTAAGATAAGAGAGGAACGGAAGAAGGAGACTCACACCAACCCAGCGGGCGCGGCAGGCAGCACCCCTACACCAAACACGGCGAGGTGAACAGACTCGTACGGGCGCATCGCGATGAGCAGTGGCAAGTCACGGCGAGTCGCGGCGGGCATCCGGTGGACGCCCCTCCAACCAGCACAGCATCATGGAGCATTGGGAGCGAGCGGCAAGGCCAGTACGATGGCAACCGGCTGTCCGGCACTGTAGCACACGGCATGGAGAATTCAAGCGCGAGCGCGCTGTTGTCCGGGACAGCCACCCTGAAAACACCTGTCCGTCCCTGACTATTTCTGACCGTTCCCGCCCGGCGACATCGCGCTTCTCACATGCTACACTCCCGCCAGCGGCCTCGCGCCGTTCGCCCCACGCACCTTCCCAACCGAAGAACGATGTCTGGATTCGCGGCAGAATCGGCAACCTCCCGTGCGACTCCCCTCTCCTCGCGGCAGAGGGGCCGGGGGTGAGGTTTCCATATTCCGGCAGAAACGGCAACCGTCACGAGACAGCGGGACGCTGGCGCTAGATAGATGAGCCGTGCGGGTGCCATGTCAGGTATGTTAGGCCAGCATGATCTGTGTTCGCAGGATGCCAAGCACGCTGACGGAGTTGCGGATCTCGCCGCTCAGG
>DATGEP010000140.1:0-1181 GCA_035310125.1 Ktedonobacterales bacterium
CATGGACAACATACCTGATATCAGCTCGCGCCACTCTCGCGAACTGTTCGATTGCCTCGCGGCGACGTACTAAGAACATCTAACAAAACGGTCAACGATTGAGCGCTTGCCAGCAGGTCAGCGCACAGCCCAAGGTCAGGAAGGCCAGATGAATGGACGCTTGTCGCTCGTAGCGCACCGTCAGACGGCGGTAGCGGTTGAGCCATGCCAGCGTGCGCTCCACCACCCAGCGATGCCGTCCCAGCCGCTCGCGCGACTCGATGCTCTTGCGCGCGATGCGCGGGGTGATGCCGCGTTGGCGACACGCCAGGCGGCAGAAGGCGTAGTCGTAGCCCTTGTCGGCATGCAGCTTGAGCGGGCGTTGGCGGGGACGCCCGCGTTTGCCACGCACCGGCACAATGGCATCCAGCGTCGCCTCCAGCATCTGCGAGTCGTGGACATTGGCTGCCGAGAGCCTCACGGCGAGCGGGGTTCCGGCGCGGTCGACCACCACATGGCGCTTGCTGCCCGGTTTGCCGCGATCCGTCGGATTCGGTCCGGTTTGCTCGCCCCCTTTTTGGCCGCGACGCTCGCGGCATCGAGTGCGGCGCGCGACCAATCCAGCTTGTCGGTTTCCTGCAAGCGGCGCAGCAGTTCCTGGTGCAGACGCTCCCAGACCCCGGCGCGTTGCCAGTCGCGCAGGCGACGCCAGCAGGTCATCCCGCTGCCACAGCCCATCTCTTGCGGCAGCAGCTCCCAGGGAATGCCGCTTTTCAAGACGAAGATAATGCCGCTCAGCACCGCGCGGTCGCTCATGCGGGGACGTCCGCCGTGGGGTTTGGGCGGCTCTTTGGGCAGCAACGGCTCGATCACTGCCCACAGTTCATCGCTGACCAGTGGTTTCCTCATGCCTCCAGTCTACCACCAGTTTTGTTAGATGCTCTTAGTGTAGGCATCAACCTGGGATCAACAAGCGGCAATGCGTGTCTTATCGCACCGGTCAACCTCACCATGCAGATAGCTTCGCTCATCTTCGCTTCCGCGCGGCCTATTTCAGCAGGAGGTGGGCGAGGGAGGCGCCGAGGCCGTCGAGGAGGAAGGCGGCTATGAGGGTGATGAGCAATGCGGCGAGGTAGCTGCTGAGGCGGAACGGCTCACTGGAGGTGCGGTCGGCTTCGGTGATTTTGTCGCGGTAGAACTGG
>DATGEP010000141.1:0-2308 GCA_035310125.1 Ktedonobacterales bacterium
CCAGCGAGTGGGTTCTATGTGAGCCACATCAATCTCTCGGATGGCAGCGTGGAGGGGTTGGCGCATGAGACGCTGCCAGTGTTCTCGGTGCAGTATCACCCGGAGGCGGCGCCGGGACCCGAAGACAACCGCGCCCTGTTCGACCGCTTCGCCGCGCTGATTGATGAGGAGCGCGAGCGGAAGCTGCACGAGCGCGCGAAGGGATCCGACGAGGTAGCGGATGTGGCGCTGGTGGTAGGGTGAGTGAGATGAGTGAGATAGGGGATGACGAGACGAGCCAGGCGAGGACCGGCACATAATGCCAAAAGAGTTCATAGTTGCGACACCAGCGGGCGCATTGACGGTCCGGTGCGCACGGGCGAGCGCTGACGGGCAAGGGCGGGTCTGATGACGCGGGACTATCGGGTGGTGACGCCACACGGCGAGCTGGTCGTGCGGCGGGCAGAACCAGAGGACGCGGCGGCGCTGGCTGCGATTGCCGAAAGCACAATGGTCTGGCTTGAGACGCTCGGCCTGGATGCGGGCCGCCCGCGAATGCCGCTCTCCGAGGCCATCGTGGCGCGTATTGCCTCCGATGAGGTGTATCTGGCGCTGCGGGATGATGTCGCCGTTGGGGCCGCGACGCTGCGCTGGACACCAGATGCGCTCTGGAGCGACCTGCCCGGTGACGCAGTATATCTCTACAGCCTGATGGTGCGGCGCGACTTCGCGGGTCAGCAGGTGGGGCGCTACGTGCTGGCATGGGCGACCTATCTGGCGGCGGCGCGCGGGCGGACGGCGCTGCGGCTGGACTGCGACGCGACGAATCCCGCGCTGCTGGCGTACTATGAGCGCATCGGCTTCACGTATCGTGGCGAGGTGAGCTTTCTTGGCCGCGAGTGGGCGCGCTTCGAGCGGACGGTGCTCGCTGAGCGCATCGCGACTCCGTACGGTGAGTTGGTGGTGATGCGCGGAAGCGAGGAAGATGTAGCGGCGGCGGTGGCTATCGAGGAGGATGCGATAGGGTGGGTACGGACGCTTGGATACAAGCCGGGGACACCGCCACGTCCGCTCAGTGATATCTTCGCGGCGGCCATCGCGCGCGGGCAGATGTACCTCGCACGGCGCGAGGTGGAGGCGGCGGGTAAGCTCGCCATCACTGATGCGGATGATCTCTGGATAGACCGGCCCGGTGATGCGCTCTATGTGCATGGGCTGATGGTGCGACGCGCGCATGCGGGGCGCGACATCGGACGGGCGCTGCTGCGCTGGGCGGAACGCGAGGCAGCGCGCCGAGACAAGTCGCTGCTGCGGCTGGATTGCGACGCGCTGAACCCCACATTGCGCGCATACTACGAGCGGGCTGGATTCACGCATGTGGACGACGTGGCGCTCCCGCATTGGGCAGCCGCGCGCTTTGAGAAGTCGGTAGCGAGGGAAGGCAGTTCCACGTGAAACTCATTCGTTACGACGACGCGACGCAATTTTATGGCCGCGCCAAGGCGTTCTTGGTGGCGCATGAGGCGGAGCACTGTCTGATGCTTGGCCTCCGCCCGACGCTGATCCAGCAGCCGGATTACTTTGGCCAGTCACCGTATCTCGCGCTGGTGGAGGAGGGCGAGCAGATTGTGGCCGCCGGGTTGCGCACGCCGCCGTTTAATCTCGCGCTCTCGCTGATTCCAAACGAAAGGTTGGCGAGCGAGGCGCTGGCGCTGCTTACCCAGGATGTCCACGCAACCTATCCGGCGCTTCCCGGCGTGCTCGGTCCCGCCGCGCTCAGCCGCGCCTTCGCGGAAGAGTGGCAGCGTACGACAGGACAAACGTACCACCCCGGCATCAAGGAGCGCATCTACCGGCTTGATACGGTGATTCCCGCGCGTGACGTGCCGGGAACGCTGCGCCGCGCGACCGAATCCGACCGCGAGCTATTGGTGCGGTGGATGGCTGCCTTTCATCTTGAGGCGCTGGGCGACCGCGAGCCGCTAGACGCAGCGCGTTGGGTAGACAGCGCGCTGCATTCATCTGTACGCACCGTGTATCTCTGGGAGGACGGCGCGCCCGTCTCGCTGGTTGGCCACACCGGACCCACGCCACACGGCATGCGTATCGGCCCGGTCTACACACCGCCGGAGCTGCGCGGTAAGGGGTATGCCAGCGCCGCCACCGCGGCGGTGAGCCAGCTACTGCTCGACAGCGGGCGGCAATTCTGCGTCCTCTTCACTAACCTGAGCAATCCCACCTCGAACTCCATCTATCAGAAGATCGGCTACCGGCCGTTGGTAGATGTGGATGTGTATGAGTTCACCCTGGAGAAACAATGACGAGACGG
>DATGEP010000142.1:0-1258 GCA_035310125.1 Ktedonobacterales bacterium
CATCGGGGTAGCTGTCGCTCTCGCAGTATCGAGCGCCGCGTCCGCCCTGTTGTTTGGCTTGAAAGCTCACGACGCTGCCACACTTATTCTTGCCACGGTCAGCCTCGCAACGATCGCCCTGGCAGCGAGCTACCTACCGGCTCTGCGCGCGTCAAAGCAGGACCCCATGGAGGCGTTGCGGCACGAATAGCAGGGCTGCATGCTACAATCCCGTCGCGAGTATCCCAATGCCCGACACAGCTTCCATCGCGATGGGGGGCGCAGTTCTCGAGGTCGTCTCTCCCGACGGCGCGCGCCGCTACGTGCGCGTCACGCAGACTCCGTTCCTCATCGGACGAGGCGCGGAAACGGGCAACCATCTCCAGCTCTCGGACCGCCGGATCTCCCGCAATTGCGCCGCGCTGGTGCTTGAAGGGGGCCGACTATACATCGAAGATCGCGGCCAGAGGCGCGGCCTTTTTGTTAACGGAGAAAAAGTCGAAAGCCGGGGCCTCAACGACGGCGACTCCATCACGTTCGGTCTGGAGGACTCCTACGAAATCGTTTTCCGCTCGGGATCATCCAGCGGCGAGGAATCCATACCTAACCTCCTCACGCGCATCGAGCACATCACTAGTTCTGAACCGGTCGGCGGCGGTCTTCGCAAGCTCAACCTGCTCCTGGAAGCCACCACTCTTCTGCACTCTCAGCTTCCTCTCGATTCCGTACTCGGTACTATGCTCGATCATGCCGTCTCGGTCACGGATGCAGACCGGGGCATGCTTCTTGAAGCTGACGCCACCGGGTCCCTCAAAGTGCGCCTTGCTCGCCGCACGGGCGGACAGCGCCTTTCGCCGGAGAGCATTACTCCGAGCCAAACCGCCATTCAGCTGGCACTCCGGCAGCAATCGCCAGTGGTGACTGAGGATATCGAGCGCGCCGATATGGATTTGCAGTCGGCGCAAAGCATCATCGCCCAGCGCTTGCGAGCCGTGGTGGTCATTCCGTTGTTTGCGGTGCACCGCGCGAGTTCGCCTGATTCCAGCTCCGCGCCTGCGTTTGGACATTCTCTCGGCGTGCTCTATCTGGATTCCCGGCGCCCCGCGGCTTTCTCCAAACTCGACCGTCAGATTCTTGACGCCCTCGCCGCCGACGCCGCAAGCATTTTGGACAATGCGCGCCTGGTGATCCGCGAACGCGAGCGCCAGCGCATGGAGGAGCAGATCAACATTGCGCGCGACATCCAGCAGGCCCTGCTGCCGCGCAATTTCCCGGATCA
>DATGEP010000143.1:0-12768 GCA_035310125.1 Ktedonobacterales bacterium
ACCACAGTCCAGCCGATACCGAACGTGAGTTCGCTAAAGGCTGCGAGGCGCATAGCCGGCGAGAACGGCCGAAGCTCACTGTAGCCCAACGGCGCGATTGTGTTCATCGAAAAGTAAAACAATTCAGCAAATGGGACATCGCGGCCGGGCTCCAACGCGATCGTTACCAGGTGGCTGCTTTCGTCCATTCGACGGAACGCGTCACGTGGATCGCTCCAGAATCCAGCGACATAGACCCCAAAGAATACGACGATAACCGAGAGGTAGCCAAGCGTGTAGGACACAAGGAGGTGTCGGCGGGCTGTGAACCAGATGGTGGTCGCATCTCTGAAGGCTCGAAACGACGTCTTGAGCTCGTTGCGAGTGAGAATTGAACCGACCAGGGCACCAAAAACTAGAGCAACCGCACTTAGCGCAATACTGATAACCCAGCTAATAGATGCCTCTATAATTGGTCCAGTTCGCGCAGTAAGGTTGTCGATGAGGCCAGAGCGTAGTGCGACCCCAATTATCGTCGTCACGATTGCGTTGATAATCAAGACGACAAACTTGTTGTTCAAGACATTGCGTAAGGGAGAGAGCAGCGCCGCACGGCGACCGCTCGACGTACGGAGCTCCGGTTCGGTGGGCAATGGTTTGTCGACGGCAATTGTGCCGAGCAGCCCGAGCGCCAGCCCAACGGTGAGTGGTAAGAAAAAGGTCAACGAGGCAACTTGCGCACGTATCCCCGGGATTTCGATCGAAAGCAGCAGAATCGCTAACGCGAAGTCGACAATCAATGCGAATCCGAATGCCTCGCTCGGTTTGTCAATGGCTCCTGACGCGAACGCGAGAGCAAGCAGGACGGCGGCAACGACCGAAGGCGGCAACGCGAACCCGCTGAGCGACACGATCACGAGGACCATTGGACCGGCCAGCACAATGATGATTGCCAGCCTGATAAGCAGGCCTGCCACGGATCGTTTCACGCGCTTCGACCCGCTCGGACTAATCGATCCAGTCTACGTCCACGCACCAGCGCCAGTGGCCGAGGCTAAAGCAAATCCTCTGTGAGCCGAAGCTAATGTCCGCCTCGCTCGGATCGAGACCCGCCCGACGCAGCATTTCCTGGGCCAACTCCACATCGCGCCTCATCATCGCCCGAATGAAGTACTGCGCGAAATCAGTGTCGGACGCCACTTTGTCCGTCAACGCCTTCGACTTCTTTGCGCACGACTGAATGTCAGTGACGTCGGAATTCGTGATATTGGGCTCGGTTCTTACCGCCATATCTAGTTCCCCTTGGAGATTGGGGGGCAATCGTAACGCGTGATGGCGCTTGGCCAACAGCCCCTGCACGCCTTGGCCTTGTGCCACGACCGAAGAGGTGATGCTGCGGGAGCCGGTTCGCTCATACAACGAGCGACGCCGACAAATAGCAGGCCCCGCGGCAGAACGTCGGCGTTGACGACCGGCGAACTTGAGCCACACCGTTGCGTTCTTACCGCTATCGGTTGGCATGGTGGACAGTGTGGTGATCGCGACGCCGATCAGGCCGATCAGACTGAGGCGGTGCGGATGACATTACGGTCACGGTACGCGCCGCCCCGCGTCACTCGGCAAACGTATGGCGACCTCGCCCACCGCCGGCGGCGATCCACCCTGATTGGGCGGTAAACGCAGGTAGGCGTCGAGCGCCCACGGCTGGCCGCGGCTCAGGGCATGCCACCCATACGGCCCGGCGGCGCTGGAGCCCGTGCGAACCAGTTGCTCGTCAGCCTCGAGCATTTCGAGAAGCGCTGGCGGCAGGTGCAGCACGGTCACCGACGCACGCCGACGCAGCCGCGGTGCCAGCTCGAACAAACCTTGGCGGGCCAGCCGCGCCCAGGCTCGAGAAACCTCCTCGCGCCGCTCGAGCAACCCGATGCAGTGCTCTGAAAGAGCGTGATCGCCACTGGCCAGGCCCATGATCGCCCAGGCGTTGCGCGGCGTGAGCGGGCCGCCGCGGTTGCCGCCGGCGACCGCCCAGCGCTCGACGCTCGCGCGGTCGATGCGCAGCGCGGCCTCGTCATCGCCGGCGCCCGAACCAGGCAGGGCGACCAGGTCGCCCGAGCGCACCAGGGCGTAGATGCGGGTGCGATGCCGTCCGAGCAGCTCAGCCGCCTCGGCGACGGACAGCGTCGCGGTGGCAGGAGCAGTCAGTTTCGAGTTCAAAACCAGCCCCGGACCCGCCCGCCATTGTGCCGGCCACATTTGCATGTTGCGTGGAATCGCTACGCGTTGTAGGAATCGCTACAGGAAGAAATAGCTCCCGATAATGCCTATCATCAGGAGCTATGGTATGGTTGGCGCGTGGTGGACGGTGTCACTTTACGCGGTAAGTGGCGCACTTTCTGACACGCTAGTTGTCACACCTAACTGGTCAGTGGGTGCTAGCTGCGCCGAGAGTTAGATCGGGGAAGTCGATAGCGAGCCAGGCTCGCCATCGCGCGTCCGTAAAGTCGCGGTGATCATAGCGTGCGGCAAGGGTCACCTGGCTGACGAACCCGAAGCGCTGGTGTACCTCGGCGAGACTGGCTCCCGTTTCGATCTGTTCATGAATGGCAGTGCGGCGGAGATCCTGAGGGGTAAGCGGTGCCAGCCCCACGTGCCTGGCACGCTGTCGAACGACATTGGTAATCGCCGAGGGCGACATTCGTCCGCCATCGAGCGACCCCCTACGCCCCAATCGCACGAGGAATGCACCTGGCAGCGGGCCGCGCGTGGCTCGCCATCGATAGAAGACCTCGGCAGTCTCGCTCCCAAGTAGAACCTGTCGTGTTCTAGCGGAACGGGCGGGCTCCACTCGTAGCGAAGGCGGCATCGGCGTGTAATCGTCAAGCCGCAGGCTGGCCAGCTCGATGGTGGACAGGCCCGCCCAGTAGATGCCATGGAGTAGTGCGAGATCGCGCATTCCCGCCACCGAACGGTCTTGCCAGCAAACAGCAAAAAGCGCGGCTACCTGGCTAGGCAGTACTACGCGACCAGGTGGCTGGTCCCGCTTCGGGACTGCGACGCCACGCACCAACTGGAGTTCGTCGACCGCCTCCCGCGCGGTTAGGCCAGCGTCGGCAGCAGCGGCGCCAACACCGCGGAGGAAAGTAATTGTCAGGTTGATGGCGCGAGGTGAAGTGCCATGAGCTTGCAAATGGTCTCGCAGCCAGGTGAGACGTTGGTAACCAAGTGCGTGCCATGGGACAGCCCCGCCCGGACCGGCGAGCGCGATTGATGCCGCTCTCAGGTGTGTGAGCACCGCACGCCGGCTGTTGGGCGCCAGCCGCGCAAGATAGCCAGCTACGGCCCGCGCCGCTGGAGATCCCGGCCTGGCACCTGGTATCGCGAGCTCGCGCTCAACTGGCACCGATCACGAGGCTTTCGCGTGCAGCGGCGACTACATCGGGTGTGACGATGACCAGTTCGTTGAGCTCGAGAACGCGCTCAATCTGCTGCAGCAAGCGCTGGAGGAGACGGAAGTTGCCATTGCTGGCGCGGATGATCGCGGCGACGGCCAGAGGATCGGCGAACGCTTCAGGATCGAGCGTCACCCCAAGCTGTTCCGTATGGCCGGTCACGACGGCGCGAATCTCATCGGCGCCAAGCGTTCGGAACTGATGCACGAAGCCGACGCGCGAGTAGAGCTGTGGGTACCGCGACAAACGTCGCTCCAGGCCTGGCATGCCGATCAGGACAAGGCCCCACGGGCGCTGGTCGTAGAGATCGCGCACTTGCTCGAGCCCGGCCATCTTAAGCCGATCGGCCTCATCAATGACCACCAGCTCGGTTTGATCGGTGGGCGTTGCCGTCGGAGCATGGCCAGCTTCGGCCTGAGCGATGCCGAGCACCCAGTTCAGCAGGTTGCGCAGCCGTTCGAGCTCGGTCGCGATCCGCGCCGGGCTATTGACGACCGGTGGCGTGTAGAACAGCGTGCGGCAGTCACCAACAGCACCGGGTACGGTGTCCACGTAGGCCGCACCAGGGAAGACCAGCGGCTCGACGAGCGCCCATTCGGCATAGGTCCTGGCCGACAGGGTCTTGCCCACGCCCGGTACGCCGTGGCACAGCCCGATGTACCGGTAGCGGCGGCAAGCATCGCAGAAGTCGGCAAAACGGCGATGCTCACTGGTTTCGACAAAGCTCGAGCCGGCACTGATGGCAGTGGAGCTAGTCATCGCGGTATCGCTTGAGCCGCGGAGCGACAGCGACGCTCGGCGCAACTGGCTCGGGCTCGTCCATCTGCGGGGCGGAAGCCTTCACGCCCAGCAACGCGTCGACCGCTGCCGCGCGCTCATCCAGTGTCTGGCGCAGGGCGCGGCGGTGACGATTGCGGGCTTGAACGATGTCCTTGAGGCCGATCGTCTCGCCGGCCAACTCTGCGCAGATGGCGCGGCACAGGAATGTGTCTTGATGGAACACGCGGATCTCGCCCAGGTCACGCGGGTCGTAGCGGATGACGACGTCCTCGCCGACGTAGGCCGCCAGGGTCAGGTCGAGATAGCGGAAACCCTGAAAATGAATGCCGTCGCGCTGCACCCGCCGCGGCCGCGCGACGTTGATCAGCAACAGATCCAATTGCTCGAGGGAGTCCGGCAGCCGTGGGAGGAATCCATCCGATTCCCAGCGTGCCTGCGGCGCAACGCCTGTTTCGCTGTGGACGTCCTGGTGATACTCGTCGACGAGCCAGGCGCGAAAGCGGGCGTCGAGTTGGCCGAGGGTGAGGACTGGCTTGACGGGTGTGCCGATGCCGGCCGGTGTGTAACCAGGCAGGTCACTCAGTAGGCGCTGGTTGACTGTTCCGAAGAAGCGCTCGACCTTGCCTCGCCCACGCGGCGCACCAGCGATCGAAAAGCTCAGGCGGATATTGAGATCGGCGGCCACCTGTTCGAGGTGATGCGAGGTGAAGTCGCTGCCGTGGTCGGTATAGAAGATGTCGGGGATGCCACACGCAGTCCAGCGCGGATCACCTTTGCGCCAGATGGCCTGGCGCAGCGCCAGGGCAGTCCACAATGCAGAAGGGGCATGAATCCCGATGAGGTAGCCAGGGATGACTCGGCTGTAGTCATCGATGACGATGGTGAGCAGCGGCCGAGCGGGCTTGCCGCGCTCGTCGAGCACGCACAGGTCGAGCGGCGTGTGGTCGGCTTGCCACATCTCGTTTGGTCGGCTTGCCTCGCGGCGATGGAGCAAATCGAAGCGCTGAACGTAGGCACGGGTCCCCTCGTGTGCCAATGTGACCAGCGCCGGGTCGAGTTGCTGAATCAGGCTGTACACCTGTCGGTAGCTTGGCGCGACCCAGCCATGCTGCCGCGCGATCGTCGCGACCTGGCGCTGAATTGATGCCAGCGAGCGGGGAGGTCGCTGGAGTGCGAGCCCCTCGATCGCCTCGCGCAGCCCAGGTCGCAGCCGGTGCTGCCCACGATCAGACCGTTGATCACGGGCGAGACCGGTCAGTCCCAATCGTCGATAGCGGGTGAGCCAGCGTTGGACGGTCCGGCGGGGCAGGTGGAGCTCACGCGCGAGTCGAGCAAGTGGAACGTTGTCCTCGATTAGCGGCCGCAACTGCTCAAACCGAGCCAGGGCTGCCGCGCGCTGGTCTTCAGACAGTGCGGACAGGAGTGGCGGCTGCAGCGATGCCATGCGCTTGGTGCTCATAGGATCCGCACCTACCTCACCGTCAACATCTGCTAACTGCTCTTAGCAGTAATTGAGAGTTGATTTCGCCAGGGTAGATGTCTGCTAATGCGGCGTGCAAGCCCGTCTTGACATGTCTGCTAATACATCCGCGTCCAGCGGATGGAGGAATGCCTCTATGAAACGGCCGGCGCAGCCAACGTTGTCGGATGCGGGCGAGGCGGCGCTCGCGCCCTATGTACGCCACCTGTACGCCGAACAGGACCTGAGCGCCGCCACCCGCCGCAATTACCTCAGCGATCTGCGCCAGTTCGCGGCCTGGTGCGAGCTCTCGTGGGCCGAAGGCCAAGACGAGCTGCGTTCGTTCGCACCGACGGCGGTCAGCACACCAACGATCACCACCTACCGCTCCTACCTGCAGACCGTCGTTGGCTTGCGGCCGTCGTCCATTAATCGCCACCTGGTCAGCATCAAGCGCTACCTCGCGTGGGCCGTCGACACCGGCCTGGTTGCTCGCGATCCGTCGCGCGTCGTCAAGCTCATTCCGCGCACGGCCCAACCCCCGCGCCATCTTACCGATCGTGAGGAGCAAGCCCTGGTGGCCGCGGTCTCACAGCACGGCAGCCTACGCGATCGCACGCTGCTGATCCTCGCGCTCCACACCGGCTTGCGCGCCGAAGAGCTGTGCCGGCTGAAGCGTGAGCACGTCCATCTCGGCCGACGCAGCGGATACGTGGCCGTCTACGGCAAGCGCAACAAGTACCGCGAGGTGCCGCTCAACAGCACGGCTCGCGACGCGCTGAGCAGCTATCTGCAGACGCTTCCCCATGAATCGGCCTACCTATTCCCCTCGCGCAAGCGCGGCGAGTCGGGTGGCGATGTCGGCCCCGTCGGCGAGCGCGCGCTGGTTTACATCGTGAGCAAATACGCCGAGCACGCCCACGTACGGGACCTGTCGCCCCACGATCTGCGGCATCGCTTCGGCTATCGCATGGCTCAGACGGTGCCGCTCCACCGCCTGGCTCAGCTCATGGGACACGACTCGCTCGACACCACGCTGCGCTATGTCCGCGGCACCCAGCAGGATCTCCAGCAGGCCGTCGAAACAATCGCGTGGGCATGAGCACTCGCCTTTGGACTTTGGCGCCGCGCCCCAACGACGACATCGGGCGTGGCCGTTAACCGACCGAGTAAAGGCAACCCGGTATATTGGGCAACACTCGGATCGGCGAGTCGCCGTCGGAAAAGGGGTGCGCATGTTCAGATCGCGACCGTTGCATTGGCTGGCTGGCCTGGGGGTTTTGCTAGCCGCGTCGATATCCGTTACTGGCGTTGTCGCCCAGTCATCGCCGCTGAATGTGGTCCAGTCCAGCGATGGCACGCTTTACCTTGAGCAGGGCAGCAACGCGTGGACTATGGTGCCGAATGCAATTTCGGACTCTGATCTGGGGTCCCGATAGTAACGGAACAATTTCCGTCGCTAAGACAGGCTCATCTATGACCGGATCAGGGCGGCGATGGTGGAGGCGCGGGATCCTCCTGCTTCGCAATGAGTTCGCCATCGCGAGCGTTAAGCCAAACACGCATCCCAAGCCGCGGATAGTGCCGGCCGTAGGAAGCAAGCCAGCTCAGTTGACCGTCGGTGAGTCCGTACAAGCGAAGCTCGCCAAGTTCGCCGCGGGTGCGTGCGCGGTACCCGTGTCCACCTTCAGCCTCAACACGGTCGAACGCGGTGGGGCTGTCGATCAGCTCGGGCAGTTCGTCGTCAGCAATCGTCCAAATGCGTTGTGCGGAGCTTGCGTCGATGTTGAATTCACTGCCGGGGCCGAATAGCACGCCGTCGATGACTCGGTATGCGATAGAACGGCCACGACTCGGAAGCCACAGCGAAAGGTTCCAACGCCGGATCGGTCGCTCCGCTCGTGCACGCTCGCTGAAGAGTTGCCAGATGTACGCGTCCGGGTGCAGTCGGCGCAGGCCAGGAAGCGCAGTTGTGATTGCTTGAAAAGCCGACGGTGGTTGGGTCCACCCTGCGACCGGCTCTTGCCGAAGACTATGGTGTTGGGCAACATCAACGCCCCGCGCTTGCAGCCAGAGTTCTTGGACCGGTAAGAACAAATCCTCGAGCTGCTCTACCTCGTCGCTCCGCTCGGGTTGGCCGGGTTCCCGGAGCTGTTCCATGCGGAGCATCAACGCGTTTCTGAACGAGTCGCATGCTTCCGCGAAGGTGCGTCTCCGTTCTTCTTCAGTTGGTAGCGCAAGCCGTGGCAGGTTGTCGTCCGCGAGACGCGCCGCCCACTGGAGTGGACTGAAGAACATGGCCCGTCGCACGACGCCACCACCGATCATGCTTGGGCCGGGCTCGATCACTTCCCGTTGGTCAAGGATTGGGTAATACAGATCGCGGGGGAGGCCCGCCGATGTAAGCCGCGACTGGAGTTCAACGAATTCTTCCGGCCGCAGATGGAGCGGACCTGGGAAGCCGTCGTGGGCGTCCAGCACCCAACGGTCGCCGGAATTCAAACGCATCTGGGCGCCGAAACCCTCGGGCTGGACCTCTGCGAACCAAGCAAACAGTTCATCGACGAGCCGCTGACGAGCGTCGGGCGTCCCCGAGAGAGGTCCCTCACGAGTGGGTTGGCGGTACAAGCTTGGCGTAGCCCAGAACCAGTCTGACGATTGAGCCAGAACGCCTGCGGTGACTTGGGATGCCTGCTGCAAAAGCGAACGATCATCTCGATTGAAATGGACTGGCTCCGGCAAATAGAAGCTGCAGCCGTGCGACGCTCGATGCCAGTCCCATCGAACCAAGCCCCCGGTGCTCATAGGACGACTGGTGGCGGACTAGAGTCGGTGCTAGGGGTCGTAGTCACCAGTTGAGAACGCGGCCCTTCGGCGCTCACTCGGTGACAGAGCGCATCATCTCGCGCGCTTCCTCATCGCCAATGCTGAGATAGGCCGGCTGTAGGCGTGTCCAGCCAGCCTGCCTTTGAGCAAGCGGCAGACTCTTGGTTTGCCGCACAATCTGACGCACACGCGCATGACGAAACAAATGCGGGTGCACCGGCGCTGGCTCGCCGGCGTGTCCATGCTTGGATGCGCGTAGCGCCAGGACACGGACGGCAGCGCGTTCTGAGGCTTCCTTCACGATAAGCCATGCTTGTCCACGTTGGAGGGCACGCCGCGAGCCATTGGCGTCGGTCTTGCGGGAGAAGAAGAGCGGTTCATGGTCGCCGAGATCCTGCTCCTTGGCCCACAAGAGCAGTTCGCCAGTGAGCCCGAGCTCGGCGCCCGGCAGAAAGACACGCTTGACGGTCAGGTTCGGGTTCTTGCGATTCGGCAAGATCAGACTGTCGCGCCGTACGTCCATTGGGCGTAGCGCCAACACTTCGGAAATGCGCGCGCCAGTGGCCCACAGGACACGAAGCAGCAGTCGATCGCGCTCGGATCGTGCCGCTGCGATCACGGCGCGCACCTCCTCGGGCGACAGGCCCTCGGGTGGCTGCCAATGCTTGGCACTGGATCGAACAGAACGCGGTTGAGGCTGCGAATCGGACAGTACACGAGACCCCTGCACTGCGATAGCTCGTGACTGCGTACTCGCCTCGCTTCCGGACATGCCTCGGTATCGTACACAAGGCGCTTTGTGTCTGATTCCCTCAGCGCTCTTTGTCCGGCTGGTTAATGGCCGTGCCCGGTTCATACGCTGGGCCTACACACCCTGTCACCCGGAGTCCGAGTTGTGCCTGTTCGTCTGTTCACCGACGCCGAGCGAGAGCGCCTCAACCGTTTTCCGAGCGACGTTCCGCCCGGTGATCTACTGGCCTCGTTCACGCTGTCGGATGCCGATCTCGACCTGATCGGCGATCGCCGCGGCGATCACAACCGCCTCGGCTATGCGCTTCAACTCAAGGCGCTGCCGTACCTGGGCTTCGTCCCCGACGACCTCACCAGTGCGCCGTCGAGAGTCGTCGCGTATCTGGCGCTACAGCTGAGCGTGCCTAGCGAGGCGCTGACCGACTACGGCGATCGCGAGCACACTCGGACGGACCACCTTCGCGAAATCCAGGACCGGCTCGGGTTCAGTGATACCCGGCCCGCGGACTCAGCGGCGCTTGGCTCCTGGCTGCTGGACCGAGCGCTCGAGCATGACAAACCGATGGTGCTCTTCCACCTGGCGTGCCAGTGGCTGCTCCAGGAGCACCTGGTCCGACCTGGCGTCACCATAATCGAGCGCCTGGTGGCCACGACCCGCGAGCGAGCTCAAGACGAAACCTATCGCAAGCTGACATCTTTGCTCACGCCGGAGTTGCGCGACCGCCTCGATGCCGTCCTCCGGCCCCACGCTGGCGCCGGCCGAACCCCGCTGTCGTGGCTGCAACTTGAGGCGACCGCTCTCACGCCGCGCGCCATCCTCGGCGAAATCGCCAAGCTGACCTATCTCCGGGGACTCGGCGCCGACGCCTGGGAGCTGACCGCGCTCACTCCTAACCGCCGCAAGCTCCTGGCACGCATCGGCCGACGTGCGACCAATCAGGCGCTCCAACGCACGCCACCAGAGCGCCGCTACCCGATTCTGCTGGCATTCCTGGAACAGGCAGTGGAGGAGGTCACCGACGAGGTCGTCGATCTGTTCGATCGCGCCCTGACCAACGCCTACGCCCGTGCGCGGCGCGAGCTGGATGAGTTCCGTCGTTCGATGGCGCGGTCGACCAACGAGAAGGTGGTCCTGTTCCGCGCCATGGGTCGAGTGGTGCTGAACACCGACATCGCCGATGCCGACTTACGCGCGGCGATCTTCCGCCAGGTCCTGTCCGAGAATGAACTGGCCGCTGCCGTGGACGACGCTGAACGAATCACGCGCCCGCTTGACGACAATTATTTCGACCTGCTCGGCGAGCGCTACAGCCATCTGCGCCAATTCGCGCCGGCCTTGCTCGACGCACTCACACTCCGTGGCTCCGCGCCAGACGACGACCTGTTGGACGCAATTGATCTGCTGCGCGGGCTCAACCAGACTGGTCGGCGCAGGGTGGCAGACAGTGCCCCGACCAACTTTGTGCCGGCCAGGTGGCACTCCTACGTGATCGACGCTGATGGGCGGATTGACCGACGGTACTACGAACTGTGTGCGCTCTGGGAGCTGCGCGCCGCTCTACGCGCAGGTGACGTCTGGGTAGACGGCAGCCGTCGATACGCAAACCCCGAAACGTATCTGATCCCGCGCGAACAGTGGGGAGCCAAGCGGGCCGAGGCTTGCCGACTGACCGGCACACCTGAGAACGGGGCCGAACGCTTGCGCCAGCGGCAGGCCGAACTTAAGGCGACCCTGGCTCGTCTCGATGGCGGCTTTCCGCAGAACGAATACGTACGGCTCGTCGGTGACGATCTGATTATCAGCCCGGTCCGCGGTGAAGATCCGCCCGCAAGCGCCGAGCAGTTACGCGATCAGGTGGTGACGCGCCTGCCGAAGCTGGATCTGCCGGACCTGCTGATCGAGGTCGATCGCTGGACTGGCTTCAGCCGTTCATTCCAACACGCCGGCGGCGCCGAGCCACGCACCAGGGACCTGGTCACCCACCTGTACGCCGCGATCTTCGCTCAGGCCTGCAACTTCGGCCTGGATCAGATGGCCGAACTGGCCGGCCTTTCGTATCGAAAACTCGCCTGGTGCGCCACCTGGTATCTGCGCGAGGAGACGCTCAAGGCCGCCATCGCCCAGGTGGTCAACTTCCAGCATCGTCAGCTTCTTGCGCAAGCCTGGGGCAGTGGCACCCTGTCGTCCTCAGACGGACAGCGCTTCCCCGTAACAGTCAAGGCGCGTCACTCCACGGCGTTGCCACGCTACTACGGCTACGGCCGCGGTTTGACTCACTACACCTGGACCTCGGATCAGCACGCCATGTACGGTGGCAAGCCGATTCCGAGCACCGAGCGCGACGCCACCTACGTACTGGACGAGATCCTGGATAACGAGACGGAGCTACCCATCAATCAGCACACGACCGACACCGCCGGCTACTCCGAGTTGCTTTTCAGTCTGTTCGACCTGGTCGGTTTGCAGTTCTCACCACGCATCCGAGATATGGCCGATCAGCGCCTGTATCGATTGGATCGCTCGGTTCGCTACCAGCACATCGAGCCGTTGTTCTCGGGCACCCTGAATCAAGACCTCATCCTGCGGCGCTGGGATGATCTGCTGCGGGTGGCCGGCTCGGTCAAGATGGGCTGGGTGACCGCGTCGTTGCTCATCGGCAAACTCCAGAGCTATCGCCGACAGAATGCCCTGATGCGTGCCCTGCAGGAATATGGCCGGCTGATCAAGACCATCCACATCGTGCGGTGTCTGGACAGCCCGGAGTACCGCCGGAGCATCGGCCGCCAACTCAATAAGGGTGAACAGCTCCACAATCTGCGCCGCTTCCTGTTCTTCGCCAACGAAGGCGAGATTCGCCGGTCTCAGCACGAAGACCAGACGACGCAGGTGCTTTGCCTGAACCTCGCGGCCAACGCCATCATTGCCTGGAATACCGTCTACATGGCCGAAGCGCTGGACATGCTCCGATCTGATGGATTCGCCGTTGACGATGACGATTTAGCGCATGTTCCGCCGACGCTGTGGTCGCACGTCAACATCTACGGAAAGTACGAGTTCGATGTTGAGGCCGGCGCCCGTCGGGCTGGACTACGTCCGCTACGCCAACCATCAGCGGCTTCCGCGTAATCTGAGACACAGGATGCCCGAGGCTTCAAACAACGCCATGGAGAAGCTGCTGGCATTTATCAACGAATTGGACCGACGACGCATCCACCGACGGCTCGCCAGCGTCCGCGAGGCAGTCATGGTCGAGGTCCACGTTCCGGGGGCACGATGGGAGGTGGAGTTCTTCGCCGACGGGCACGTGGAGATTGAGGTCTTCAAGAGCGCCGGCGGCATGCTGAGTCACGCGGAAGCCGAGTCCGCCCTGCAGCGGCTCCTCGACGAAGATGACCAGGCCGAAGGAAACGCGGCTAGCAAGCCACAGCCGCGCCAATATCTCAGCGAATAGGCCATCGCCAGCGGCCGCCAGGCCAAGTCCTTCGCCTTAGCGTCGGAAATTGTTCCGCTGCTATCGGAACCTC
>DATGEP010000144.1:0-27817 GCA_035310125.1 Ktedonobacterales bacterium
CTTTCGCCTGAATTGTAGGTGCGTCCGGCGGACGCCCGCCTGGGCCAGACGTGAAATCCCGCATTCCGGCAGAATCGGCAACCGATTTTCAGATTCCGGCAGAATCGGCAACCGCATCCGTGGGGTACGATGACCTTCCACCTTACGCCATGACGGTGCTACACTTCCTCATACAAGCCCTTGTATGATCGCCATCAAACACAGATCGAAGAGGATGAACGAACGTGCCAGAGCAGCAGCAACCTTCCAACGCCGGCAATTTGACCCAGCCGCCCGGCGCCTCCACTATCGCCCCCGACCTCCTGAAAGCCCTCGAATGGCGTCTCATCGGCCCCTTTCGCGGCGGGCGTTGTGTCGCCGTAGCGGGCGATCCCATCCACGACCAGACCTTCTACATGGGTTCGACCGGTGGCGGTGTCTGGAAGACGACAAATGGCGGTCTCCTCTGGGAAAACGTTTCCGATGGCTACTTCCAGCGTGCCTCCGTTGGCGCCCTCGCCGTTGCCCCTTCTGACCCCAACGTCATCTACGCTGGCATGGGCGAAGCCACCATTCGCGGCAACGTCTCCCATGGCGACGGCGTCTACCGTTCCACCGACGCCGGAAGCACCTGGACACATTGCGGCCTCGCTGCCACTCGCAACATCGGCAAAGTTCGCGTCCATCCACGAGACCCCGATCTCGTCTATGTTGCCGCGTTCGGTCATGCTCACGGCCCTAACGCTGAGCGCGGCGTCTATCGCTCGCGTGATGGCGGCAAGTCGTGGGAACAGATCCTCACACGTGGCGAGGGCGCTGGCGCTATTGACCTCGCGCTAGACCCCAACAACCCGCGTATTCTCTACGCCTCGTTCTGGGAGGCCCACCGCGGCCCGTACGCGCTCTCCAGCGGCGGCGCTGGTAGCGGCCTCTTCAAGTCCACCGACGGTGGCGACACCTGGACCGACATTTCCCGCAACAAAGGCCTGCCGGAGAAGAGTGTCCTGGGCAAGATCGGGATCGCCGTCTCCGCCGCCCAATCCGGGCGCGTCTGGGCAATCGTCGAGGCCGAGGATGGCGCCGTCTTCCGCTCCGACGACAGCGGCCAGACGTGGGAGCGCCTCAGCGAGGACCGCAACCTGCGCCAGCGCGCCTGGTACTACCACCACATCTTCGCCGACCCGCAAGATGCCAACACCGTCTGGGTGCTCAATGTCCAGGCGTGGAAATCCATTGATGGTGGGCGCACCTTCACCGAGGTCCAGATACCCCACGGCGACAATCACGACCTCTGGATAGACCCGCGTAACCCCAGCCGCGTCATCAACGGCAACGACGGCGGCGCCACCATCTCCTTTGATGGCGGCCAGACCTGGAGCAGCATCTACAACCAGCCCACTGCCGAGTTCTATCACGTCACCACCGACACCCGCTTTCCCTACCGGGTCTACGGCTGCCAGCAGGACAACAGCAGCATGTCCGTGCCCAGTCGCAGCGTCCTCGGCGCCATTACCACAGTAGACTGCGCCGAGATCGGTGGTGGCGAGGCCGGCTACGTTGCTGTCCGCCCTGACAACCCCAACATCATCTTTGCCGGCAACTACCAGGGCTATCTCACGCGCTTCGATGCCGCCACCCGCCAGAATCGCATGATCATGGTCTGGCCCGAAGCGCTTTCCGGCCACGGCGCCGCCGATGCGAAATATCGCTTCCAGTGGACCTATCCCATCGTGCTCTCGCCCCACGACCCCAACACCCTCTACGTCACTGGCAACGTCGTCTTCCGCTCCACCGATGAGGGCGTCACCTGGGAAGCCATTAGTCCAGACCTCACCCGCGCCGATCCCGCGACCCTTGGCTCCTCCGGCGGTCCCATCACTCAGGACAATACAGGCGCCGAATACTACGCGACGATCTTCGCCTTCGCGGAATCCCCGCGCCAGCGTGGACTCTTCTGGGCCGGCTCTGACGACGGCCTGGTTCACATCTCGCGTGACTCCGGCGCCACCTGGGACGATGTCACGCCCAACGCGCTTCCCAAGAGCGCCCTCGTGAGCATAATCGAGGCGTCGCCCCACGACCCCGCTGTGGCCTACCTCGCCGCTACCTGCTACAAAACCGACGACTTCCACCCGTACCTGTTTAAGACCACCGACTACGGCAAGTCGTGGACGCAGATCACCGGCGGCATCCCAGCCGACGATTTCTCCCGCGCCATTCGCGAAGACCCCGCCAGGCGCGGCCTACTCTACGCCGGCACCGAAACCGGTATCTACGTCTCCTTCGATGACGGCGACTCGTGGCAATCTCTACGCCTCAACCTCCCCGTCGTGCCCATTCACGACCTCGTCGTCAAAGACTCCGATCTCGTCGTCGCCACACATGGCCGCGCGTTCTGGATTCTTGACGACATCACCCCGCTCCGCACCGTCATGTCTGGCGTGACGAGCGAGCCAGCGCACCTGTTCGCCCCACGTCCGACGGTGCGTTTCCTTGGCGAGAGCATTGCCGCCGAAGTTCCCCATGTCAGCTATCAGTACACCGGCCACCTCATGGTCACCGCCCGCCAGAAGCCTGGCCCCGACGGCGAGCCGGCGACTGTCTTCCTCGACGCTGGCAAGAACCCTCCCAGCGGCGTCATCGTCCGCTACTACCTGAAAGACAAGCCTGACGGCGAGATAAAGCTGGCTTTCCTCGACGCTCAGGGCAACGAGATCCGTGCCTTCAGCAGTGAAGAGAAGAAGCCCGAGGAGCCACCCAAGAGCGACGCGCCAACAACAAAGGGACAGGTGCCGGACAAGCAAGACGAGAAGAAGGAGCCAAAGGTTCCCAAGGTTGCCGGCCTCAACCGCTTCATCTGGAACATGCGTTACCCCGACCCGAAGCGCGTGGACGGCTACACCGCCTCCGCTGATGGCGCCGCGTCTGGCCCGCTCGTTGCCCCTGGCACCTTCTCAGTGCGGCTCACCGTCGGCGATCAGTCCTACACCCAATCCTTCGAGATCGTCAGAGATCCGCGCATCACCGCCACCCAGGCCGACCTGGAGGCGCAGCGTGACCTCCTGCTCAAGATACAGGCCAAGCTCGACGAGACCCACGAGGCCATCAACCTGCTCCGTGTTGTGCGTCGTCAGGTGACGGATTGGGAGGAGCGCACCAGGGGCCAGGAGACGTCGAAAGCCATCTCCGAAGCCGCCGGCCCACTGAAAGAAAAACTCATTGCCGTCGAGGAAGAGTTGATCCAGCGTAAGGCCCGCAGCCGCCAGGATACCCTGAACTATCCCGTCAAGCTCAACGCCCGGCTAACCTTCCTCGCTCTGGCCATAAGCTCAGGCGCCGATGCCGCGCCCACCCGCTCGGAGTCCGATCTGTATGCGGAGACGGCGCATCGCATAGATGAGCAGCTCACACGTGTGCGTGAGCTCATGTCGAGCGATGTCGCCGCCTTCAACACACTTCTGCGCGAGCAGAGTGTGCCTGCCGTGGTCGCCGCCGTTCCTGCGGCCACCTCGTAACCCACCCGCGAAACGTCAGAGAGGATTCCATCTCGAACGGGCACACGCGGCGCGCCCGTTCGAGATGGAAACTTCGCGAGGCTTACCCTTGAAACCCAGGGAGCATGCGCGATATACTAGTTGACACATCGGACGTGTGTAAGGACGGATGCAGCCAGCGCTCGTCTGCATCCGTGAGACTCGTAGGTTAGGACCGGCCCCACTCACCGGGCATGCGCCACACCTGCGCTGCCCGGCGTAGCAGGACCCTATCTCTCGCAGAGGCGGTATGCCTTCGGGTGCTTCCAACAGCGACGAGGAGGAGTGCCTTCTATGGGAATGTTACGAGTGTTGTCGCGACATGGCGACGACCGCCACACATGGGATGAGAGTGCCGTAGACGTTGGCGACCCTGAAGCTATCGCCGCCGTCCGCGAAGCCGAGCGGATCTTCAAAGAGGAGCGCGCTCGCGGCGCCACGGCTGTTCGTGTCGCCCCGGACAAACCCGCCGAGCGCATTGACGAGTTTGATCCCAACGCTCAGCAGATCCTCATGATTCCACGTGTCGTCGGCGGGTAGACACCCACATGAACAACCTCGTGCCGATTAGTGTCACGCTGCTCATAGCGCTGCTCTTCGTCGCCAAGGTCGTTCAGGCCGTGTCCCTCTGGCCACCAGCCAGCGCGCGCGTCTGGCCGTGGCTGCGCCTCCAAACCTGGTGGCCAGTGGCCGCCGACCACAACGCCGAAACGCTTCTCCGTGAGCGTCTGAGCGCCGACGAATATCGCCAGCTCTGCTCACGTGCGTTTCTCGACGTGAGAAGCCATTCATACGCGAACCGTATTTACCGGGTGCCACGCGGGCCGGGACAGGTGCTCGTGCTCGAAGGCGGCCGCGTCGTTGAGCGTCTTTGCATCCAACCCGTAGACTCATTGCCAGAGGCCGACGTCATTCTCCTGCACAAACTGCTTATTGAGAGTGACGAGCGCACCTACCTCGAAACCGCCAACCACTTCCCTCGCTCCGTCTGGCGCTAACTCCCCACTCCTCACCTGTGGGCAGAGCCTGATCGTGCGATGCGGGCGCCTGGTGATTGCCGATTTCCCCACGACAAGGCATCCAGCCATACGACCGCATTCGGTGCATGGCAAGGAAGCGATGGGCGCGGAGACGCCCACTGTGCGCCTTGACGCCGCCCCCAAACTACGTCACAATCCCAAAGACGCCGATCAGTGTTGTCGTCGTCGTGCGCCACTGCCAAACACCCACCGAAGGGAGAACAGATTGATGGATAGCAAGCTCTTCCAGTCGCTCGAATGGCGCTGCATCGGACCCCATCGTGGCGGGCGCGTCGTCGCCGTCGCGGGACATCCCACCGAGAAGGGCACCTTCTACTTTGGTGGCAGCGCTGGCGGCGTCTGGAAGACCACCAGTGGCGGCGCACTCTGGGAAAACATCTCTGACGGCTCGTTCGGCACTGCGGCCATTGGCGCGATTGCCGTCTCTGACTCTGATCCCAACGTCATCTACGTGGGCACCGGCGAGTCTACCATTCGCGGCAATGTCTCGCATGGCGATGGCGTCTACACCTCCACTGACGGCGGCAAGACCTGGCGCAATACGGGGCTGGCTGATACACGTCACATTGGCGATATCGTCATCCATCCCCGCAACCCCAACATCGCGTACGTCGCGGCGTTGGGGCACGCCTGGGGTCCCAACGCTGAGCGCGGCGTCTACCGCACCACCGACGGTGGCGCGACCTGGCAGCGCGTCCTCTTCAAGAGCGAGCGCGCTGGTGCGGTAGATCTGGCGATTGACCCGCATCATCCCGACGTGCTCTACGCGACGATCTGGCAAACGCGGCGCTATCCTCATGCGCTCCAGAGCGGTGGCGAGGACTCCGGTCTGTGGAAGTCCACCGACGGCGGCGAGACATGGACTGACATCACTCGCAACAAGGGCCTGCCCAAGAGCGTGCTCGGCAAGATCGGTGTGGCCGCCTCGCCTGCGCAGCCGGGTCGCGTCTGGGCGCTGTTCGAGGCGGCGGGTGAAGAGGAAAAGGACCAGAAGAACAGCAAAGACGGTAAAGACGGTAAAGACAGCAAGGACGGTGGCGGCCTGTTCCGCTCAGACGACTGGGGCGTGACCTGGGAGCGCATCAATACCGAGATTGACCTGCGCCGCCGGCCCTGGTATTACATGCACGTGTACGCTGACCCGCAGAACGCCGATACGGTCTGGATTCTCAATCTTCAATGCTGGAAGTCCACCGACGGCGGGAAGACCTTTACCATCGTGCCAGAGCCACATGGCGACAATCACGATCTCTGGATAGACCCGCGCGACTCCCATCGCATGATCGAGGCCCACGACGGCGGTGCCAATGTCACGTTTGACGGTGGCCACACGTGGTCCTCGATCCTCAACCAGCCGACCGCCCAGCTCTACCATGTCACCACCGACGACCGCGTGCCCTACAATGTCTACGCGTCGCAACAGGATAACTGGGCGATGCGGCTACCCAGCCTGGACGCCGAAGGCGCGATAAGCTGGAAAGACTACACCGAGCCGGGCGGGGGCGAGAGCGGCTACATCGCCATTAGTCGCAAGCCACCCTACACGGTCTTTGGTGGCGGCATCGGTACGGGTAATGGGCATGGGCGCTTGCTCGCGTGGAACCCTGACACCGGCCAGAGGCGCAATGTCACGGTCTGGCCGGAAGTGTTGGGCAATGGCGTCGGCGCGGGCGAGTTAAAATACCGCTTCCAGTGGACGTTCCCCGTAGAGTTCTCGCCACATGACCCAGACACGCTCTACGCCTGCTCGAACTTCGTCCATCGCACCACGAACGGCGGCGCAAGCTGGGAGACGATCAGCACGGACCTGACGCGCAACGACCCCGAAAAGCTCGGCTCCTCCGGCGGACCCATCACCGCCGACAATAGCGGCGCGGAGATCTACTGTACCATCTTCGCGTTCCGTGAATCGCCTCACGAGAAGGGGGTCTTCTGGACCGGCTCCGATGATGGCCTGGTTCACCTCTCGCGTGACGGCGGCCAGACCTGGCACAACGTGACGCCGCCCGATCTGCCGGACTGGGCGCTCATCAGCATCATCGAGCTTTCGCCTCACGACGCCGCCACCGCCTACGTCGCCGCTACACGCTACAAACACGATGACCTCACGCCGTATCTCTACAAAACGACCGACTACGGCGCCACTTGGACGCGAATTACCTCTGGCATCCCCTCACACGACTTCACCCGCGTTATTCGCGAGGACCCCAACCGGCGCGGCCTACTCTATGCCGGCACCGAGACGGGCCTGTATATTTCATTTGATGATGGTGCCAACTGGCAGCCGTTCCAGTGCAATCTGCCCGTTGTTCCCATTCATGATCTCGTCATCAAGGGAACGGATCTCATCGCCGCGACCCATGGCCGCTCGATCTGGATTCTGGATGATCTTTCCCCGCTCTACCACATGAGCGAGCAGCGCGCGAAAGAGGCCGTCACGCTTTTCGCGCCGCGCGATACGACGATGTTCCGCTACTACGACCGCATGTATGATGCGCCGTCGCCTGGCTACGTCAACTACAAGCTTACTGGCCCTGTGACGGTGGCGTACCGCCCTCGTGAGCTGGCCAGCGGCGCAACCACCCAGGACTTTCTCGATGCCGGCAAGAATCCGCCGAACGGTGTGATTATCCACTACGCGCTGGCCGAGAAGCCCGAAAGCGAGATCAAGCTGGCAATTCTCGATGCCGAAGGGAAGGTCATCCGCGAGTTTTCCAGCAAGAGTGAAGAGCCGCCCCATCTGCCGGCGGAGGCTGGTGCCAATCGCTTCGTCTGGAATTACCGCTATGCCCGACCCACTGCCCTCGAAGATGCCACGAAGAAGGCCGACGCCTCCGCCAGGCTGATGGAGGAAGCGACCGCACCGCGCGCTCTGCCCGGAGAGTATACAGTGCGGCTCACTGTGGGAGAGACAATCGCGACTGAGAAGTTTACTGTCCTGGCTGACCCGCGCTTGCCAGCCACCGCCGCGGATTTGCGGGCGCAGTTCGATCTAAAGCTAGCTATCCGCGATCTGGTGAGTGAGCTGCACCAGGGAGTGAACCAGATACGCCGCCTGCGCAAACAAGTGGAAAGCTGGGGGGAGCGCGCCAAAGCACATGAAGGCACTGAGCACCTCTCCGAAGCGGCGTCGTCGCTGATCCAGAAGCTCACAGCGGCCGAGCGCGCGCTGGTGAATCTCGATCTCGATACGCCGCAGCCTGGGCCAAACCGGCTCAAAGAGAAGCTGGCGACACTCAGCGCAATGGCTGACGAGTCCGACGACGCGCCGACACAGGGTGCCCACGAGGTCTTTGTGCTCCTCCAGGAGCAGACGAGAACCGAGCTGGCTCAGCTCCGCACGCTAATCGCCGAAGACGTGACCGCCTTCAATGAGGCGGTCCGCGCGTCGGAGCTCCCGCCTGTCGGATCATAGGGACAACACACGTTCCGGTGCTTCGTTCAATGGCACCAGTGCTGGACGGTCTTTGCCGCTGACTCCAAGCGCTCGACCATACGTCAATGACTCTGGTTTTGCGAATAGCCGAACGCTTGGTTAAGCGGGCGAGCAGCGTACGCTGCTCGCCGTACGGGCATAGACTCATCCAGCCTGCCAGAATACCCGTTGTGTCAGTGCCACCAGGCCGGCCACGGCAAATATGGCTCCGCCAGCGATGAAAAGCCATGCTACGTTCGGTACCAGGCTGGCAGCCACGCCATACGCCGCGATTGAAAGCGGTGTCCCGCCCAAGGTGCCCAGCATCACAAAGCTCATCATCCGGCCCATCATCTCCATCGGAATCGCCTGCTGGATCAGCGTTATGAAGAGCACGTTGCTGAGCGCGATAACTAAGCCCATCATCGCGAAGGTGACTGTTAGGGGCAATACCCCGCCCAGGAATGGCGCTACCGCGATGAGCAGCGCTACGGGCAGTAGCGTCACAATCGCCACCAACGCCTTGTGCCGGAGCTTCGAGGCGGCTCCCGCCACCAAGGCGCCGAGAATTGATCCAAGACCGAATCCGCCGATGACGATCCCAAACGCTTGCGGTCCGCTTCCAATGCCGACCCACTGCTTCAACAGCAGCGGCAGCGCCACATCGAACAGTCCATTTGCCGCAAAATTAGCCACAAGCGAAAGAACGAGCAGTGTAAAGAGGAAGCGTGACGTTCGCAAAAACCGATATGCCTCTCCGAGGTCGCGCAGAGTGCCCCCCTTTCGCGGAGTAGCCGGATCGGTCGCTCCCTGTGCCTGTTTCTCGCGCTTCGGTACACGGATTAGCGCGAGCGAGATAACCGATACCAGGAACGACACCGCATCGGCAACAAAGCCGAGCGCCAGCTTGGTTGCGCCCAGCACCACGCCCGCCACTCCCGGGCCGATGAGGTTGCTGGTCTGCAAAGTCAGTTGCTCGAAGCTATTTCCCGCTTGTAGTGCGTTGGCCGGCAAGAGAAACGGCACCATCGAGGAAGATGCCGGATAAAACAGACCGCCTGCAATACCGAGCAGCGCCGATAGGAGGAGCAATACCCACAGCGGCGGTGTGCTTGCCAGCGCCAGCGCTGCCAGCACCGAGATAGTGATGAGTCGCGCAACGTCTGAGCCAAGCATCAGTGCACGCGGCCCATAGCGGTCCGCCAGCACGCCGCCGACCAGCGAAAACACGCCCAAGGTTGCCGCCGCAACGCCCGTGACGAGCGCGAGCGCGGCTGCTGAGTCCGCCACCTGTAGCACAAGCCAGGGCAGGGCGACGAAGTAGAACTGGTCGCCCAGACGAGACACACTCTGACCGGCGATCAGCCTGCGAAAATTGGCGACCCGCAGCGGAGCGAAGAATCCGGAGCTCTTCTCTGCTTGCGGCGTACCCGTCGGCGGTTCTTGGATAAATTCGGCAGAACGCAAGCCGTCATTGACGCTCCGTTCACTGGTCATCACGCTCGCCGGTTCGTCTGATACGTCAGCCCCCCTCAGGCTATCTGACATAACGCTCTCCTCTTCGCCCAATCTCAATACGCTGACTCGCTGTTGCTACCTGGCCACTGGCCCGCAGGGCACAGATGAGCTCCTGTAACCATACTTTCCAGTCTGTTTTCCGACCACAACATCCCCATTGTTTGCATACTATCTAGTCGGTATACGAATACTAACGTACACGGGGTTGCTTGTCAAGAGGGAACGAAAAAGCTATGGGAGGGGGGCGGCTAGCGTCTCAATATGCGGCAGCCACTCTGACTCTGCGGATGCGGAGCGGTGATACTTGCGCAAGGTGTAGGCGACGTCCACTGATGGCAGGCTGCTCAGTGCGGATCGGACGGCTTCGCAGATTTCGCCTCGTCGCGACCAAACGAACTCGCGCGTCATACCACCATGTGCGATCCGCAGGCGTAAGGTGCGTCCCTCCACGCCGCTGCGCCGGCATCCGATGATGCGAGCGCCGGGACAAAGAAACACTGGCTCGGCGAAGCCCGCGCCAAACGGCTCCATTTTTTCCAGGTCGCCGTACACGTCCGAGTCTGGCCCAATGCGGCGCAACGCGAGCCGGCAATCCACCTGTACCGGAGCTATGCTTTGCCGGTCGTCACCACGCGCCTCTGTGACCGGCGTAGTATTCAGCGGAAAGCAGCTCTCGAGGTATGTCAAGAATTCTGGAAACACCTCGCTAGGCAGTGTGAAGCCAGCCGCCTGCGCGTGGCCGCCGAAGCGCTTGAAGAAGTCAGCACGCACCGCGAGCACATCACCCAGGTTGACGCCGACCGGCCCACGCGCGGAGCCACGAGATTCCATTCCATCGTGACTGATCACAAAAGCTGGCCGGTGGTATTCGTCCGCCAGCCGCCCCGCAACTAGGCCAAGCACTCCAAGGGGCCAGTTGTGGCCCTGGGCGACCACTATACCCGCGCTCGTCTCTAACTGTATGGCTGCCTGTTCGCGGGCCGCGACGATGACTTGTTCGGTGACGGTTTGCCGCTGAATATTGAGTGCTTCGACCTCGCGTGCGAGCCGATCCGCACTGTGGCTGTCTGTCGCGAGCAGCAAATCTATCGCGAGAAGTGGGTTGCCCATTCTCCCGCAGGCGTTTATACGCGGCGCAATGCCAAACGAGATGTCACGTGCGCCGATCTCACTCGACCGCAAACGAGCCATAGTGAGCAACGCCCGGACGCCGGCTCGCGGCGACAGCCTAATCTGATCCAATCCCGCACGCGTAAGCGCCCAGTTCGACGGTGACAGGGGGGCAACGTCCGCGATTGTACCGATGGCGACTAGATCCAATAGCTCTGCCAGTGATGTCGCACCCGCCGATGAGCCAGCCAGCAGCGACTCAGCCACACGGAACGCCACACCGACGCCAGCCAGATCTTTCTCCGCCGAGGTGTCGCCATCTTGATGTGGGTTGAGAACCGCATAGGCAGGTGCCAGTGGGCCATGTGGCGGGTGGTGATCGGTGATGATCACATCCAACCCCAACGCGCTCGCCCGCTCCACCTCAGCCACATTCGCGGTGCCGCAGTCGGTTGTGACGATTAACTTTGTGCCATCTTGTGCGAGCTCCTGAACCGCTTCGATGTTCAGCCCGCGACCATCGTCATCCCTTCGGGGGATGTATGGGCGCGCGTTTGCTCCCAGGCCGCGCAGTGCCAGCGTAAGCAACGCACAGGACGTGATGCCGTCACAATCGAAGTCACCGAAGACGACGATACGCTCATTTCTGCCAATCGCCTGACGGATCCGCTCCACGGCGCGGTCGAGATGCAGAAGTGCTGGACCAATTGCCCGCCAGTTGCCGCTAAGGAATGCGGCGATACCATTCGCGCCCGACACACCACGGTTGTGCAGAAGCTGGACGATGAGTGGTGACCGGCCCGCAACGTCGTTCAGGATATCCGCTGGCAATTCGTGTGCTCGCTGCATTGGGCGCGTATGACCGAAGACTTTTGTAAACGCCGTAGAATCCGCGACATCGTGACGGGACTGTGGCTCAGGGTGAGGATGCGCATCAGCCTGGGATGGTGTGCCGGAGGAAGTATCGGTCATTCGCCTGTGCTGCCCTTCAATCGTCGAGACATGAAACTCCGGCGCGCCAGAGTCTTTGTATTGTATGGGGATTGGCACGCGCCATGCAATAGGATCACGCAGACGATTAGGACGCTTGCGAGAGGATGTTCTCCCATGTTGCCACCAGAATACGCGAATAACACCAACGGTCGCCCTACAACATTGAGCGGCAATTTTACTGAAGACGAAGTCCTCCGGTTGACGCAGCTGCGCGTCAACTTCCACGCACACGCGGAGTATCTGGAGCGGGTGAAAGATGAGCGCAGACTGGAGTTTGCACGCTGGCTCCTGGACCACGGCAAGTTGAGCGAGGCATGCGTTGAGATGTAGGGAAGGGAACGGTTGCGGTACGCAACTGCAAGGAAGCAATTTGCTCGCGGCATGGCCGTGATCGTACCCGCTTGCCGTACCCACCGGCAAGGACTGCTGTCGGCCCTATTTCGTGGTGGCTTCCTCGCGGTCCGGCAGCAGTCGCTCGAACACTTCGTTGCCAAGGAGCCGGCCTCGTGGCGTTAATCGCAGACGGTCGTTGCGCGTTTCGATCAGATCATAGTCCCATGCTAATGAGAGCCGATCGCTGAAGACACGCTCGAACTCTACGCCGTACCGTTGGGCAAAAGCGCTCATATCAACGCCTTCGACAAGGCGCATGCCCAGCATAGCAGTTTCTGCCATCTCCAGGGCGCGAGGAATCGTTTCGTCCTCGACGATCGCCCCGCCCGGAAGGCGATCGCCAGCGGAAGCTGCACTCTCTACGTGTGCCGCGAGCGTATCGCGTACTTTCTTAATGTAGCCACGTATCGGGCGGGACTCGGAATACCGATGGCCACCAAACCAGCCGTGTGCTCCGGCTCCTAGCCCGACATAGGGCAGATTGTGCCAGTACGTAAGATTGTGGCGGCATTCATGTCCAGGCTTTGCCCAGTTCGATATTTCGTAGTGGACGTAGCCAGCCGCTTTCATTTGTTCCTCCGCCAGCTCGTACATGTCCGCGGCGAGATCTTCATCTACGGGCGTCACCTGACCCTGGCGTACCCATTTGAAGAGCGGCGTGCCTTCCTCGACGATGAGCGAGTAGAGTGAGAGGTGTTCCGGCGCTAAGGCGATGGCGCGTTCGAGGGTTTCAGACCATGTGCGCAGCGACTGGCCGGGCAGCGCGTAGATGAAATCCAGGTTGATATTGGTGAAGCCCGCCGCGCGCCCTGCTGCCAGCGCCGTCTCAATCTCTTTCGGACTATGGATGCGTCCCATCCAGCGTAACAGGTCCGCATCAAAACTCTGCGCACCCATACTTAGCCGGTTCACTCCGAGCGCTCGTACCCGATCCAGGTGCTTGTATTCGAGAGTGCCTGGATTGGCCTCAAGAGTAATCTCGGCGTCCATATCCACTTCGAAAGACTTACGTGCGGCTTGAAGGAGCGCTCGCACCTGTTCGGCTTCCAGCAGACTAGGTGTACCACCTCCGAAGAAGATGGTGCGACACCGACGGCGCTCGTCCCCCGCGAGGCGTGTGCGCTGCCCGGCGAAGTTGATTTCGGCACACAGCGCATCCACATATTGTTCGCCAAAGCCCAGCATTCCAGCGTACGAATTGAAATCGCAGTAGTGACACTTTGCCTGGCAAAACGGAATATGGAGATACAGGGAAATGGTATCTAACAAGTCTGGACGCATAATGAGCCATTTCATGTGAATCAAACATTCCGGGACGGCACACTCCCATGTGGAGGTACCGTCCCGGTTATCGTAGCACAACCGCGAGTTCCGCGACCTATGGAAGTCCGCCGGGCTGTCCGTTGGGAGCGCCCGGAACGCCACCCTGCGGAGCCTCGCTCGGAAGCTTCGCGTTCAGATCCGGCAACACGGGAAGATTGCGGGCGGCGGTGAGCATCGTGGAGTCTGGAGTGCTGATGTGAGTATTTACATCTGCCTTTGCGCCTGAGATCCACTGCGCCACAGCGTTTGACTGCGCCGCCTTAAGTAACGTGGGATCAACGGCGCGGCTCGGATCAATCTCCACCAACTGAATGACATCGAACGTGCCGGTCGAGTCCTTCAACGGCGTGGTCGTCATATCGCCAATTTTGCGATTCGCGGCGAATGCCCAGTTATCAATAGCCTGATCGCCGGTATAGTTGGTCACCCACCCCATGTCGCCGCCGGTATTTTTCGTGTTCGCATCGAGCGAATCTTTCTTGGCAAGCGTGGACCAGAGCGTGACGTTGTTGGGGTCCTTGAGCAGAGCCGTCAATACATTCTGCGCATCCTTCTCACTATTGAGCTGGATTCGGCGCAGATGAACCTGCTTGGTCGGTGAGACGATCTGTGCGGAGAGGTATGTCTGGAGCAAGTCGCGGCGCTGATGCACCGCGATAGCCGCTCGCACGTCGGCTTCGGTTATGCCGTTCTTCGCAAGGAAATCCGCATAACTCTCGTTTCCGGGGAATGCCTTCTTGAACGTGGCAAGCGCCGCGTCAATGGCGCTGCTGCTTGGTTCCAGTGTCGCAGTGGGGACGTGGCTCTGGCGCTCCAGCACCTTGTCCTGCTGCTGAATGAGCTGATCTTCCACGAGCGCCGTGATGACGGCCTGCGTGATGGCGGATTGCTGGTAATTTGCTTCGTTTGCCTGGATCTGCGTGGTGACGATCTGGTTCTGCGTGTTGGCGTTCTTGTCGCCCTTCGCCGCCGCGGCCTGGTCCGTAGCCTGCTGCTTGATCTCGCTTTGCAGCGTGTTCCAGAGAACTTGCGCGTCGTAGGCAAGCTGCTTCTGGTAGGTTGCCTGGGAAACACCGACACCGTTGACGGTAACGATGGCTTCATTCGGAATGATAATGTTCTGCTGGATCACACCGAAGACAAAGACGAAAATAACCGCGACGATGATCAATCCAAAGAAGCTGAAAACGGCCCGTCGCTGAATCTGCTGTTTCTGCATGCGGGTGAGCTGCTTGCCCCACCCAAATATCAGCGGTGTGCCATCGCGGCGACCGTCAATGCGTGCCGTTTGTCGGCGGAATAAACTTCCCGATTTCGCACTTGTGCTCTTCGCGCGAGTGCGACGCTTCGTCGGAGGTTTTTGCAGCGTCTGGTTGCTCATAGCTCGTCCAGCGTCTCCCCAGATGTGAACCAGCTACCGGCGGGTGAGCCATGCGCCTGACTGAATCAAGCGATGGCAGACACGCCGGCATGCACGATATTATGAGCCGCGAATATGTGCGGCCGTGTATGGCAGCAGCGCCATAAAGCGCGCGTTCTTCAACGCGACGCTTAAGCGGCGCTGGTGTTTGGCGCAGGTTCCCGTCTTTCGGCGCGGCTCGATCTTGCCGCGATCAGAGAGGTACCGGCGCAGACGCCCGACATCTTTGTAGTCTATTTCCTTGATATGATCAACACAGAACGTGCAGACCTTCCGGCGCGAGCGGAAATCGCGCCCGCGCCCACCAAATGAGCGGGCCGGGCGATCCCCCTGCGGACGGTCGCCCGATAGCCGCTCGCCCCCCGGTGCGCCAAAGCCGCCGGTATCTCGTCGCTGCTGCATTACGCTGCTCCTGAATCTGTGGTAACTCGACCCTGTCACCGACGATGATTGGTGACAGGGTACGTGCTCCTCGCACTCTGCAATTCAAGTGTCTGAACCGCCGCGAAGGGCGGGACGACACCTCACGTGTGGGATGGCTGGCGCATACTGCGAGATCACATGCGCCAGCACGTGCGAACGATGTGGCCTGGCACGGCGAGGCGCCGCGCCAGGCTCGAATCTGATTGGCTAGAACGGAATATCGTCCGCTCCAACGTCGCCGTCGCCGTAACCTCCGCCAGCCGAGTGCTGCTCTTGAGACGCTTTCGAATCGAGCATTTCCATGCCAGAAGCAACGACTTCCCAGGCCGTTACCTCAAGGTTGTCCTTATTGGTGTACTTGCGTGAAGTCATGCGACCCTCGATGTACACCTTGGACCCCTTGTGGAGATAGCTGCTGCACCTTTCGGCAAGTTGCTCCCAGGCGACGATGTTGAACCACTGGGTCTCTTTCTGGCGCTCGTCAGTCTCGCGGCCACCCGTGTATCGGCTGACGGCCAGCGAGAACTTCGTGATTGCCTTGCCAGCTGGCGTATAGCTCATCTCGGGATCGCGCCCCAGGTTGCCAATGAGCATAATCTTGTTGAGCATGACTGCCCTTCCCTTCTCAGGCGCATACCAGGGCCGCTGTCACGCCGTCCGCATGCGCTCCGAGATTTACGCCTCCGCTTCAGCCGTGGCGCTTTCGACTTCGCTCTGCTCCGGCTCAGTCGTCTCCTCTGAAGGAGCCAGCGTAGCTGTGGGAGTTGGGGCGGCTTCGGCCTGTGGCTCTGCCGCTTCGACTTCGCTTGCGACTGCTGGCTCGCTAGGAGCCGTTACCTCCGTCGGTGCCTGTGCTGCTGCTTCCGCCGCTTGGGCGGCCTGTGCAGCCGCCTGCGCCGCTGCTTGGGCCTCAGCGTCCGCATCACGCTGGCGCTGTTGCGCCACCACACGCGGGTCGCGCGCCTTCAGCAGATGGCGGAGAATTTCCTCATTTACCCGGATCGAGCGCTCAAGCTCGCTGGTCGCTTCTGGGTTGAGGATGACATCGAAGTAGAAATAGAGGCCATCGCGGTGACGTTCGATAGGGTAGGCGAGCCGGCGTCGCCCCCATGCATTCACACGCACCACCTGGCCATCACCTGTCGTGATTGTCTGTGTCACACGCTCGACAATCGCGCGCGCCTGGTCGTCGCCAACATCGGGGTTCACAATGATCCCGAGCTCATAGTCCCGCGCCATGCGGACTCCTCCTGTGGGTATGCTCCCGCTCGTCTGCGCGCGCCCGCATGTGTCACGCCGCAAGAGGGGGGGCAGGATGGATGAATGCGCACTCCATTTCGCGCAATTGCGGCGAATGAGGAGAGCGTCACGGCAACGAGTGCCCGCGAGGGTAGCGTCGCCGGAGGCTCGTTGAGCCACCATCGCATTATAGCATCGTGCCTCATGCCCCGCAACCGCCGGGCTGAAGGTCACGCTGCCAGGCATTCCGGTATTCTCTATGAAGCTCGCGAAAGCGGAACCTAACGTCTTGTTCGTCAGGGCTGGCGCACGCGCTGCCGAAGCGCCAGTTTACCCATGTGACAGGGCATCATGTGAAACCGTTGGCCTTCCTCGGCGTCGCCCGCGCTCTATCCCGCATGCCGATCTATAGCGCCGGGCGGACACCCCCCAGCACGCTCGCGACCGCTGGACCAAGCAGGAACAGCGCACCAAAAACGACCAGTGCTACCAATAAGATGATGAACGCGTATTCTACGAATCCCTGTCCTCGCTCCCATCTCCTCGGCGTTTCAGATTCTGACAGCATCGAAAACCTCCCAAACTGATCAATTGTCCCCACAACCGCCCACACCACTGTAGAATCGCAATTGAGCCATCATATTCAGTGCTATTTGCCGCGATTATACGCCCGACCGCTTGACTGCGCAAGCACCACTAATGAATTGCCGTTGCAAGGCTCGCCATCCACCAACAGTGCTTGATCAAATATCCCTCGCTGGCACCGCTGTCCTTGACAACGCGTACTTCCGATTCTTACTATTTGACAGCAATGTTAATTATGGCTTCAGGAGGGCGAGGTGGCGCGTAGACCTGCATTGCCGGGAGTTGACCGGCGCCAGCAAATTCTTGAAGCCGCTTTAGCCGTTATTGCCGAGCACGGCTTTGAAGGTGCGACGACGAAGGAGGTTGCAGCCCGTGCGGATGTTACCCACGGCCTGATCTACTTCTACTTCAAAGATAAAGAAGATCTCTTTGCGGCCGCCTGCCAGCACAAGGCAGCGTGTTTCCTTGGAGATCTGGACCTGGTGTCCGCGTTTTCTTCCGGTGAGCCGGTAGAGACGGCGCTGCGGTGCGTCATTATGCGGATCGTCCTGTCGCTGGCCGAGCCGACTTCGATGAGTCTGCTCCGCGTAATGATGCGCACAAGCGCGTACGAGCAAGGCTGTACGGCAGTCGGCGAGGCGGGCCGTGAATGCGCGCGTTCATTTGGTCGTGGTTTGGCGATGGAAGTGTGTTCCTACCTGAACACACAAGTCTCCTGCGGAGCGCTGCGTATCACGGATACTATGTTGGCGTCTCGGATGCTAGTAATGACCATAGTACACCTCATGATACGACGTTCACTGGGCGATGAAAATCTCGCCCACTACGCACCCGAAGAGCTGGCCAGCTCAATCACTACTCTGCTGTTGCATGGCCTGCTCTGCACCCCGGATCCCACTGACCTGGCGTTGAGCAAGCGGTAGCGCTGTCTTGTCTTCTCGGTCAGCATTCTCATCCTTTCACCATCAGGAGTCTCTCGTGGCAGAATCTTCCATGCCTTCCGACCAGCAGACATTAGCTCCGCAGACAGGCGGGGGAGTAAGTCTTCGTGGGTGGGATCTCGCCGGCGTGTTGGTCGCATTGATGCTGACCATGCTGTTGGCGGCTCTCGATCAGACGATTGTCAGCACGGCGCTACCCAAGATCATCCAGGATCTCAATGGATTCGACCGCTATACCTGGGTCGTGACGGCGTATCTACTGGCGGAGACGACCGTCATTCCCATACTGGGCAAGCTTTCGGATCAGTTTGGACGCAAGTGGTTCCTCGTCGCCGGAGTCGTCATTTTCCTCCTTGGCTCGATGCTCTCAGGCACGTCCACGACCATGAATCAACTGATCATTTACCGTGGTATCCAGGGTATCGGCGCTGGTTTTCTCTTCGCGTTGATCTTCACGCTGATTGGTGACATCTTTACGCCCGCGGAGCGCGCCCGGTGGCAGGGGCTTTTCTCCGGCGTCTTTGCGCTCGCCAGTGTCATCGGTCCAACCCTTGGCGGTTGGATCTCCGATACCACAACATGGCGGTGGGTCTTCTACGTCAACGTCCCGCTCGGAATCGTGGCGCTGCTGCTATTGATTTTCAGGCTCCCGGCGAACATCTCAGCACGCAGCACTCGCTTCACCGGGATGGCCGCAGTGCGCCGCATTGATTTTGCCGGCGCCATCACCGCCTCGGCGGCCACAGTGTGCTTGTTGCTGGGACTCACCTGGGGCGGCCAGACGTATCCCTGGGTGTCGCCGCAGGTGATTGGCACACTTGGCGGTGGGGCTGCGCTGTTTGTGGCGTTCTACTTGATCGAGCGACGCGCCAAGGAGCCTATTCTGCCGCTGGACTTGTTCCGCAACCGGATCTTCACGGCTGGCGCATTCCTCTCGCTGCTGGTTGGTGTGGCGCTTTTCGCGGTCGTCATCTACCTACCGCTCTTCATTCAGGGTGTGCTTGGTCAGTCGGCGACGAATTCGGGCGTTGTCATCACGCCGCTCACACTCACGATGGCGATTGGGTCGGCGCTGGTGGGCCAGCTCATCTACAAGATTGGGCGCTATCAATTTCTCTCAATCATTGGCGCGATCATTATGACGTTCGGCGTGTTCCTGATGTCGCAGATGAATACGACGACGGGCCTGGGCGAGGTGACGCGCAACATGATTGTGGTGGGTATCGGGCTTGGCATGTTGCAGCCCGTGCTGACACTCGCTGTGCAGAACGCTATCCCACGAACGCGGCTGGGTGTCGGCACGAGCGCCGTGACCTACCTGCGTACGATGGGCCAGACCCTTGGCACTGCGATCATCGGCACAATCGTGAATAACACCATCACGACCCAGCTCGCTATCAATCTTCCGGCGAACGCTCACCGGCTGCCACCAGCGTTGCTTTCCGCTGCCACGAACGAGCGCGCGCTTACCGATCCCGCCTACCGCACACAGGTCACGCACATCGCGACCCAGGCGGCGCTGAAGCAGGCGATTGCGGCTATTCCGCCTGGCCCGCAACATGACCAGACTGTCGCGACGCTCTTGCAGACGGTTCCTCAACAAGTGCAAAACCTGCTGAACGGCATATTTGATGCCACGCGGCTCTCGCTCTCTGTCGGGATTCACAATGGCTTCATTGCGGGTGTGCTCGCTTGCGTCCTGGTGGTCGTCGCGACGTTATTTTTGAAAGATGTGCCGCTCTCCCGAACTTTCCATCAGCCGCCCGCGAAGTCCGGCGAGTCGCAGCCTGAAGAAGTCGGTGAAGCGGTTCCCGCCGGCCATTAGCTTTCTCTAAACCCGTCTGCGGTTCTTGCTGAGGGCCTTGCGGGAGAAGCTAAATGACAGACCTTCGCGCTCCGCAAACTGCTGGAAAGTTGCGTAAAACTGGGCGCGATCGCGAGCGGAGATGACGGCCACGGCATCGGCCGCTTCGATGGTATACGGATAGCCGGTGGCGGCGATGGTTTCAGCGCACACAACGCTCATGACCTCGTCAAGCTGCCCGGAGTCCAGCACCCAGCGCGGGAACTCCAGCCGGGCGGGAGGTCGGTCATGGGCCGCCTGGAAGTAGACGAACGCCAGTTCGCTCCGCTGCTGTCCGTACCCCATCTGGCTCAGGTCCTCACGGGCAGAAATGAAGGCGGGACTCCGATCGCCCCAGTGGAGACTGCCCTGCCAGAGAAGCGCGTCATAGACGCCACGTGACTCAGTAAGCGACTGGCGCTCATCCAAACTGGTCAGGAGCGTCATAATATCTCGCGCGTAACTGGTATCAATGTAGCCGACGAGCGGTATGCCCGTAACGTATGAAGCCTCAAGCAGCTGTTGCGCGCCGGCAACATAGCGTGTGCGATAGTGCGGAGCCTTCTTGAGTGCGAACGACATGATCAGACTGCCGTCATAAAATGCCACGACGCGACTGCGCTCGTTTCTGGGGATGGCTTCGCGTAGGCGGGCGTGGTGCTCCATACGCTGAATGAGCGTGCGAACCTCCAGCTCGAAGCGATGCAGGTTTACGATCTCCATCGAATAGCTCAGGTCTTCTCCGGTGCGGGCATCGGTGGTATCTGGCTCGGTGACAATGAGCTCTTCGGGCGAAAGGAGCTCAAGATACACGTCTTTGACGTACGGCTCCGGTGGATTGTGCGGGTTCTCGAAGAGTCCCGCCTGTACGAGTGCAACCGGGACAGAGGCATCGCGCCAGGGTGGAAGCTGGCTGCCGTCCACCGCGAGCGTCGTCACCCCACGTAAACACTCTGCCCAGGCGCGCGCTTCCTCGTGGTGAGCGAATGTGTGGCCAAATGGAAGTGTTGGTATCGCGAAGCTCTCCGTGGCGCGCCAGCGGTCATATTCGGTGGTTGCGCGGGCGCCAAAGGAGCGTGGACCACCATCGCGCTGGCTCATCGCATCTTGTGCTGCTGTGAGTGCGGCGGACGATGGGTAGCGCTGGCCGAGCGAGCGCAGTGCGTCGCGAAATGCCCCAAGTCGTTGCCCATAATGATCCTGATAGCGGGTAAGTTGGTGGCGCTTGCGGTCCAGCTCCTCCCGTAGTTTTTGGGTGTAGAGCATCGTAATCGCCTACCTTTCGCTACCGTGCGCTTACTTGAACGTTAACTGCCCAATCTGCGTCGGGCACAGAGGCGCGACCTGCACGGAATAGACATTCTGTCCCTCGCTCCAATAGGGATAGATGATATAGCTCCCCGAGACGTACGACGCGGCTGACAGGTTATATTTGCCTTGAGCCACTCCCTGGAAGGTGAAAGTGCCGTGCGCGTCCACGGTCGTTTGGTAGTCTTGAGAGAAGGAGAACGTGCTTGGGTTGGCGGTGCGAGAGAGGTACACGGTCCGATTTGGATCCGCGAAGTTGGAGATATTGCCAGTAACGCTCTGCGGCGCGGAGAGCGCGGTTTTGGCTTGCGCCCCCTCAGGAGTGTCGCCGTACCGGTGGGTCAGCGTCTGATACGTCGGGATCGCGTCGGAGCAGGTGCCGTGGAGTTGTTGCTGGCCGAGTGCGAGATACGCTCGCGCTGCCGCGAGATGAGCCTGCAGGGTGTATGGGCCGGTCGCGAGCTCCGTCTGCACCATCTCGAGTTGCTGGATAGCGGCGGAGTAGCGTTGCTGCGCCAGCAATTGTAACCCGAATTGAAAACGTGCCTGGTTCTCGACTTCGCGCGCGCTCGCCTGGCACGTCGCGTCGCATTGCGGATTTGAGCGGTATGCGACAATTACGGCGATGGCGTCGCTGTACGGAATGGCTGGATCGTTGGTTGGAACCCAGGCGCTGAATGTTGTGTAGAGATCGGTCTGCGCACGGTCTACCGAAGCGCCGCTCTGGCCGAGTTGCGTGATGACGGTCATGAAGCGCACGACGGCATCCTTATATGCCTTCTGCTGGAAGTCCTGCTCGCCCCACTCGTCGTAGATTCGAGCGAGATCCGGTGCGTTCGGGGCACTCTCGCCGATTTGCTCATACTCATAGATGGCGCCAGACCAGTCGCCTGTGCGCTCCAGCGACTGCCCTTGGCGGCTATGAAGTGGGTTGGCGAAGGCGATGCCGCCCGCACCTACGCTGGCCAGAAACATGGCGCAGAGGAGGCTGAGAACGATCGTGGATCTGCCGCGCCGGCCCATGGATAATCGCGCCAGGAGCAGGAGCAGCGTCACGCCCGCGAGCGCGAGCGCGGCGATGCCTGCGGCCCGCGCACCGCTGGCCCAGTCCCCATGGACCACCACCTCATCGGCGATATAGACGACAGCGGTAATGAGAACCGCTCCCACAGTGAGCAGCAGCGACAGCCAGAATGGGAACGGACGTGCCAGTGCAGAGCGGCGTCGCGCCATCGCCTGCCCACCCTGTAGCGCCAGCGGTAAAGCGCCGGGAGCCGTTGGATAGGCGGGCGGAAGTGACGATCCCCATCCAGGCATTGTGGGCATTGATGACCCGGTATAGGTAGACGACGACACTGGAGGTTCGCCTGAGTCGCCTGAAGAGAGCGGTATGTCCTGGCCCCACCTGTTCTGTGACTGCTCACCCATCCTTCATCTTCCTCCCATTCCATGTCGTTCGCGGTCATTTGCGCGCCGGTAGCCAGTGGTGTTGAATGGCGCACTCCATCCATTCGACACCGCCTGGCGACTGCGGCGCTGCTGTACGCCAGCCAGCCAAAAGGCTAAGCGATTGTTATGGTGATCAGACGGAGACGAGTGCGTCCTCCTCGACGAGCAGAGTCTCATCATTGCGCTTTTCAAGGTGGATGACGCTGTCTAGACCCTGCTCGAAGGTATCGTCGTGGCTGATGACGATGAGCTGATCGAAGCCGCGAACTCGACGGATCTGTTCCGCCAGATTCCCGCGCCGCTCACCATCCATGTTCTGGGTTGGCTCATCGAAGAATGCGATGTCAAGCCGGGTGAGACTACGCAGGAGGGCTAGCCGCACGGCCAGCGCCGCGCTCATCTGCTCACCACCGCTGAGTTGCGCAAAGGTGCGCTCTTTGCCGTCGCGCCGTAGCACCACCTCGTAGTCGGCCTCCCAGGAAAGTTGCGCCGAGCGATCGCCCATGATCTCGCCAAAAATGCGGTTAGCCTCGACGGAGATTTGCCGCAGCAGCGCCTTCATAATACTTGGACCGGCTTCTTTGATCGTTTCACGGAACTGCTGGAGCATCTTCTCCAGGTCTTCAAGCGTCGCATACTCTGCGTGGGTGGCGCGGAGGTCGTCCTGCAAGAGCTCGACACGGGCAATCTCGCTTGCGAGCGTATCACGCTCGCGCTGCGCCTGGGCGAGCTGCGCCGTGACACTGCCGCGCTCGCCGCCTAGCTCTTCAGCTTGCCGGATGGCATTTGTCAGCTCGATAGGGTCGAAACGCGCTCGCGCCGCCTCGTGAGCGGCAGCGGCGGTATCACGATGAGTGGCTGCGACAAGTGCCATTCTTCGCGCTTCTGTAGCTGCCGCCTGGCAGTCGGACAGACGGGCCGCGACCTGTTCGTGCTGGAGATATCGCGTGTGGTCCGGTGCGGTGCGAGCAATCTCAGTGTCGAGGTCGCGCGTCTCAGCGTCCAGAGTTGCGAATGGAGCAAGCTCGCGTTCGACGGCGATGAGCGCCGCGTGAAGGTCGGCGGCGGCGCGTGTAAGCTGTGCTACCGCCTCCTCAAGCGCCGTCCTGCTGGCGGCGGTACTCTCCAAAGCGGCAACCTCGCGGCGGGGATCGCCGAGGGCGTTGAGCGCGGCCTCAGCCGCGGCGAGGGCGTCGGGCGCGCCCGCGAGCGCCGCGACGTGCGCCTGCTGTGTCTCACCGTCGGTGGTGAGCGCCGCGTGGGAATCGCGTAGGCGCTTCAGCTCGGCCTGGCGCGGGGCAAGCTCGCGCAGCTCTTTGTCGGCGTCGTCGCTCGCTTTGAAGAGCCGCTGAGCCTCGACGATCTCCGGCTCTCCAGGGCACCCGGCAAGGAATGCTTCGATCTCGGCGCGCTCGGCGCCAAGCCTGATAAGCTGTTCGTCCAGGTTGGCAATCAGCTCCTGGGTCTGCTTGAGTCTTTCTTCATATTCTGGCAACCTCTCGACGTAGATGCGCACCTTCTGGACATGCTCAAGCTCTGCCGCGACGGCTGTCAGCTCAGCCTGAAGTGGAGACAGCGCCTCATCGTCCTGCTGGATGAGACGGTCGAAGTAGGTGGCGAGGCTATTTTCTCCCTTGCGGCGAATGTTCAGGCACGGTTCCCTAAGGAACGGGCATGTGCCAGCGCCCGACTGCTCGCGCGAGAGCCGGTGATGCTCCAACCGCGCCGCGAGTCGCTGCGTTTCGTCGCGCAGGCGAGCATGAAGCGCCTCCACCTCGGGTGCGCGAGCAGCCGTCTCTCGCGAGTCCAGGAGCTTCTTCACATCGGCTTCGTACTTTGCCGCTTGCGGCGCCGCTTTCGTGCGTTGCTGAGCGAGTTTAGGCATTTCCGCTTGAATCGCGGTACGCCGCTTCTCGCTGATGGTGCGCCGTGCCCGCTGCTCCTGAAGCATCGTCAACCGTTGGCGCCGCTCCTCGAGGTGATCCGCCAGCGGGCGCCGTTTCTCCAGTTCAGCGATGTGATGCTCAGCGGTGGCGATGCCTGCCTCCACATGAATCCGATCACGAGTCGTCCGTGCCAGGAGCCGCTGTTCCTCTTCGAGGCGACTGCAATCCTGCTGTGCCGCATCGCGCGCACGTTCAAGCTCAAGCTGCCGGCTCAGGGCGGGTGCCAGCACGGCGAGGCGGCGCTCAGCGGCGACGGCTGACGCGAGGCGTTCTTCGGTGTGCCGCAGATCGGCCCGCCCGCCCTCCAGCGTCTGTGCCGCCTCGGCATACCGCTGTTTGAGTGCGTCGCGCGCGGCCGCCCGCCGCCGCGCATCGGCCAGTCGAGCTTGAGCGACTTCATGCGCCTCATGACCGGCGCGCGCGGCATCACGAATGGCTACGGCTTCCTGTGACTCTTGCAAGCGGGCGTTTGAATCGCGCAGGCGAGTTTCCGTGGCGCTGGCATTGGCGGCGGCGACTTGCGCCTCGTTGGCAAGTCGTGTGACCTCACTCTCCTGTCGGCGTAGCACATCGCGGCGCGCTTCCACGTCAGCGGCTTCGCGCTGGATCGCATCCAAGCGGGTGGTCAACGCCCGCTCACGCAAATGGATGCTATCGAGCTGCGTCCGCCACGGATCCAGTTGATTGGTTTCGCGTTCCAGATCGTCTATGCGTTTTTCGAGGGCGCGCCTCTCATCTTTGAAGTAGTCCACCGTATTTTTGAGCTTGTCGAAGGCGTTGCGATAATCCTCGACCTGAAGCAGCGTATCAAATTTCTTTTTCCGATTGGTGGGAGTGAGCAGGAAATCGGCGGTGAATGTCCCCTGCGGAACGCCGATAGCATCGTCGAAGAGGACTGCGATATCTACCTCGGTCTCGATTCGCAGGTGCTTGCGCAGAAAGTCTTTAACATCCACCGTCTGCTCGGCAGGCCGGTTATCGAGTTCTGGATCGTAAATATACCAGGCGGAGCTGGTTCCACAGCGACGTACGGCATGATACTCCCGGTCATCCAGCGCCGAGATAAAGGAGACGGTGACGGTCCCAGACTTTTCGCCCTCACGAACAAACTGACTCAGGTTGTAAGACAGTTTCGTGCCAAAGAGCGCGAAGCCAATGGCCTCGACAATGGTAGACTTGCCTGCGCCATTGCGGCCACGTATGGCGGTGGTGCCGCGCTGGAAGGTGATGGAGGCGTGTCGGTAGCTCTTGATATTGTCTAATTCAACTCGTGTGATGCGCACGTACGGCGCTCCTCTAATTTGGTGGGGGAAATACACTTTCTTCTTCCAGCACGCACGGAAGAAAGCGGAAAAGGCGCCCGCAACTTCGTGTCGAACCGACGCCACCATACCGCCAGTATAACACTTGATGTGGCGATTTCAGGCGCAAATGGGTGAGATGGGGGACGGCGCGATAGCCGTAAGACCATTCGTGACTCACGGAAACTGGACGGCGCGAGGTTTGGTGCGCATAATGGCCTGGGGTGCCAGGGCGTGAGGTAGTCCGGCGCCCCTGGGAGTCGGTAGCATTGGTGGCGAGGAGCAAGGCATGGGCGATCAGCGGACGGGCGCGGATGACGTGATTGGGACGCCACAGGACCCGAACGCGCTGCGAGGACGGCGCGTGTTGGTGATGGGGCTGGGGCTGTTGGGTGGCGGCGTTGCGGCGGCGCGCTATGCTGTGGAGCACGGCGCCACCGAGGTAGTTGTCACCGATCTGCGTTCGCAGGAGGTGCTCGCGCCAAGCATGGACAAGCTCGTGGGACTGCCGATCCGCTACGTACTGGGCCGGCACGACGCCGAGGATTTTACCCGCGCCGATGTGGTGGTTCGCAATGCCGGCGTGCCGCGCGGTTCCCCCTATCTGGAAATGGCACGCCTTGCCGGCGCGCGGGTGGAGATGGAGATTGCCTGGTTCTTTCGCGCCTGCCAGGGCCAGATCGCGGGGATAACGGGCACGCGCGGAAAGACGACGACCACCGTATTGCTGCATACGATCCTGGAGCGAGCGGGACTACGCCCGCTGCTGGGTGGCAACCTGGGCGGTATCGAAACGCTGGCGCTGTTGCCGGAAGCAACGCCGGATCGCTGGATAGTGCTGGAGCTGGGGAACTTCATGCTTGAGGGTTTGCATCCGATCCGGCGCAGCCCGCACCTGGCGATCTTCACCAACCTGTTGCCCGATCATATGAACTCCTACGACTCGATGGAGGACTACGGCGAGGCCAAGTCGAGCATCTTCAGGTATCAGGGCGCCCAGGACATCGCGCTTTTCAATGAGGACAACGATGTGACACGTCGGTTCGCGACTGATGCGTCGGCAGGTCAGGTCTGGCTCTACAGTCAGACGCGAATGGGGGCGCATCTCCGCGGCGCGGAATCGGCCCTTCATCCATTCGCCTATGACCATGACATCAGGCTGCGCGGGACGCACAATTTGGCCAATGTGCAGGCGGCGACGCTGGCCGCGGAGCTTATCGGCGTTGACAGCGAGACAATTTCCATGGCGGTGCGCGGATTTGGTGGCGTGCCGCACCGCCTGGAAGTGGTGCGCGAGCTGGATGGCGTAACCTACGTGAATGATAGCGCCAGCACTGCGCCGGTCGCGGGGATCGCGGCGCTGCGAAGCTTTTCCGAGCCAATCGTGCTGATCGCGGGCGGGAACTCCAAGCAATTGGACTTCTCTGAGTTCGCCGCGGCAGTCGCGGAACGGGTGAAATCAGTGGTGCTGCTGAAGGGCAACGCGACGGATGAGTTCGCGGCGGCAATCTGCGAGGCGGCGCGCACGCGCGGTAGGCCAGATCCGGTCGCGGGGACGTTCGATGAGCTTGCGCCTGCGCTCGACACGGCGCGCGATGTGGCCGCGCTTGGCGACGTAATCCTACTCTCGCCTGGCTTCACTAGCTTCGGTATGTTCCTGCACGAGTTCGACCGTGGCGATCAGTTCCGGCGCCTCGTTGGCGAATTATCCCCGCGACAATCCTGAGAAAGCGCATGAAAAGACATCGCGAGTCCCCGGAAATTCGCAACTTCGGGTCATCGTGAGCACCGAAAACAAGGCTTCTCACAACATTCCAGCATATCTGACGGCAAGGTGAGGTGGCGACCCGCCCGCCCCGCCGATGTGCGTGGCTAGCCGCCCCACGGCGGTATTTGCTGCGCGAGAATGGTCCCCCTCTCCCCGCAGGGAAAGGGGGAAGGGGGATGAGGAACTTCTACGCTGGCCACAATTCCTGGCCGCGCGTGTCATTGATGCGCTTCGCCTGTGCCAAAAAGCTCGGCACGGGCACGGCGCCTACGTTCTCATTCGTGCGCAGC
>DATGEP010000145.1:0-21450 GCA_035310125.1 Ktedonobacterales bacterium
TTGCGCATCTTATGCGCCCAGCAGCGCACACGCAGGCTCTTGGGCCAGACCTCCTCCACCGCCCGCAAGAGTCCCGGCGCCCCATCCGTCGTGACGGTGAGCGGCGTCGGCCGTCCCCGTTTGAGCAGGTCGCGCAGGAAGTCGCACCAGTTCTCGTCGCTCTCGGAGTTGCCGACACTCAGATGCAGCAGGACCTTGCGCCCATCCTCACAGATGCCCCACGCGCACAGCAACCCCTCTCGCGTCAGCCCCTGACGGCGCAGCGCCTCATAGAGCGCGTCCAGAAAGACGTAGAGTACCGAGAACTCCGCGAGATTACGCTGCTGGAACGCTTCGTACTCGTGCCCGAGTTCCTCGGTGATGCCGCTGACCGCCGTGCGCGAGAGCGTACACGCGCCGGTCTGCGGGTCACGCAAGGCGTCCTCGATGTCGCGCGTCGAGAGGCCGCGCACATACAACTCAACGACGAGCCGTTCTAACTCCGCCGTCCGCCCGCGCACCGCCGCGAGCGTCTGCGCATGAAAGGGGGTGTCGGTCGCGCGCACCTGGGGCACGGCCAGCGGGACGCGCCCTTCGGCGGTATCCACATGCGCTGGCTTGTAGCCATTGCGATAGCCGACGCGCTCAGTAGCTGGCTGGTCTGTCGGCGCTCGCTCGTACCGCTCACGCCCCAGCAAGTCGGTGCGTTCCTCTTCCAAGGCGCGATTGAGTAGCGCTTCCAGTCCCAGCCGCATCAGCACACTCGTCAGGGTGTCGTCAGGCGCTTCGCTACGCTGGCTGACGCCGCGCCGCAACAGGTCTTGCACCGCTTCTTCGGCGCGCTGGTAGGGTGGTACACTCGTCATAGCGGTCTGCCTCCCTTCTGCCCGCTCGGGGCTGGTGTTTGACTACCATCAGGGTAATCCAGGCCGTCTCCTTTTTACAGCACGTCTAGGACATCACCACAGTGAAGTGAGCGCTCTCGGCTGATGCGTAGGGTTACTATGGATCAAGACTCGACAGCGTCCGCTCGATATGCATGAAATAAAGCCTCTCGCCAAGCCGCTGCAGGATTACTAGCGCAGCCACTAGGTGCTCGCGAGCATCTAGTGGCTTATGTTGTGCCATGTACATCAAGCCATATGAATACAGTGTCTTAGCTTCGGCATACGGATGGGATATTTCTCGGCAAAGCGCCAACGCCCCCTCCAGTGCTGTCTCTGCCGCCAGCCAGCGAGACTGCTTGGTTGCCGCCAGCGCTTGAATGCGCAGAGCCAGTGCCAGCGCGGGTCGCAAATTCAGGGCCCTGGCCCGCGACTCGGCTTGATCAAGAAGCGCCGTCGCATGCTCCCTATCATCCGATTCTATGCAGGCCCACGCGAGCAGTGGAAGGACGCGCGTCACATCCACTTCTTCATGCCCGTGACGATCGAGCAAGCCTTCCAGTCGTTTCTGTGCAGCACTGATTGCGTCTGGACGCCCCCCTAGCAGTTCGCATTCCGCGATAGCACAATGTGCCAAGCGCAGGGCCTCGACGTTCGCCGTGCGTTCGGCCAGATCTATTGCTTGCTCGATTTGTTGACTTGCTGACGCCCATTGACCACGAGCGAGCAGTAGCATGCCATGTTCGATTCGAGGGTACGGTGACACCCATGAGATATCAGCCTGACTTACAATAGCACTAGCTTGCTCGAAGTCGTGCTCTGCTCGCTTCCAATTTCCGCAGGAAAAGTCAATGTCTCCGCGGTTGCACAACAAGGTAGCCAGCATGGCTGGATCGCCCAATCTCTCAGCCACATCAACCGCCCGGTTGAAGCGCTGCCAAGCCCGCGCGAACTGCCCAGTAACGTCGTCTACCCAGCCCATATGATTGAGTGCGAAGCAGATATCTCTGAGTTCGCCCGCCTCCTCCAGCAGTCGAATCGCTTGCTCTAGCAGCCGGACCCCCTCGTCCATGCGCCCGAGCATTATCAGCACCGACCCGCGCAGTCGCATCGCCAGCCCCAACAACCGGCTGTCAGCCACTGCCTCGGCCACAACACCACCTCGCTCAGCTTCCACGAGCGCCTCGGCATACCGTCCGCAGTTTTCGTACAGCACAGCCAGAGCAACGTGCATTTCCGCCAAGGTCTTTGTCGACAATTCTTCCTCATCTAGCGACCGAATCTCTACCTCCATGCGTCCTAGTTCTTCCTCCACAGTGCTGCGATTGGCTTGTACACCCGCGACCTGTGCTGACGCATGCGCGAGCCCCTCAAGGTCACCAGTCCTACGGTATGTCCTCACAGCTGTCTCGAGCACCTCTAGCGCCATATCGTACTTCGCCATGATCTTCAGAATTGCGGCTAGTTTTTCGCGGGCGTGAGCAGCTTCAATAACTCTACCTAACTTCTCAAGTCCCGCGACGAGTTCCTGGTAATAGGAGCGTGCGTCTGCGTGCGCATGGGCGCTCCTGGCGCGATCGCCTGCTCGCTCCAGATAGACGACCGCCCGCTCAGGCAATCCAGCCTGCGTAAAATGGTAGGCCAGTCTCTCCACCGGAGGGTCTCCTGGTTCATTTTCCAGAGCCTCGGCCACCTGACGGTGCAGCATCGCTCGCCGCGCCGCACTCAGCCGCGCCGTGATCGCTTCACGAATGAGGTCATGAGAAAATGTGTACCCTGCTTCTCCATCCTCCAAAAGTAAACCTGCCTGGCAGGCCTTCTCAAGCCCCGTAAGCGTGTCGGCCTCTCTGCACCCAGATTGACACATCACTTTCAGCAGCACAGACCGCGGCACCTGCCAGCCCGCTACCGCAGCCACACCCAACAACTCTTGAGCGACCTTTGGCAGCGCTGCCACCCTCCGCTGGACGCCTTGCGCTATGTCCCTGGGAATGGCTTCGGCGACTGATCCGGACCCCAGCGCTCCGGCACGAAGCGCCTGCGCATAGCTCACCAGGAATAGTGGCACGCCCCCCGCGCGCGTCAACACCTGAGTAGCCAGTGTGCTTTGACTGCTCGCGATGTTATTCATATCCATGAGCAGCTCGGTCAGCAGTTCGTTAGCCTCCGCGGCTGCCAGTGGCCCGAGCTCAATTGCCGTTGTCAGTTGGGCTCGCCCCAGATTTTCTAGCAAAATGCTCAGCGGATCCTCCGGGCGGATGTCCGTACTCCGGTACGCGCCGATAATGCGGAGCGGTGGCTCAGCAGAGGGAGCGGTGACAGAGCGGACGAGTGTTGCCAGAAGGTCCAACGTGTCGACCTCTGCCCACTGGAGATCGTCCAAGACGAGAAGCGTGCCCATCGGTCCGGCTACATTCGCAAGGTAGCGCCCTACCGCGCGGAACATAAGTCGTCGCTCTTGTTCAGGTGGTGCCACGTATTTCGGCAGCGACACCGATGTCTGCTCGGCGAGTTCTGGCAACAAGCGAACCAGCCAGGAGCAGCCCTCCAAATACTGCCTCAGGGCAATGATTGTCTGGCTTTGAATGTGACGCTCTACCGCCTCTAGGAGCGGGGCATAGGGTTCCCGGCCGCCGAACTGGAAGCACGTACCGTATAGGATGGTCATCCCATGTCCTGCCGCGCGCACCGCTGCCTCACGGAGCAGCCGGGACTTCCCAATACCCGGTTCTCCTGTCAAGAGCAAGAATGGTATCTCCTCGCGAGCCGTCAGACCATAGTGCCGCTCTAGAGCGGCCATCTCACGTATCCGACCAACCAACCGTGTTCGCTCGGCCATGAAACGCGGCAGGGTAGCCATCTCTCTGGGTGCTTGTCCCGCCCCGCTCGCCAGCAGCCGCGCCCGTTCTTCCGGAGAGATGTTAAGCGCATTTGCAAGCGCCTCAACAGTTGAGCGTTGGGGGACGCGCTTACCACGCTCCAGCATGCCTACATACACAGAGCTGTATTGTGCGCGTTCTGCCAGCGCTTCCTGGGTCATACCGGCCGCTCGACGAAGACGCTTGAGAAGTAGACCGAATGATTGCGCTTGGGAGTTCGTCATGGTGGTTCTACCCCCGTGGTTGATCACTAAGGTCAATGTGTCATAGCGACCTGGGCCGCATTATCTGCCACTCATTTCTGTTTCAGCTCGATTGGTCGTTCAATTAGCATACGTGCGACATTATGTCACACGATGCGGCGGACTTTGTATGAGTTCAAGTATAAGCAACTGTATGGTTTGTTTGTGTTCTTTTACCGATTCCTCCAGCCATACTTTACGCGGGTCAGTTAATGCGCTGGCGTCCGCGCCAGGCAAATGCTGTACCTTTGGAGATCTCGCCCATCTCACAAAGAGAAGGGAGTACAGATGGTCTGATAGCAATCGCCCCAGACAACCAGACGTGGTGATCAGTTCGTGTCAGGAAACAGTGCATAAGTTCAGGAGGACAGCTGATGTTTCGCATGCTCAAATCGCGATCCGCTCCCGTGAAAGCCGTGGTCGCCCTCGCGTTGACAGTGTTCGTGGGTATGCAGACCCTGCAGTTGGGGTCAGTCGCATTAGCGGCACAGGACCCAGCGCAGGTGGCGGGCAATTCTTATCAGGCGATGGACGCCGCCATCAACGCCGGGGCAGTGGTGCGACATCCCCGTGCCGCTTCAATCAATCCCTTTGCCCTGCTGACGCCCACCCAGGCGCACACCAGTAGTTCGGCTTCTGGCGCCTATCTGTATTCCTATGACCTCTACCGAGTTCAAGCGACCCGCGAATGGGAAGCCCTACATACATCGGACTATTCGGCGATCACGGTCCATTCCACGTTCCATCCCACATCCACGACGGTGCATGGCTCGCAAGCCACTGTGGTAGGCGATGAGACGTTGATGATTGACGCGACGATCCAGATTGACGGACGAATTCATGCCTTCAGCGCGGCCAAACAAGCTGCCATGAATACGCTCCGGCAAAATGGCCGCCTGCTTGAAGCCGGCCAGGTCAATGAAGAACGCGCGATTATCCACCACACCGTGACCTTGCGGTCCACGGACAACGGATGGGTCATCGAGCAGGATACCTACTTGGATCCCCTGGTGCAGGCGCTCTCGCCGGATCACCATGGCATAGCCAGCCAACCAGGTAAGGCGGGAACCCGTCAGGCGCATGCAGCTCGGTTGAGCGGTACGAGCCGGCTCAGCGTACAAAATGCTCTCACCATCGGGTATCACCGCGATGCCGCCATCAACTACGCCGACTACTGGTGGAATAGCTGCAATCCCAACTATACCTGCTACATGTGGCAGGGCGTCGATTGCGCGAACTATGTCTCGGGAGCGGTGGGTGACGCCACTGGCGGCGACCTACTATGGGACGGGACCTGGTATCCCGATTCCTATGCATTCGTCAACGCCGATGGCCTGCAGACGTATGCGTTTTACAACTGGGCCGCTAACGCCTATGACTCCGGCGACTATAACACGGCGTATTGGTTGCAAAACCAGTATGTCTACCCAGGAGATCTGCTCTTCTACGACTGGGGTTACGTGTTTGGCTACGGGGCTCCAGATACGGTGGTTGATCATGCCGCAATCGCGGTAGCGGCAGATGTAAACGGCAACCTGTACGCCGATTCTCACACCACCAACCTGTATCACGCATACTGGGATCTTGGTGGAGGGACTAGCACCCACTATTACTTCATCAACATGGCGCCGTAAAGAAAGACGCTGTGGTGGGAAAACGCTTCTTCCCACCACAGCACACATCTCACGAAGATGGTGGGGTCGTGCCTCGTCCAGTCATGGAAAGGACGCGCGACCTCACCATCTCATTGCGCTTGATATTCTTTCCCCCCCAATTACTGGGTGTACAAGTAACCTACGTTCCCTGCCCCCCATTTCATTGATCGGAATGAAATGTGTTTTCCGCTGTCGCCGCCGCCTGCTCCACCTCCAGCGCCAACCCATGAGACGCACCCAGAACGCTCCAGCGTGCTGCTATCGCGGCAGCGGTCGGCGTTCACTGGCGCGTAAGTCTGCTCCGTATCCCATGATTGGCGTACCGACTGCGCGGAAGGTCCCGGCCGACCGCTGGCGAGCGGACCATGGTGTCCCCTTGCCGGAAGCGGCGCCGACGCCTCCGACGACGAGAAGAACGTCCTGGAGCGCATGCGCCAGGCAGCAGCCGAGGGCAGAAGCCATGTCCAGATCCGGGGCACGCGACCACAAACGCTGGGCTATGGGCTGACTGACTCACCGGTTGGGCAACTGGCCTGGATCGTCGAGAAATTCCAGGAATGGACCAATGCGGCGGCCGAGTGGCCTGACGACGCCGTAAATCGCGACCAATTGCACACGAACGTCAGCGCATACTAGTTTACCAGGACTGGCGTCTCGGCGGCTCACTTCATCTACGACGCCATGTACGCCAGCGACTGGGTGACGCCGTCCCCAGCAAAGCAGGGTTGGGCAGTATTCGGTGGCGGAGGCAACCTCATCCGGCAATTGACAGACCCTGACCACAAGGTGGCGCATTGGTCAGAGTTCGAGCGCGGCGGACACTTCGCTGCAATGGAAACCCCTGACTTGCTCGTCGGTGACATCTGCGCCTTCTTCAGCCAAGTCCGGTGATACAGCTATCGAAGCGCTGACGCTTCGGCCGGCGCGTCAGCGCTTTGCTACACTCACCGCCCGCCCGCTTCTCATCGCCGACCCAGCTTGGCACACATCCAGGCGGCGACCGTCCGCCCCACCCAGTGGTCGCCCTCCGGCGCCGGTCCGCGTACTGCCTCATCTAGCTCGGCCAGCTGCTCGGCGGACATGGGTTATAGTTGGAACAGTTGGGCAAGAGCCAAGATTAACTGCTCAAGCCGAGCTAGCTCTATGTACGCAATATACGTGTCGGTTTGCGGGTGCGATCCGCTTGGCTCCGCGCTAACACTCGCAACGAGCGCCAGGTACTTGTCATCCCGCGGTGGGCGAGCGCATACTGAAGACGAGCTTCGCACGCTGGGGCGCGCGAGCTTTACTTGTGGGGAGAGGGACAGCGTTCATGCGCATTCTGGTTACTGGCGGCGCGGGATTCATCGGGTCGCACATCGTAGAAACCTATCTAGCCGCCGGCCACGAGGTCGCCGTCGTTGACAAGCTGTGGCTACACGGCGGCGGCAAGCTGGAGCATATCCCCGCTGGCGTGCGCTTCTATCCCACCGACATTACCAGCTCTGATTTGCGCGATGTCTTCGAGCGGGAGCGGCCCGATATCGTCAACCACCAGGCCGCACAGGCCAGTGTCAAAGTCTCCACCGATTTTCCCGCACTCGATGCGCAGGTCAACGTACTTGGCCTCATCAATGTGCTGGAAAACTGTCGCGCGTTCAACGTGCGCAAGGTTATTTTCGCGTCGTCGGGCGCCACATATGGCACGCCCGCATATGTTCCCATAAATGAAGACACGCCGCAACGCCCCGAATCACCCTATGGAATTACCAAGATGGTCGCCGAGCACTATCTGCGCTACTACTCCGCCGCCTATGGCCTGCCTTTCACCGCCTTCCGCTATGGCAATGTGTACGGTCCCCGGCAGGATCCGAACGGCGAGGCTGGCGTCATCGCCATCTTCACGAGCCGCTTACTTGCCGATGAGCCGGTCCGCATTGACTGGGATGGCGGGCAATCCAAAGACTATGTCTACGTGGGAGACGTGGCCCGCGCGAGCCTGCTCGCACTCGATAGCGGCGATAATCAGATCTACTGCATCGGCACTGGGGTCAAGACGTCGGTCAATGACCTGCATCGCCGTCTCGTCCACGTCGTCGGCCACGAAACACCAGTCGTCCATGCCCCCAAGCGCCCTGGCGATCTCTATCTCGCGTACTTTGACTGCATCCGCGCCCGCGACGAGCTTGGTTGGCAGCCCGCGGTCGGCCTCGATCAGGGCCTCACGAACACTGTCGCCTACTTCCGCGAAAAGGCAGGCGTCTCATCTCCAAATCGGGCCATCTGAATTGACAGCCTGCCCGCCCCGACCTATACTCCCCCTGGCGTAGGACCGACGCTCCGTGCGTGGCACGGCACAGCCGGAGGCGCGGCAGGTTCGCGATGATGTTGACAGGAGGGGCGGTATGCGGGACGGCACACCACCGCGCGGCGCACGCGGACCACGTGGCGGCGAAAACGTTCCCGGTCGCCGGTACAACGGGGCTCCACCGCCGCCTTCCTATCCTCCCGCTCGCGGTCCGGCCCCGAACGTGCGTCCCGACAATCCTTACCGTCCTTACGGAGAACCCACTGGGTCGCGCCTCCCCGCCCCTTACCAGCGCGGCACGCTCGGCACATTCAACCGCCTCCCCGCTACTGGCCATGACTTCGCGGTGCAAGATAACGTGGATGAAGCGGAGTCACACCGGAAACGTCTGGGATTTGCTATCTTCCATGATGGCAATCCCGGCCATCTCTGGCGTGGCTCAGTAGCGTCTACACTTGGTGAGGGGCTGCTGAGCGTAGGTGTACTCATGTGGCTCGCGACGCTCACCCTCTCACCGCTGGTGGTCGCGCTCGCTGTGGCGGCTCTCGGCGTGCCGTTCGTCCTCGCAGGGCCACTCGCCGCACGCTTCGAGAGCCTGGCAGAACCCGGCACACTCCTCCGCTGGACCGGTCGGTTGCGCATTGTCTTTACGCTCGCCCTCATCGTCATGCACTTTCGTACCGTTTTGCCGGTCGTCTATCTGCTGCTCTTCGCCATATCCTTCTGTGGACGCCTGCATGATGCCTTGCGGGTCGCCGTCATCCGCACCTGCCTCGCGCGCGGAGAGCCGGAGCATGTCGCCAACGATTTGCACGTTGGGTCCGCGCTGGCCGCAGTTCTCGGCCCCCTTATCGCCACGCTCTGCTACATTCTGCTGGGCGAGCGCATTCTCCTGGTCGCCGCCACGGCGGCTGTATTCTTCATCATTAGCCTCAATTCCGAGGGCTTTCTGGACACGCTTCCGCCCAACCGTCGTGACTTCCTGCTCGCTTCGCCGGAAACCGCCTCGTCCGGCGAGGACTGGCCCGATGCGCTGTCGCTGGATGGCGAACGAGATGACGATGATAGAGATCCGGCGGAGAGGCGCGAGCATGCGCTTCCCGCCTGGTATCAATTAGGGCCAACAAACGGTTTCCGGGCGCTTGGCGAAATCCGCGCCGGTCTGAGCCTCGCGGGCGTCACCCAGGCAAGCACTGTCGCGCTGTGGGCACTCGCCGCGCTGAGTCTTGCGGGCGGCGGAGTGGCCGTCCTCGAAGTCTTCTATATCGTCCAGAGCCTTAATCTACCGCCATTTTATCTCGGCCCTCTTCTCGCGGCGGAAGGCGGTGGTCTGGCGCTGGGAGCGCTTATCGGCGGCACAGCGGATGCGTCAGGTCCGTGGCGCATCCGGTTGTTGTTTGGACTCGTTGGGAGCGGCGCCGCGCTCGCGGCGCTGACCAGGATGCCAGAGCTGCCGCTGGTGCTAGCCGCCTGCTTTGCGCTCGGAGCGTTCAACGCCCTGGCCGTCCAGGCCGCCCGTCAGGGACTTCTCGACGGATTCAATGGCATCGAGCGGCGCGCCCTGGCAGCCGCGGAGAGCGCCGTGGTCGCACTCTGCGCGGTCCTGGGCACTCTCGCTGTCGCCGCGCTGTATGGCGACGCGGTTCTGCCCGTGCACCTGCCGATCTCACTTGCTGGCTGGTCAGCGGCCGACCTCATGTTCGTGGCGGGCGTCGGGCTCGTTGCCGCCACCGTCGTCTTCGCGGTGCTGCTCAGCTTCAGATCGAGGGCCGCTGCAAAGCGCGCAAACGCGCCGGCGGCAGGCGCGTTCCTCCCCGCGCTGGATGATGAAGACGAAAGCGACTATGCGCCTATGACCGGTGAGCACGACGCATGGGCCGAAAGCGATGCGCGTGATTGGACGGGCATGTCCCCTGCCGCTGATGATGATTACGCTGCTTCGTACGGCTCTCAGGGTACCGGTTACGGTCCCGCCACGCGCCGTCCGCGCGGCAACTACGCGAACGACGACGACTATGAAGAGATGAGCGAGGGCTACGACGACTTCGACGACGACCTACCAGGGCGCCGTGGCGGTCAGAGGCGCCGCCCGCCGCAAGAGAAGCGCCGTCCGCGCTGGTAGGCGCTCAAGCACTCAAGAACCTGGCACCGAATCTGTTATCTGACTCTCCTGAGGGCGTAACAGGTCGTGCCCTCAGTAGGGAGGTTCTCCAATGGCACGTCATCGCCGCACACCTACTCCACTTCCTGATACGCCCCTGCCAACCTATGGCGCATACTCATTCACCGTCAACGAGGGCGAGCGCCAGGTGCTTGTTCTGGCCCTCGGCGAGCTCTTGCAAAGCATCGAGCGCAGTGAGCACCTCCTCCCCACGGTTCAATCGCTGCTGGATCGCCTTACGCAGATTGACAGCCCACAGGTATCGTCCTAAGATGGCGATAGCAAACGCAGCGAATTAGTCAACGCCGGCATGGCGATGGAATATCAGCCGGCACCGTGGAGGAATGGTATGGGCTCAATTGGAAAGTGGTTTGAACATATCATCGGCGGTATGCTCCAAGGCTGCCTCGTTATGGCAGTGCTCGCCGCTGTCGTTTGTCTCGGCGGCTACACGGTTGCCAGAGGGCACCTACCACAAGGACTCCCGCTTGCCTTCATACTTGCCTTTATCGCCATCGCCGGCCTCTTCGGTGCCGCCGCCGCTCTCGCCTGGCGGCTCAGCCATATCGCCGAGATCGCTCACGTCGCTAAAGAAGTCTCTCAGCACGCCATGCATAGTCCGGAACACGGCGAGCGCGTCTAACTAGCTCAGAGCGATGGGTGGATTTTCGCAGCGAGCCCGCGTGCCCATAACATTCTCATCTCCTCGCGCAACTAGAGATGCGTAGGTGGTGTGGAGCATACACCGGCAGGACCTATGCTCCACCGCCATTATTCTCCGCGCAACGCGCGGACGCGAAGGAGAAATTTCCTCATGACAGCCAAGCTACTCACGCTGGTTCACAGCAAAATCGCCCTTGCCGTAATCGGCGTGCTCCTGGCGGGCGGCAGCGGCGCCGCCGTCGTCGCGGCGAACCACGGGCAGATCCCATTTACCCAATCGAACACCACATCCACCCACACCTCAGATTCGCACGCGAACACGAACGATCACGCGCACACCGTCTCCATCAATGGTAAACTCACCGCATACAATGCTACGGCGAAGACCATCGCGGTGCAGGAGAAGGATGCGACCACGTCCACTACCGTCAGCGTAGACGCCAAGACGAACGTCAACGGCGAGCATGCTACCTCGCTCACGGATCTCACCAGCGCAGTCGGCCATGACGTGCAGGTGCAGGCGGACAAGCAGAGCGACGGCACGCTCCTTGCCTGGAAGATTACCGTGCAGGGCGCAGACTCCGGCTCAAGCCATAGCAGCGGCAGCGGTAGCGAAAATGGCCAGCAGCACCAGCTTGCCGGCACCGTCGTCTCGGTTGGCACGGGCTCCTTCACTATTAAGCTTGCAGACGGCACGAGCAAGACCGTAACGGTCTCTTCGTCCACACAGTACGTCGGCGCCTCTCATGGCTTCTCAGATCTCAAGGCGGGCATGCACGTCACCGTCCAGGGCACCGATCAAAGCAACGGCACATTTGCCGCCTCGCAGATCGCAGCTGGGGGCGAGTAGCACGCTACTCTGATGGTCCCACCTCGTTGCGCCTCGCGCGTTCCTACACAATGGGAGTAGCCACACCTCGGGCGCGTAGTACGAGGATGGGACCATCCGCCAGACGAAAGAAGACATGGTTTGAGCGAGGCGCAGCGGCGCACCGGGCAGGCCCCCGGCACAATTCGTGGCAGTGCGCCGGTTGGACGCACAGGCATGACGTGGCCACCCGCGCTACCTTTCACTGCCGTGCTCGGCGCGGCTCGCGCGCTCGACTCGCGATCCATCAGTCTGCTTTATCAGCGCTTTCTTCCCGTCGTGTATCGGTTTATTCTTGCTCGCGTTTCCGATATCCATGTGGCCGAAGACCTCACATCCGAGACCTTTTTCGCGGTTCTGGAAAGCATCGGCGGCACACGTGCCAATGATGAGCTGGCTTTTGCCGCCTGGATATTGGGAATAGCACGTAACCGGATCGCTATGCACTACCGCCGCCAGCGCTCCCGTCCGGAGACGACGCTCGATCTCTCCGAAGACGCGCCGCTCTACGCTATTGCCGGTGATGAGGGCGACCCGCTGGCGATTCTCACTGCGCGTGAGAGCTGGCACGAAGTCGTTGGCGCACTGGAGCACCTCACCGAAGATCAACGTACCGTCGTCCTATTTCGCTGTGTGCTTGATTATTCAGCCGAAGAAGTCGGCGAGCTCATGGGCAAACAGGCTGGCACGATCCGAGCCCTTCAATTTCGCGCACTCGCCTCGCTCGCGCGCTTGTTGCGAGCGCAGCCCGGTGCGGAAACGCGGCGCATGGGCAATCGGCAAGAAAGGAGCAGGGGCCATGCTGCCGGAAAATAGACTCGACGCCCTGCTCTCCCGCGAGCTTGCTGGCATGCAGTTACCCGCTGCGCTGCCAGGTGACGACGCGCTCGAACCGTTGTTGGTCGCCGCCGGCGCGCTGCGACCCTTAAGAGAAGCTCGCCCTTCAACCGCCTTTGCTAACGCGCTTGAAGAGCGGCTGCTCGCCCATGTCTCCACCATGGCCGCCGCGACCGAGCGAAATGTAGCCTCTGACGGTGCGACCGCTGCCTATCCCATTGCACCGAGCACCACGCTGCCATCACGTACGACACGCCGCGCACCGGCTGCGCACCGGCCTCGCTTCTTATGGCCCGCCGTAGCCGCCGCCGTGCTGCTGCTCGCATTCGGCACACTTACGGCTGCCGCATCCGCTGGACCGGGCAGCCTGCTCTATAGCCTGCACCGGCTGGAGCAAGGGGTGCGGGTCGCGCTCTCCGGTAGTGCGGCCGACCGCATGCGCTTGCATCTGGGTTACGCGAGCGACGCCTTGAATGTCACCAATGGCGCCGCGCGCACTGGCGACACCACGAGTTTCAGCGATGCGCTCAGCACCTTGCGATACGAGATGGCTGCGGCGGCTGGCGAGCTACGCGACATCCCGCCAGGCGCGGAACATGACAGCCTGGCTGCCCAGCTCACCGCTCTGAGCGACCGCGCGGTGGTCGGTCTGAGCGCCGACCTGCCTTTGCTCAGTTGGGCAAATCGGCTTGCGACCACTGATGCGCTCGCGAGCTTCGGTGACAACGTCCTTCGTGTCACCAGTGCGACGGCCCAACGTACGCAGAATCCGTCAGCGCACATCTGGCACATCGTCGTTATCGGTTCAGGGTTCGCGCCCGGAGCCCAGCTCCTCGTCAATGGGCGGCCCGCCGGCATCGTCACCGCCGTCTCGAATACGACCCTTACCGCGGACTACACCGCCTCTGACGGCCAACCGCCTGAGACGATTGGCGTCGCCAACGCTGACGACACCGCCGCGCAAACGGAGCGCGTCGCGTTCATGACGCCAGCGCAAGGCGGAACGCCTGGCCCAGCAGTCGGCCCAGCAGTCACCCCTGGCGATCACAGCGGCGGATCAGGAAAAGGCGGCCACGGTGGCGACCATGGCGGCACTCCAACTCCCTCGCCTGCCACCGGCGGGTAGTGTCACCACGCAACGCCAGCGTCATCAGTATCAGGCGTGCCCAGTCGTGTGCGGAAATTCCTCGACGAGACCCGCGATGACACCGATCAGATCATCGCTCAGCTCCACCCGTTCCACCGGATCGAACAGATTAACGATGCGCACGGCGGTGCGCTTGCCGGGATTCCTTACCACGCTTACAAGATATGTCGTGCCGGTCGCGCTCACTTTGAGCATGCCACTGTCGTGCGGCGAATGGTCTGAGGCAAGCCGGCGACAAGCATCTACCAGCCAGTGAATATCTTCGTAGCGCAAATCAAGCGTTAACATGCCATCCTCGCCATCACAGATCGTCATGCGTCGCGGACGCGATTCTTCACCAGGAAGCCGCGAGGCCTCGGAAGCTTCTGGCGTCGCCCCGGTCGAATCCACCATGTTCAGCTCCACTCTTTTGTTTCAGGCGGCGGACCCTTGCAGGAAACCCATCGGGATGTAGTCCGTCACGCATCGCCGCAAGCATAGCGCGACACTGTTAACCACATATCAAATAGCGGTTAACAGAGGTGAAGTTTGGTCCCATCCTGTGCTTAGTGGATGCCCTGGCGCGTCGTATCACATGAAGGGCGGTGCGGGACTTTTGGGAAAGTCTCGCTACCGGTCAAGCGGCGCGGACCCGCAAGAACAGCGGATTCGCGCAGGTATACGTTTGACATCGGCTGATACAATAAGCGATGGCGGTCTTGAAAAGGCCATATGCCATCGCACCCCTCACTTCACCCAGTCAGACGTTCATGTGCGGCTCAATCCGCCGGTGGAGGAACCCCAATATGCCAGGTGGAATCGCTACCGTGGCGTTCTATGTGCTTGCCGTGGTGCTTGTCGGATCAGCGCTGGCAGTCGTGATGCTGCGGAGAATTGTGCATGCCGCGCTGTTTCTGGTGCTCGTCTTTGGCGCTACCGCTGGCGTATATGTCTTGCTGAACGCCGAATTCATCGCAATCGTCCAGGTGCTCATCTACGCGGGCGCCATCACTGTGCTCGTCCTGTTCGCCATCATGCTCACCCAACACAGCATGGGGCGCAATAGCAATCCATTCAGTAAGCAATGGTGGCTGGCGGGGTTTATTTGCGTCATTCTGGCTGGCGGGCTGATTTATGCCGTCACCAATAGTACGATGGCCATTGGCGCTCCGGGCTCATCAGTCAACCTTGCCAGCGCTGGAGCGGCGGGCGGCTCGGTCGTCCGTATCGGGCAGCTGCTCTATAGCCCGTTCACATACAGCTACGTGCTGCCGTTTGAAATCGCTTCGGTGGTCCTGCTCGTTGCGATTGTCGGCGCCATCATGATTGGTCGCGAAGAGGAGTAGCCGGATGGTTACGCTGGACAGCTTTCTGGTGCTTGGTGCCGTGGTCTTTTGCATCGGCCTCTTCGGCGCGCTGAGCAAGCGCAATGCCGTCTCAATTCTGATGAGCATCGAGATCATGCTCAATGCCGTCAACATTACGCTGATCGCGTACGCCTCGTCCTTTCTGCACCAGGCGAGCACGGGCGCACGACTGACGGGTCAGATTTTCGCCATCTTTATCATCACCGTTGCCGCTGCCGAGGCCGCTGTGGCGCTGGCTATGATTATCGCCATCTACCGGCGGCGCAATACCATTGACGTCGGTGAAATCAATCTGATGCGCTGGTAGTCCCGCCGGACGTGGCGGGACTCGCTCGCCGCACATGTCCAGGCGTTTTCGCTTCCGCCGTTCGCTTGAGAGCAAGCCGCGCTACGGGCGGAGCCTAACGGAGCCGATACATGTCCCCAGTTGATTACGTCTGGCTTGTCCCAGCATTCCCGCTGGCGGCTGTGGTGATCATTCTGTTCATCACGCGCCCGCTGGACCTGCTCAGTAAGCGCGAGCCACATCCCGTCGCCGAAGCAGCGCATCCAGGACTGGAGCATCAGGCCAGCGAGGCGCAAAGCTCCGCGACCGGGCACGCCTTTGGTCAGCCGGAAGGCCCCGCCAGCGCTCGCGACATTGACACGACGATGGGTGCTCATGGCACCGGCGGCGCGCTCGCGCACGACGCAGCGAACGGCACACTTGGCGCCGAGGCTCACGACGACCACGCGGGCGGGCACGGAGAGCACGGCGGCAAAACCACCTTCTGGGCGGCGATTAGCGGCGTCGTTGGCATCGTTGCATTGGGGGCCTCGCTCGCTCTCTCGCTAGCCATCCTCATCCAGTACATCCAGACCCCAAAACTTCAGAACCCAGCCAACGATCCGATCATCCACATCTACACATGGTTCAAGCTCAGTGGCCTGAATTACACGATAGACTTTCGCGTGGATACGCTGACGGTCGTCATGCTGATCGTCGTCACCGGCGTCTCCTTCCTCGTCCACCTCTACTCCGTCGGCTACATGGCCGGCGACCCAGGCTACGCCCGGTTCTACATCGAGCTGGCGCTCTTCACGTTCTCGATGCTGATTCTGGTGCTCGCCGCCAACTTCCTGGTGCTCTTCATCGGCTGGGAGCTGGTGGGGCTTTCGTCCTATCTGCTCATCGGCTTCTGGTTCTACCATGCGCCGCCTGAACCAGGCTCCGAGGTGCCGTATCCGCCGCCGGCCGCGCTCAAGGCTTTCGTCACGACACGCCTGGGCGATTTTGGCTTCCTCATCGGCATTCTGATCCTTTTTACCACGACGGGCACATTCCAGTTCACGACACTGAATACGGCCACAGCGCATGTCAATCAGGCTACTATCACGCTGGCGATGATCCTGGTCTTCTGTGGCGCCGTCGGCAAGTCCGCACAGTTCCCGCTGCATGTCTGGCTGCCGGACGCGATGGCCGGCCCGACACCGGTGAGCGCCCTCATCCATGCCGCCACGATGGTGGCCGCGGGCGTCTACCTCGTGGCTCGCCTCTTCCCGATTTACTCCGCCGTCGCTGGTCCGCAGGCGTTGCAAGTCGTGGGCTACGTCGGCGCTTTCACCGCGCTCTTCGCGGCGACCATCGCGTTGACGCAGAACGACATCAAAGGGGTGCTGGCCTATTCGACCATCAGCCAGCTTGGCTACATGTTCACCGGCCTCGCGATGGCTGATACGAACGCGGTCGGTATCTTCCACCTCTTCACGCACGCCTTCTTCAAGGCGCTGCTCTTCCTTGGCTCCGGCAGCGTCATCCACGCCATCGCGAATCAGGATATGCGCAAGATGGGCGGTCTCGCCAAGGCGATGCCTGTCACGGCGCTGACCTTTCTGATCGCGACGCTGGCCATCTCCGGCGTTCCGCCGTTCTCTGGCTTCTGGAGCAAGGATCCCATCATCGGCGCCGCGTTCGACCGGCAAAACTACATCATCTATGGCATGACGCTCTTCACGGGCTTCCTCACCGCCTTCTATATGTTCCGCCTGTTCTTCATGACCTTTGGCGGTAAGGGCGGCGCATTCGCAGGACTATGGGGCGGACGCGAGCAGTATCGCGGCGAGACTCGCGCCCACGAGTCGCCCTGGGTGATGTGGCTGCCGCTGACAATTCTCGCGACCGTGACGGTGGTGGTTGGCCTTGCGGGTTTCGCGAACTTCGCCAATACCTTCGCGATCTTCCTGCACGGCGGCGCGCCCATAAGCTACAATGCGTCGCCTACGCTGGATGGGCTGACCGTCGCCAGCGTGGGCGTGGGCGTAGTCGGCATCCTGCTGGCCTGGTCGGCATACGGCCTCGGTTGGGGGTGGGTGAATGCCCTCGTGAGCAACCCCGTCGGCGGTTTTGTCTACCGTATCCTCAAGAACCGCTACTACCTCGATGAGCTGTACATGTTCATCATCAAGTATGGTGTCCTCGGTCTATCGAACGCCGCCGCTGGCTTCGACAAGTACGTGATTGATGGCATCGTCAATGGCTCAGCGTCGTTCGTGCGCGGCCTGGGCAGCATTACGCGTAAGTCCGAGACGGGCGCCCTGCAAAACTACGGCGCGGCGATCTTCGGCGGCGCCATGATCATTCTCATCGTGTTCTTCATCGCGGTCGGCGTCATCGGCCACTAAGCGGGAGAGGGAAAGGGACTCGCAATGCTGACGTTTATCGTCTTCCTGCCCGCGCTCGCTGGGCTGCTGGTCATGCTATTTCCAGAGCGGCTCGCGCGCTGGATCGCGGGCGCGTTCACGCTCGCCGTGTTTCTGCTCGGCATGTATCTCTATTTCGGCCTGCTGAAGGGGAGCGCGACGAACTTCGGTGATGTAGCGAATCCGGCCTGGGCCATCAATGTGCCGTGGATCAACATCACTTCGGGCGGCTTCCACTTCCAGGTCAACTATGCGCTCGGGGCCGACGGCCTGAGCATACCGCTGATTATCCTCAATGGCCTGCTCTCATTCCTGGCCGTTGTTGGCTCGTGGAACACGGAGAAGCGCCCCAAGTTCTTCTTCATGCTGTTGCTTATCCTGGAATCCGGCGTGATGGGCGTGTTCGCCGCGTCCGATCTGTTCCTCTTCTTCCTCTTCTGGGAAGTGGAGCTGATTCCGATGTTCTTGCTCATCGGCATCTGGGGCGGCCCACGGCGCGAATACGCCGCCTGGAAGTTTTTGCTCTACACACTGGTTGGCTCGTCGTTCACGCTCGCGGGCATATTCCTGCTCTACGTCCGTACCGGCGCGGTCAGTGCGAGTTTCCAGTACTTCGCCGCGCAGGCGGCTTCAGTCGGCGGTAACATTCCACTCTTCGGCCTGACCCTTCCGATGTCGCTGGTTATTTTTTTGCTGATCTTCGCCGGCTTCGCGGTAAAGATCCCTATGTGGCCGGTACACACATGGCTGCCGGATGCGCATACCGAAGCACCCACCGCCGTAAGTGTGCTGCTCGCGGGTGTGCTCCTCAAGATGGGCGCCTACGGTCTGATTCGTATATGCCTGGGGTTTGTGCCGCACGGCGCTATGATCTTCGCGCCGGTGCTGGGAGTCATCGCGGCAATCAACGTCCTCTGGGGCGCGGGAGCCTCGATGGTCCAGGGCGATATGAAGAAGATGATCGCTTATGCCAGCGTCAGCCATATGGGATATGTGCTGTTGGGTGTGGCAGGCGCGGCTGTCGCCGGTTCCTCGGCGGTTGGCTTTCGCCAGGCGGCGTTGACGGGCGCGACGCTCCAGATGTTCACGCACGGCGCCATCACGGGCATGCTCTTCTTCGCGGTTGGTGTCGTCTATGAGAAGGCGCACACTCGCGAGATAGATATCTTCGGTGGCATTGCGGTGAAGATGCCCAATGAGACGTTCCTCTACTCTATCGCGTGCTTCGCGTCGCTTGGCTTGCCGGCACTGGCGGGCTTCGTGGCGGAGTATCTCGTCTTCACCGGCGCGTTTGCCTTGCTTCCCGTCGCGACTGTCTTTGCGGCATTCGGAGTCGTGCTGACGGCTGGCTACCTCCTCTGGATGTTGCGCCGCGCGTTCTATGGTCCGCTGAATCTGAAATGGAGCTGGTTGACCGACGCTCGGACCGTGCCAGAATTGTTACCGCTCGTCGCGCTGACAGCGGTCATCCTGTTCGTCGGTATCTACCCGCAGCCAATCGTGGACTTTATCTCGCCAGCCCTGCAATCCATCCTTCACACGGTGCAGGGCGTCGCGGTGGTGCATTGAAACGCGATTAGGCAGGAGCACTTATGATCACCAATCAGATTACCGGCACCCAGATTTGGATGCTCTCCCCCGAGCTGAGCGTCGTCATCCTGGCCTTCGTGGTGCTGGGGCTGGACCTGCTGACCAAGCGGCGCACACTCACTGCGGCGGTCGCTATCGGCGGCCTCGTAGTACCAACCGTCCTGACGCTCTCACTGGCGTTTCATTGGTTCGGCAGCTATCCCGCCACGGCCTTTTTCGGCATGCTGGTGGTAGACCCATTCGCCATCTTCTTCAAGTTCCTCTTCCTCCTGATCGGCTTCGGCGTGATGCTGGTTTCCGTCGGGTATGTGGAGAAATACTTGCGCGTCACCATCGGCGAGTATTTCGTCATCATGCTCTTCTCGGTGGCTGGCATGATGCTCATGGGTAGCACTCGCGAGCTCATCTCCATCTACATCTCCTTCGAGCTGACTAGCATACCGCTCTACATCCTGGCCGGCCTCTCGCGGTCGGATACGCGCTCGGCGGAAGCAGCGATCAAGTATGTGCTGCTGGGCGCGATGTCCTCGGCAATTCTGCTCTACGGCATGGCGCTACTCTATGGCGCAACCGGCAGCACTGACCTCGGTGAGGTCTTCACCGCCGCCACTAAGGGCGTCGCCAGCGGCAACCTGCTGCTGCTCGCCGCGGACGTCTTTATCTTCACCGGATTCGGCTTCAAAGTGTCAGCGGTGCCGTTCCATATGTGGGCGCCGGACATCTACGAAGGCGCTCCGACGCCTTCTACACTCTTTTTCTCCGTCGGCTCGAAGGCTGCCGGCTTCGCGGCCCTGCTGCGGGTCTTCGTCGTCGGCGGCCTCATCGCCTCCACCAGCAACTACGTGTGGATCATGGTGGCGATTGTCGCCGCGCTGACGATGACCATCGGCAACGTCGTCGCGTTGCTCCAGACCAACATCAAGCGCATGATGGCCTACAGCAGTATCGGTCAGGCGGGCTACCTGCTCGTCGGCTTCGCCGCGGTAATGATCCACAACACGTCCGTCGGCGATCTGGGTATGCTGGCGTTCCTGGCGGTGTTTGTCGTCACCAACATCGGCGTGTTCACCGGCATCATCGCCCTGGCGAATGCCACCGGCAAAGAGAATATCCGCGACTTCGACGGTTTTGGCCGCCGCAGCCCGTTCATCGCCTTCGGCATGGCGCTGTGCCTGCTCTCACTAGCCGGCGTGCCCCCGATGGCGGGCTTCTGGAGCAAGCTCCTGATCCTGCTCAGCGCGTGGCAGGAAGGGTCCGCGCTCACATGGCTCGTGGTGCTTGGCCTCATCAACAGCGCCATCTCGATTGTCTATTACGCCAATGTCATCTGGCGCATGTACGCCATCGAACCGGTCAAACGCGACCGCCTCAGCACCGCTTCCGCCGTGTCTTTCACGATGGCGGTCGCTGTCGTCGGGATCTTCGCGTTGACGGTAGCGTTCGGTGTGCTGCTGACTCAGCTCAATCTGAGCGCGGCCAGCATCTTCACCTTCGTGCGGTAAGCTCCGCTCGTAGCCGGCGTTCGGGGGATGCTCGCCAAAGGCGACGGGCAAAAAAGGGATGGGAAACGATGCCAGCCAACATCTATTCCCCACGCTGGTTCCAGCTCTTCATGCCCATGCAGACCGAGGAGTGGACAGAGAAGGATGTTGCCTTCCTTGCCCGCCAGCTCCCACTGCCGAGCTACCGGCGTGTGCTGGACCTGTGTTGCGGCTACGGACGCCATGCCGCGCGGCTGGCCGCGCGTGGGTACGCCGTAACGGGACTCGATCGCGACGCGGCGGCGCTTGCGGAAGCCAGGCGCCGCACCACGGAGGCGCATCAGGAGGTGGCATTCGTGCTTGGCGACATGCGCGACCTCGCCGCGCTCCCCGGCGCCTTCGATGCCGTCATCAACATGTGGCAGAGCCTGAGCTACTTCGATGAGGCGACGAACACCGCGCTGCTGCGCCAGATTGCCACGAAGCTCACGCCTTCCGGGCGGTTCATCGTAGACATGTACAACCGCGACTTCTTTGAGCGCAACCAGGGCCGCAAGTCCCAACAGATCAACGGCGTGACGGTCGAGTCGCATGGATACATGGAGGGCACCCGCTGGCACTCAGTGCTGACCTACCGCGATGCGACCGGCGCGCCATGCGGCGAAGACCACATGGACTGGCAACTGTTCACGCCAGAGGAATTCATTACCTTAGCTGCTGCGTGTGGCTTTACATCGCGGCTCGCCTGCGCC